>JAYUUC010000602.1:0-3332 GCA_043755105.1 Myxococcales bacterium
CAGCTCCCCATCATCGAGCGCGCTCGCTCACGCTCGCGCTCGGTGATGCCCATCAATCAGCAGGACCGTCAATCCATCAACCAGCGCGCCTCGCCACAATTGGACACTATTCGTACCAGAACCCCAGAGGGAGCACTGCGCTCTGCCCGTCTAGATTGCCCCTCCCTTCGAAGGATTCTGGATACATCGATGAGACTCGCGGCCGAGCGCGTTGCCCGAGGGTCTGCCGCTACCATTTACACCATCCTCTGGTGGCCTGCCTGACCCCGACAAGGAACTCGATGACGCTGACCGAATTCATCCGCGCAAACCGCGAAGGAATTATCACCGCATGGAGCACCTTCGCCCGGACCTTGCTGCCCGCAGCAGGAGGAATGGACACCGTTGCACTGCGCGACCATGCGGGAGAGATTCTTGCCGCCATCGTCAAGGACCTCGAATTACCCCAGGCCGATGCGGAGCAGACGCAAAAGTCCGAGGGTCACGGTCGGGCGCATCGGATGGAATCAGTCGGCAAGTCGCACGCCGTGGTTCGCATCGAGGCCGGGTTCAAGCTCAGCCAGCTCGTTGCCGAGTACCGGGCACTTCGTACCAGCGTTCTGAAGCTCTTCGAAGACGCGGGTGGCACCGACAGTCGTCAAGTCACCCGCTTCAACGAAGCGGTCGATGAGGCGCTGGTCGAGGCAACGGACAGTTACATGCAGCTGATGGATCGGACACGAGACCAGTTTCTCGCCATCCTCGGTCACGACCTGCGCAATCCTCTCGGCGCCATTCTGATGTCCACGGGGCTGCTCACCAGTGCGCGGGGCGCCGAGGACAGAACTGTCAAGATTGCCGCGCGCATTCTCAACAGCGCGAGTCGAATGCAGCGAATGGTGAATGACCTGATCGATTTGACGCGAGCGAGAATGGGAAATGGGATTCCGGTTTCGCCGCAGCCCATGGATCTGGAAGCACTTTCCCGGGAGGTCATTGCAGAACTGAAAGCGTTTCATCCCCATCGCCAGATGGACTTCCATTGCACGGGTGACCTCCACGGGAGCTGGGATTCGGACCGCTTGGCTCAGGTCCTTTCGAATCTGGTGGGAAATGCGCTTCAGCACGGAGAACGGAATCGGCCGGTGAAGGTCGTGGCCAAGGGGGACCCCGAGGCGATCGTGATCGAAGTCCACAACGACGGCCCCACCATCTCTGCCGAGCTGCTCGAGAACATCTTCGAGCCGATGGTTCGAGAGGCGAATCAGTTCGAGGAGCAGGCGTCGAGAAGCATGGGCCTTGGACTCCACATCGCCCGGGAAATCGTGATTGCCCATGGAGGGACCGTGAAGGTGACGTCGACCGATGGCGCCGGGACGACGTTCTCCGTGCGTTTACCGCGCGCGCCTGCCGCCCCTTCGCTCGTCCCCTACGACGGAATGCCGGCCAGTTCCACTCACTGAGCTCAACGGGGGCCTACCCCAACATTTCCGTGGGGTCCTTCCCGGCGGGTCCGGCAGCCAGCCCGTCTGCCAGGGACCGATGGGCGTCGTTGCCGAGGGTGGCGAGCAGGTCCTCGGGGGGATGAGCGAACCGTTGTGCCAGGGCATCGAGCCGCTGGTTGGCTTCGAGCACCCGGGCATGGGGAACGCGGCCGGATTTCACCGCGGCCACCAGGGCGAAGATGGCCCGACGTTGAAGCTCGGCCTTGTGACAGACGAGGAAGAGGTCCACTCCCGCGAGGGTTCCCTCAATCATTGCCTCTTCGATCGGATAGTGGTCGGCGATCGCCTTCATTTCCAGGTCGTCGCTCACCACGACCCCCTTGAAGCCGAGCTCGCCGCGGAGCACACCGGTCAGCACCCGGGCACTCATCGTCGCCGGTACCCCGGGGTCGACCGCTTCGAAGATGACGTGTGCAGTCATCAACGATGCCAGTCCGGCCCTCGCGTATTCGGCGAAGGGCAACAGCTCAAGCCTCCGCAATCGCTCCAGGTCATGGGGAAGCCGGGGCAAGTCGTGGTGAGAGTCCTGATGGGTGTCGCCATGTCCGGGGAAATGCTTTCCGCAGGAAGCCACCCCCCCGTCCTCGAGCCCGCGGGCCAGCGCCACCCCGAGCCGACCCACCTCGGCGGCACCGGCGTGGAACGAACGATCGCCAATCACCGGATTCTTCGGATTGGTGTCGACGTCGAGGACCGGCGCGAAGTCCCAATCGAAACCGACTGCTCGCAACTCGTGTGCAAGCAGTCGACCCACTCGACGCGCGAGCAGTTCGTCCCCGCGCAGGCCGAGTTCTCGCATCGGGGCCAGGGCGGTGAACGGGGCGCC
Source organism: Myxococcales bacterium (assembly GCA_043755105.1). Classification (GTDB taxonomy): domain Bacteria; phylum Myxococcota; class Myxococcia; order Myxococcales; family Myxococcaceae; genus JAYUUC01. The sequence goes on from JAYUUC010000602.1 coordinate 2,311, forward strand.
GCGCAGCCGGGCCACCCGTCCTCCTTCTTGATCGACAGCGAGGATGAACGGGCGCTTGGCGTGGGCCTTGAGCGCACGGCAGAGCGCCGCGGTTTGCTCTGGCGTCCCCACGTTTCGCGCGAAGAGGATCGCGCCGTAGACACCCTGGTCGACCAGAGCGAGCAGCTCCGGATCTGCCACCCGGCCGGGAAAGCCGATCATCAACATCCGTGCGCACTGCCGCTCGAGCGAGGTCTCCATTGGCGCCATCCTAGTCCGGGGCAAAGGCAGCGGGTCCGCGACCAACCGAGTCGCTATTTCCGCAGCAGCAGACCTTCGAGGAAGAACGCCGCCGCGGCCGCCACGAACAGCCAGGTCCAGAAGGGCACCGGGTGCTCGGCGTTGTCCGCGCTCGCGGTCCGCACCGACTCCTCGCCGAAGTAGCTCGCCAGCGCTTCGGGCTTCACCCGGGTGAGGTCGCTCTCGGCCGGGTCGAGCAGCGCTGCGAAGCCGAGGCCGGGCATCGGTTGGCCTGCGGTGTCGAAGGCCAGATAAGCGCCCGGTTCGAGAACCGGACCGACCTGCACGCCGCCTCCCGAAGTGCGGGTCAGGGTCAGCTCGACTCCTGACGGAGAACGGACCCCGGCGAGGTGTTGGTCGGCCTCGAGCTTCAAGGTCACCGTCTCCCCGATGCGGGCCCGGGGTTGATCTCGCTCCTCGAGAGCGCCACAGAGGTACGCGCAGCACCGCTGCATCAAGGGGAGGAAGCTGGTGCGAATGGCGAAGTCACCCCAGTCCCGGTCCACCGTCGAGGTGAACAGCATCACCCGCCCGGCACCGCGACGGGCCACCACCAGCGCAGGCGCTCCGTCCTCGTAGGAGGCCAGCACTTCCGACGAGGGCTTCTGGCCTGCTGGCACCGACTCGGCTTCGAGGAGCATGTAACGGTAGAAGCGGGCACTGGTGAGCCCCTCCGACGCCTGGCCAGTGAAGGGCGCGAACACCGGATGCGCGGTGCGAATCTCGCCAAACCTGGCCGCATG
>JAYUUC010000603.1:0-9708 GCA_043755105.1 Myxococcales bacterium
GTTGGTCCTGCGGGTGGGGAGGCGATACGCCCTTCCAAGCGTACCCCTCCTCCTCGAATCGGCCCGGGAGAGCGTGGACCTCTCCTACAGCCTCAGCAAATTCACCTGGCCCCGGCCGCTGCCCAGATGAGCGCCGAGGGGCTTACGGCTGCTGGTGAATCTCGATCTTGTATTTTCCGCCGGTGAGCTGAATCTTGGACCCGGGGGCCGGGTATCGACCGGGGATATTGCTGATCCCTTCCGCGCCCGCAGGGACGAGATACATCACCCCTTCGAGGGTGGATTCCAGCTCGGTCCGCGACAATTTCCCGGTGCCGGACATGGGTAGGATCAACATTTGAGCGCCGTTTTCAAGCTCGATGGAGCACCACTTTGGATTGAGGGCGTCGATGGACCCGGTCTGGCTGTTCCACCCCGTGGGCAACACGCACCCGGCGAACTGATTGTCGAAACTCCACTCACCGCTGCTCTCGGCGATCAGGTAGTCGGAACGAAAAGGATTCTGGGTGTGTGGACCCGATCCATCGTCCCAGGTCAGGGTCGAGGTGACCTTGCGATGTCCCAACATTTGGTCCTCGAGACGGGGCCCGCACGCAGTCATCAGCAAGCCCATCGCAACGAGTGCAGCGGCAGCAGTGTTATTGAACGTCTTCATCGGGTTTCACCTCTGTGCTTGCCTTCCGGAATGGAGGCTCAAAAGAGGTATCGGTGAAGGCCCGCCTCAAGGTGGTGTGAAGTGCGCATCCGATGCGCAGTCGGGCCCGGACCCCTCCCAAGCCCGACGGGGCACTCCTGCTCGAGCCCCCGCCGCGAACGCGCATCGAGGACTCAACCGAGCTGACTCTCCCTCAGGCCGCCGCGCCCTGCGTCCGCTCGTCGCCGACGATCATCCCGTCCGCGAGGCGGACGATTCTGTCCCCCACCGCTGCCGCTCCGGGGTCGTGCGTCACCATCACCACGGTCAGGTTGCGAGCGCGGGTGGCCTCGCGAATCAGCCTCAGCACTTCGGCGCCGGTCTTCGAGTCGAGGTTGCCGGTCGGCTCGTCGGCGAGCAGCAGTGCCGGAGCAGGTAACAACGCTCGGGCCACGGCCACCCGCTGCATCTCGCCTCCGGAAAGTTCATCGGGCCGGTGATGGTCGCGGCCTTTCAACCCCACCGCTTCCAGCAGCGCCTTCGCCCGCGGCATCACCTCTGCCCGGGACTTGTTCGACAGCAGCGCCGGCAGCGCGACGTTCTCCAGCGCGGTCAGCGTCGGCAGCAGATTGAAGAACTGGAAGATGAACCCCAACCGGTCCCTGCGGAACGCCGAGAGCTCGAGGTCGGTAAGCTTGGAAATCTCCATTCCGTCGATGGTGATCGACCCGGCCGAGGGCACATCGAGCGCCCCGAGCAGGTTGAGCAGGGTGCTCTTCCCCGACCCGGAAGGCCCCATCACCGAGACGAATTGCCCCCTGGGCACCACCAGATTCGCGCCCACCAGAGCCCGGACTTCGGTCTGCCCGCGCCGGTAAATCTTCTCAGCGTTGTTGACGACGATCATATCTGCGCTACCCCGTCCTTCTCGGTCCAGCCTTCCAGGCCGTTGGGCAGACGGATGCGCACGAACCGGCCCTCCTCGCCCAGCACTCTCACTTTCAAGCCCGCATGAACCTCGAACGCCACCTTGGAACCGTCGCGCGGAAGCTCGCGGGCCTTGAGTAACGGCGCCAGCACCACCGATTCCACCAGATTGTTCGCCACCCAGGCGTGGGCGGCGGTGAGCCCCCCGCTGCCCAGCGCCAGCAGCACCAGCACCCCCGCGCCGGCCCGAGCGAACGACCGGGGCTTCTTGCTGAACCGACCCCACGCCCACAGCGCCAGGGCTCCCCACCCGAACACCAGAAACAACGTCGAGGTGAGCGACTCTCGGGTCGCAGACGCCAGCCGGGTCAGGAACTGCTCGTCGGCCTGGGCCCCCACCACCCGATCGAGCTGCCGCGAACGGGCCACCGCCAGATTGGCCTCGATGTCCGGGTCGCCCCCCGCCCGGCGCGCACGCTCGAGGTAAAGCACCGCCTCGCCCAGCTTCCCTTCCGCCAGGGCGCTGGTCCCGAGGTTGTAGAGGACATCGGCGCCACCGAACCCGTGCTCGAGCAGCTTGGAAAAGCCACTGGAAGCCTGTGCAAAATCTTCCCGGGCATAGGCCTCATTGGCCTGGGTGAACACCGCCTTGGCCTCGGCCGGCGTGTAGAAACCCTGAGCAAGCACCGCAGAGAGAAGCAGTCCGGACAGCATCGCTTTAGTCCCACCCTTCCATCGCCGCCTCGGCTTCGTCGAGCAGTCGTTCGCGCCCGATACTGCCACCGCCCGGAGCAAACCGGCCGAGCTCGCACGCCTCGAGCACCCGCACCACGCTCCGCTGCCGCTTCGGGTCAACCGCCGCGGCATTGAGCTTCTCCACCAGGCCTTCCCGCGTGAGGCCTCCTACCGGGATACCCAGTTTCGCTTCGAGGAAATGGAGCAGCGCCCGCTCGACCTCGGCGTAGAAGGCATCGGGGTCTCCGCCGGCGAGCTTCTCTGCGGCGGTCAGCCGGGCCCGGGCCGCGCGGCTCTGGCGCTTGCGACGCGTCGCGGGGTCATCGCGGGTAGCGGCGGCCCGCATCAGCCCCAGCCCAAGCAACCCCAGCCAGCCGAGCACGGGAGCCACGGCCAAGGGCACGAAATAGGGTCGGCTCCACACCGGTGCCTGGGACGCGGCAAAGTCCGCGTGGTACCGCAGCGGTCTCAGCCCATTGGCCTCGAGCTGATTCTTGCTGTCCGGAGCGACGACCGGACCTGCGCCTTTTCCGGCGACTGCGGGACCTCCCGCGCCCGCGAGCACGGTGATGGCCAACGGTTCGGTCTTCGATTGCTGATAGCGGCCGGCCGCTGGATCGAAATAGTCGAAGATGAGTGCGGGCAAGGTGAAGGTCCCTGTCTGCTGAGGCATCACCAGGTACTCGAGCACCCGTTTTCCTCCCAGCGTGCCCTGGCTGACCGCGATCCGGTCCGTGCTGGTGGGCTCGTAGATCTTCAAGGCCGCCGGCCCGGTGAGCTTGGGCGCCGCGAGGTTCTTCACGTTGCCTCGTCCTTCGAGCACCACCTTCACATTGACCGGATCGCCCAGCTTCACCTGGCTCGATGAGGCCTCGGTGGTGAGCCGCCACTGGCCCACGCTGCTCGAGCTGACGCCCGCCGGGCCTCCGGGAGGCAGCGGCTTCACCTTCACTTCGAGCACGTTGCCCTTTCGATGCACCCGGTGACCGGCGAAGAGGTAGCCCGTGGTGATGTCCGCCTCGGCAGGCGCGATGGTCAAGCTCCCCGGCTTCACCGGAAAGAGGGCACGGCGCTTCACCAGGTAGACGCGGTAGGGCACGCCGCCGACCACTTTCTGCTCACCGGCCAGCTGCGACGGGCTGTCCAGCTCTTCGCTCCAGAATCCGTCGAGCTTGGGCATGGTGAGCGCATCGACCGAGGAGAGATCGACCCGCGAATAGATGTAGAGCGCGAGGGTGGCCTGCTCGCCGACGTAGAGCTCGGGCTTGTCTATTGTGGCCTTCAAGAAAAGGTCGGACTCGGTCCTCGGAATCTGAGGCTCGGGGATGCCGGGCTCGCCGAAGTCATCAGGGAAGCCGGGAAAGCCGTGGAGCAGGTCTGGAAAGTCGGGAGGCTGTCCTCCCTGGGCGACCGCGCCGGGTTCTTGCCGGGTCCCCTTCTTCACCCCCATCTTGATCGCTTCGGTGCGGTAGCTCTTGCCCCCGGCCACCAGGGTCGAAGCGGGCAGGGTCAAGGTGCCAGCGCGGTTGGCGCGCATCGCGAGCACGAAGCGCTGCGAGCGCTTGATGCTGCCGAGCCCGGAGCCGCCGCCCATCTGGTACGACATCTGGGTGCTCTGCGAGCGGGAGAGCACCTCGAACTCGTTGGTCTGCGGAAACTGAACCTGAGCGCCCTCCGGAGCGCCGGAGACCAGCACGGTGAGCCGGAAGGTGTCCTCGGTGCCCACCTCGGTGCGGTCGACGTTCTGGGAAAACTCCACTGCGGCGAGCGCAGGAGAGGCCAGCAGCATCATCGCCAGGGCCGTGAGCGTCTTCACGCGTCGCCGGTCACCAGTCCTTGTCATTGGGCTTCCTCGGTCTCTTCTGCTGAAACCGCCACAGTTGCAGATTCTTCTCGTTGTTCTTCATCGAATCCAGGAGCTTCTCCGCCTCCTGGCGAGAGACGTCCGCCGCCGACTTCGAACTGCCGCCGTCCGCCTCATCGAGGTCGGCCGCACTGGAACCTCCATCGCGGCCGCCGTCGAGCGCATCGGGCGCTCCCCCATCTCCACTCTGCGGCTCGCCCGGTCCAGCGTCACCCTTGGAGTCATGGTCGCCGGAACTCCCTCCGTCCATCCCTGCGTCGCGGCCGCCATCGAAGCCACTCTCACCCGAGCCTGCACTTCCGGCATCGGCTGCTCCGCCGTCTCCACTCTGGCCGCCATCTCTGGGCGAACCGCCATCGGACTTCCCCGCATCGGGCGAGCCTCCATCGCTCTTCCCTCCATCGGAGGGACCGCCATCGGGGGGCGAAGTCCCTCCGTCCGACTTCGGCTGCGGGGGGGGAATTTTTCGCAGCAGCGCCTCGAGGTTGTGCCGGGCATCAGCGTTGGCAGGGTCGAGCACCAGCGCCTTGCGGTAGGCGGCGAGCGCCTCGGAATCCTTCTCGGTCGCGGCCAGGGTGTTGCCCAGATTGTAGTAGCCGCGGGACCGAAGCTCCGGGGCAGCGCCTTCGGCAACCTGACGGAAGGCATCCCGGGCTTCGTCGTAGCGGCCGAGCCGGTAAAGAGCATTCCCGCGGTCGAGTGCGAGTGGCGCAGAGCCGGGCAACGCCTTCGCCGCATCATCGAACCTCTGCAGCGCAGCGGCGTAGTTCCCCTTCTCGTACTCCTGCTCACCCTGCTCCACCAGCGGGTGATTCTTCTCGAAAGGACCGAAGCCGTACGCGGGCAGGCCCAGCGCGAGCGGGGCGGCGAGCGTTCCGCAGAGGGTGGCGCGAAGCAGCCGGCTGCGCTTCACGGGGATCTCCGCCGGGTCGGGGTGAAAATGCCGGCGACCAGAGCCGCCAGCCCAAGCGCGGCAAAGAGCTGATAGCCCTCGGCGTAGCGAACGGTGAGCCGGCTCTCGAGCTCGCTCTTCTGCATCCGGTCGATCACTTCGACCACCTGGCCCACCGCCACCGAGCGCGGTTGGTAGAAGAACTCGCCCCCGGTCGCCTCTGCGACCCGGGTGAGCCCCTCGCGGTCCAATCGCGTCAACACCGGGTTGCCGGACGCGTCCTTCTGGTAGCCCGACATCTCGCCCTTCTTGTTGAACAGCGGAATCGGTTCGCCCTGATCGCTGCCGATGCCGATGCTGAGCACCCTCACCCCGGCGTCCTTGAGGCCGTCGATGCCGGCCTGCACCTCGCCGCTGAGGTCCTCGCCATCGGAGATCAACACCACCACCTTTTCCTTGCTCCCCCGGTCGGCGCTCTCCAGCACCTGCCGCGAGAGCAACAGCGCCGAGCCGATGTTGGTGCCGCCCTGGGGCATCTGCTCGGGGTCGACGGCGCGGAGGAACATCTTCGCCGCCGAGTAGTCAGCGGTGAGTGGACACTGAATGAAGGCGTCTCCGGCGAAGACCACGATGCCGACGCGGTCGCCCTTGAGCTCGTCGAGCAGCGTGTTGAGCTCGAGCTTGGCGCGCTCCAGCCGGGAGGGTTGAACATCGCGCGCGAGCATTGACTTCGAGGCGTCGAGCGCCACCACCAGGTCGATGCCCCGGCGCTGGGTGAGCTCGGTGCGGCTGCCGCATTGAGGCTGTGCCAGCGCGAAGCCAAACAGCAGCAACCCCATTCCGTAGAAGCCCGCCTGCAGCCCAGGGCGGAACACCGACACCCCGGGAGCGAGCCGGTCGACCAGGCGCGCGGGGATCAGCCGCTCCAGCCTTTCCTTGCGGCCGAGCGCGGAGCGCAGCGCCCAGACTCCGAGGAGCAGGGCAAGCCCCATGCTGAACAGATACAGCGGCCGGGCGAGGCCGAGCTGATACCCGAGCAGGGTGAATCGCCAGGGGCCGTTCATCGGCCCTCCCCTCGCTTCGTTCGCCGGAGGAAGCTCACGGGAACACCCGCAGGTAGGTGGCCTTGAGCAGGAGCTCACAGGCGGCGAGCAAAAAAGCGAGCAGCAGGTAGGGGTGGAACGACTCGCGGAAGTTGGTCATCGCCCCGCCCTCGAGAAGCTTGGAGCGCTCGAGCGAATCGAGCACCTTCTGCAGCCCCGCCTTGAGGGTGTCTCGGTCCGTGGCCTGGTAGTAGGAACCGCCGGTGATCGCAGAGATGTCCTTCAGCAGCGCCGGGTTGACCGGGATGTCGGTCTCTCTCCAGACGGTGTTTCCGAACAGGTCCTGGCCCTGGGGAAAGGGCACCTTGCCGCCCTTGCCGACGAGGATGGTGTAGACGGGAATCTTCAACGACTTGCCCATCGCGGCGGCATCGAGCGGGGAAATCTTTCCTGCGTTGTTGTCACCGTCGGTGATCAGCACCAGCACCCGGCTCTTCGCCTCGGAGTCCCGCAGTCGATTCAAGGACACCGCGATCGCATCGCCGATCGCCGTTCCGTCTTCGAGCACCCGGGTCCGCAGCTGCTTCACCACTTCCTTGAGCACGCCATAGTCGAGGGTCAGCGGCGCCTGGGTGTAGGCCTCGCCGGCAAACACCACCAGGCCGATCCGGTCATTCACCCGGGAAGCAATGAACTCACTGAGCACTTCCCTGGCAACGTGAAGCCGGTTCTGAGGCCGGAAGTCGCCCGCCTCCATCGACGTGGAGAGGTCGAGGGCGATCATGATGTCGATTCCCTCAACCGACAGATCGCGCACCTTGGCGTCCTGTTCCTGGGGACGGGCGAGGGCAATCACCGCCATCGCCAAGGCGCCGGCTTGAAGCACCGGCAGGGCCCAGAGCAGGTAGGTGCGCAGGCCGCGGCGGCCGAGGGCGAAGGCCCCGGCGACCGGATAGCGCAGAGACGCCCGGCGGGTACGCTCGCGCCAGCCCCAGGCCAGCGCCAGCGGCACCAGCAGGAGCAGCCAGAGCGCTTGCGGACTATGAAAGTGGGTGACCGGCATTCCGGGAGGTCGCGGCAGGCGTGAGAGGAGGAGAAGGAAGTGTCTGTTCGACGAGGCGGAACCCGTACTCCATTGCCGCCTTGCACCCATCGGCGTCGACCGCGGTCTTGGCGAACTTCACCAGGTCCGATTCGTTGGAGAACCGCTCGAGCTCTGGAATCGACAAGCCGGGGGTGTGCATCCGGCGAAGCGACGAGAGCAGCTCGTGGGACGTGCTCTCGAGCGCGTCGAAGCCATAGCGCTCCCCGAGGTGGCCCCGGATGATCTCCGAGAGGCGGAAGTAGAATTCACGGACCTTGCCCTGGCCGGGAAGGTCTTCCGCGCGCAAGGCTTCGAGCGCGGCCCGGGTCCGCAAGGGAAGTGGCGCGGGAGGACGGATGGGCGCGGCGACCAGCGGCCGAGGGCGCTTGCGGTAGCGCAGCCAGGCCCACACCAGCGCTCCCAGCGCGAGCAGCGCGGCCAGTGCATAGAGGACCCGGTAGGTCCGCACCGGCACCGGAACCAGAGGCGCCAGGTCTTTCAAATCCACCCCTTCCTTCTCCGCGGTGGAAGGCAGGCTGGCCACGCCTTCGACTTCGAGACCGGGGAGCACCCAGGTCCCCGCGTTCTGACCGCTCACCACTTCGAAGGTGAGATCAGGGAGCTGCTTCTTGCCCAGCTCGAACAGCGCCAGCTCGATCCGGAACGTGGTCACCGCTTCGGCGGCGCCGTCTTCGCGGCTGCGCTTCTGGTCGACGAGCTCGAAGGGCCCCAGCTCTTTGGGCGTGCGGAGCTCGAAGCGCTGGTCCTTGGAATGGGTGAGCTCGACCTCGAAAGTGAAAGGCTGCCCCAGCTGGATTTTTTGTGGGTCGACGCGGGACTTGAAGGAACGCGGGGCAAACGGGTTGGAGTCAGCGGGAGCTGAAGCCAGTGCCACGGACGACGCTACCCAGAGCAAACCCAGGGCGCGAACAAGGACGGATTGGGAGCCCCCTCGACGTGCTCGGGGTGAACGGGCTTGGGCTCCGAATGAACCGTCTCGGGATGAGCGAAGTCGAGGACACGGGACAACCTCCGCAGGAGCGTCGCCGTCCCCCCCCCGTTCATCCCGAGCGTCGCACCGAAGGCGCACAGTCGAGGGAGGCCCTCCGCCACCCTCGACTTCGGCCTCACGGCCTCCGCTCGGGCTGTACGGATGGCTCCTCAACTCGGCATTCACTAAGTCGCGGGTCACGAGGCCCTCCGCTTCGCGCGGGCCCGGAAAAAGCGCGCCAGGGCATTGGCGTGATCTTCGCCGGTGAGCAGTTCCACCGAGTCCAGCTTCAGCTTCTTGAACAACTTCCGCCGCCCTTCCCGCTGCAGGTTCATCGTTCGCTCGAACTCGCCGCGTACCAGGGGGTCCGAGGTGTCGACCAGAATCCGCTGGCCGGTCTCCGGGTCCTCGAGTTCGACCAGTCCAAGATTTGGAAACTTCACCTCGGCGGGGTCGCCCACCATCACCGGAACCAGGTCGTGCTTGCGGGCCACGATTCGCAGCGCCTTCTCGTAGTCGGTGGCGAGGAAGTCAGAGATGAGGAAGGTCACCGACTGCCGCTTCGCAATGCGGGTGAGGTAGTTGAGCCCGGCAGACACGTTGGTGCCTTTGTGCGCGGGGCGAAAGGAGAGAATGTCGCTGATCACCCGCAGCACGTGCTTGCGACCCTTCTTCGGGGGAATCACCTTCTCGACGCGGTCGGAGAAGAGGATCAGCCCCACCCGGTCGTTGTTGGCGATCGCGCTGAAGGCAATCTGTGCGGCGACCTCGGCAGAGATCTCGGCCTTCGAGCGGTCCTTCGAACCGAAGTCCTTCGAGGCCGAGACGTCGACGACTAGCATCACGGTGAGCTCGCGCTCCTCGGCGAACACCTTGACGTAGGCGTCGTTCATGCGTGCGGTGACGTTCCAGTCGATGGTGCGGATCTCATCGCCGGGCTGGTACTGGCGGACCTCGGAGAAGGCCATGCCGCGGCCCTTGAAGACCGAGTGGTATTGACCGGCAAGCATGTCCGACACCACCCGGCGGGTGGTGATCTCCAGCTTGCGGATCCGCTTGATCAGGTCCCGGGTGAGCACGGCGAGCGAGCCTGGGTCAGGGAACTTCGACCTTGTCGAAAATGCGCTGGATGATCTTCTCGGACGTCAGCTCTTCGGCCTCGGCCTCATAGGTGAGCGAAACCCGGTGGCGGAGCACGTAAAACCCCACCGCCTTCACGTCTTCCGGAGTGACGAAGCCGCGGTGACGCAAGAACGCATGCGCCCGCGCCGCGAGGCTGAGGAACAAGGTGGCACGGGGGCTGGCCCCGTACTCGATGAAGTCGACCAGATCCTTGAGCCCGTGGCGGGCCGGGTCGCGGGTGGCGAAGACGATGTTGAGGATGTACTCCTTCACCTTGTCGTCGACGTAGATCTGGTGCATCAGCGCACGGGCGCTCGCGATCTGCTCCGGGGTCACCACCTTGGCCGCACGGGGAGGCGCCTCGCTCCCCATCCGCTCCATGATCAGCTTCTCCTCTTCGCGGGTGGGATAGGTGA
>JAYUUC010000604.1:0-3329 GCA_043755105.1 Myxococcales bacterium
TCGAGCGTGAGGGCGTGTTCCACCGAGGCGAGGGCGGCGTCGACCTTTCTCTCGTCGGCCTGAAAGCCAGCGTTCATCACCCACAGCGAGGCGAGCGCAGGCTGGGGGGAAAGCTCCTCCAGTGCCCAGGAAAGAAGCTCGTGAGATTCGTCTGCCCTGCCGCGCGCGCGCAGTCGCAGCACCAGGTCCTGGATCTGGACTGGCTCGGGGGAGATCAACGCCTGCAGCTCGCGCAGGCCGCGGGCGAAGCCGAGCGCCTCGTCGAGCACCGCCACCGGAGTCTCGGAGGCTTCCTTGGCGAGCCGGTACTCGAGGAAGGCCTGGGAGCGCTTCCCCATGCCGAGCAGGGAACGTGCGGCGATGCCGTGTGCGACCGGGTCGATCGGCCGCAGGTAGAGGGCGCGGTTGACGAAGGCGAGCGCCTCGATCGGCTCGGTGGGACGCTGGCTGGCGAAGGCCTGCCCCATCATGTCGTAGAGCGCGTAGTCGGCCGGGTGCTGATCGATCAGCGTCAAAGCCTGACGCCGGAGCGCGCGGGGGCTGGCGCCGGCGAGCAGTTCTCTTTCCAGCGTCGCCTCTGCGGCGAGGACGGTGCTTCTTCCCAGCCAGAGCGCGAGGGTGGCCAGCGAGAACAGCCCCAGCGCAGGGACGAGCCATTGACGTCGAGCGCGGGGGAGGACTTCGGCGTTGCCTGGACGGGCCACCACTCCCCAGAGCACCCACGCGGTCAGCGCGGTGGCGGGGAACTCGAGGCTGAAGTCGAAGAGGTCGTGGAGGCCGAGGGCGAGCAGCGCGGCGAGGAGCGCGAGGTCGGTGGGGAGCAGCTCCCGGCGGCGGAGGAGCCGGATTCCCCCGACCCCGAGCAGGGCGAGCGTCGCCAGGGTTGCGGGAAGGCCGAGCTCGCTCCCGAGCTGGAAGAGCGCATTCTCGGGATGGGTGAGGGTGTTGCCGGCGACGCCGGTCTGGTAGCGGGTGAAAGCGACCTCGAAGGCGCCTCGACCCATCCCCGCGAGCCAGAAGTGGCGCGATCCCTCGGCGAGCATTGGCCAGAGTTCGATCTTCGAGTGCGAGAGCTTGTCCACGGTGTCGACGGTCGCCACCTCGTCGCCGAGTTTCTCGTAGGCGATGAACCCGCCGAGGCCGACCACCAGGACCATCGCGAGGAAGGCAGCGAGGGCGAGCGAGAGCGGCGAGCCTTCCGGGCCCGGCTCGGCCTGGCGGGTGGTCCGGCGACGCAGCAGCAGCGCTCCGAAGAGCAGCTGGGCGAAGAGAAAGAAGACGATGCCGCCGCGCGAGAGCGAGAGCATCACCGCCGCGCCGATGATCAGGTAGCCGAGACCCCAGAGCAGCGCGCGTTGCCGATCCGCGGTGGAGAGCGCCAGACCCAGCGCCACCGTGCCCGCGAGGGTGAGGTAGGCGGCGAGGTGGTTGGGGTTGCCGAAGGGGGTGATCAACGGCGGGCCGCCGGAGATGAACCCGTAGAGCCCGAAGAGGCGGTGCTCGTCGAGGACCAGATGGCCGATGCCGGTGAGCGCCAGGGCCACGCCCACCGCGGCGACGATCTGGAGTAGCCGGCGGGCGCTCCGCGGCGACCGGGAGAGCTGGACGGAACAGAGGAAAGCGGAGAGGTAAGCGAGCTGCTTGGCGAACTCTCGCCAGGTGGCGGAAGGATCGAGGGAAATCGGCCGGGCGCGGTCGAGGCCGAGCGGGACGAGGGCGAAGTCTCTCAGCTCGGCGGCCTGTGGGCTGAGCAGGTGCAGCAGCGCAGAGGGCAAGGGAATGAGCTGCGCAAGGCAGAGCACGGCACCGAGAGCGGGCACCAGCGCGAGGACCGGGAAGGCCAGGCCGCCACCCACGCGGGTGACTCCGACCAGAGTGACCACGGCGGCGGCGAGCGCGACGAGGGTGAGCGGCCACAGCGTCCAGGGGGGAGCGCTGCCGAGGGCGAGTGGGGCAAAGACGAGCAGCAGGCCGATCGCGACTTCCACCGGCGCACGCCAGCGGGGCGAACGCCCGCGGGACTCGGTGGTGCTGCGGGTGCGGGACTCGGAGCGGGAGCGGCGCCGCTCTGGCGGGCGGACAGGGTCGGAGGGGTCGACGTCCTGCGGATTCTTCATCCGTCCCGAGGGTCGGCTGGAAGGACGTCGAGTTGGGCGAGAGGCCTGGCCGCGGCGTCCTTCTTCGAAAGCAGCGGCGCTCCGGTGAGCGGCCAGTCGATGCCCAGCGCGGGGTCATTCCAGGCGAGGCTATGGTCGGCCTCGGGCGCGTAGAGTTCGGTGCACTTGTAGAGGACGTCGGCCCGGTCCGAAGTGACGCAGAAGCCGTGCGCGAACCCCGGAGGCACCCAGAGCTGTCGCTTGTTCTCCTCGCTCAGCTCGACGCTGTACCACTTGCCGAAGTGGGGAGAGCCGCGGCGAATGTCCACCGCAACGTCGAACACTGCCCCGCGAATGGCGGTGACCAGCTTGCCTTGCGCCCGGGGCTGCTGGAAGTGAAGCCCGCGCAAGGTGCCCTTGATGGACCGGGACCAGTTGTCCTGGACGAAGGGCTGGGTGACCCCGGCGGCGGCGTACTTGGCCGAGTGGTAGAGCTCGACGAACATCCCGCGGTCGTCGCCGAAGACCTGGGGCTCGAAGAGGAGGACGCCCGGGAGCGAGGTCTGGGAAATCTTCATCGCCGCGGCTCCGCGGTGCTCCCCTGCGGGGAAATCACCTGGAGCAGGTACTGGCCGTACTCGTTCTTCTTCATCGGCTCGGCGAGCTTCGCCACCTGGGCGGCATCGATGTAGCCCATGTGGAAGGCGATCTCTTCCGGGCACGCGACCTTCAGCCCCTGCCGGCGCTCGATCACCTCGATGAACTGGGAAGCTTCCATCAAGGAGTCGTGGGTGCCGGTGTCGAGCCAGGCGTAACCGCGGCCCATCAGCTCGACCCGAAGTTGCCCGCGCTTGAGGTACTCGAGGTTGACGTCGGTGATTTCCAGCTCGCCGCGGGGAGAAGGCTTGAGGTGCGCGGCGATGTCGACGACCTGGTTGTCGTAGAAGTAGAGGCCGGTGACCGCGTAGTTGGACTTCGGTTTTTTCGGCTTCTCTTCCAGACCGAGGGCGCGGTTGTGGGCGTCGAGCTCGACCACGCCGTATCGCTCGGGGTCCTTGACGTAGTAGCCGAACACGGTGGCGCCGGAGGTCAGCTTGGCGGCGGACTGGACCAGCTCGCTGAAGCCGTGGCCGTGGAAGATGTTGTCGCCGAGGACGAGGGCGACCGGGTCCTTGCCGACGAAGGGCGCGCCGATGATGAAGGCTTGTGCGAGGCCTTCAGGGTTCGGTTGAA
>JAYUUC010000605.1:0-3327 GCA_043755105.1 Myxococcales bacterium
GGCGGTGAGGACATGCACCATCGAGAGGTCCTGAAGGTTGGTGCGTGCGCCGATGTGGATCGGGTTCACGTCCCCCCGCAACACGGTGTTGAACCACACCGACGAGTCAGGGCCTAACTCAACCTCACCGATGATCTGCGCCGAGTCCTCGATGAAGCAACTGGGGTCGATGCGAGGGTGATGCCCCCGGAAGGAACGAATCGCCATCACGCCTCGCGTCCAGTAGAGACTGTGGCTTGGCGAAAGCCCAGCCACACTCCCGCGCCCACCGCAGCCCCGACGGTATCGGCCACCCAGTCCCATGGGTCCGACGTGCGAAACGGGGTGTATTTCTGGTGATACTCATCGGTGGCGCCATAGGCCGAACAGGCCAGCACCGCGAACAGCGCCGCTCTGCGGGTGACCAGGCCATACCCCCGGAGCGCCCGCGCGAGCAGCAGCCCGAGCACCGAGTACTCCACGATGTGCTCCGCCTTGTCGGCGAAGGGCAAACCATAAAAGGGAATCGAGAGCGGCAGCGACGAGAGGTAGAAGATCAGCCCCGCGTAGAGGACGATCGGCAGCCCATAGAGGACGAAGCGGCGCACCTTCAGGCCGAGCACAGCTCGGGCAGAACCTCGGCTACTTCTTCGTCGTCGACCGGAATTCGCGACGGGCTGAGCAGCGCGATCTGAGTTCCGGCCAAGGCGGCAGGGCTGGTGCGTTCGATGCGAACCGAGGCGATCGAGCCGGTGGGCGCGTCACCGCTGAAGTTGACGGTGAGGTTCTCGGGCGTCCGCCCAAACCGCTTCTCAGGATCGGTGCGGGAAGGTCCTTCGACGAGCACCTCGACGGTCCTGCCCAGAAACTCCGCCATCAGTTCGCCGGAAATCTTCCGCTGCATTTTCTGGAGACGGTCGAGTCGCCTCAGCTTGACGTCTTCGGGTATCGGGCCCCAGGCCGCCTCGTGGATGCCGGCAGCCGTCTTGGGCCGCGGCGAGAACACGAACGAATACTGGTTTTGATACCGGACCCGTTCGGTGAGCGCGAGGGTCCGTTCGAAGTCCTCCTCGGACTCGCCGGGAAACCCGACGATGATGTCCGTGGTGACCGCGATGCCAGGCCGGGCGGCGCGAAGCTTCTCCAACCGCTCGAGATACTGCTCGACGGTGTAGTCGCGGCGCATCTTCTTCAGGATCTGATCGTCGCCGCACTGCACCGGGAGGTGGAAGTGGGGCGCAATCTTAGGCTCCTTGCGGAAGGCCTCGACCAGGTCGTCCGAGAGGTCATGCGGGTGGCTGGTGGTGAAGCGGATGCGATCGATGCCCGGGACCTGCGCTACCCGCTGCAGCAGCTCGGCGAAGGTCTGCCCGCCCTGGTAGGAGTTCACGTTCTGGCCGATCAAGGTGACCTCGCGCACTCCCACCCCGGCGAGGTCGGCGACTTCCGCCAGCACCTCGGTGAAGGGGCGGCTGACCTCGCGGCCGCGGGTGTGGGGGACGACACAGAACGAACAGACGTTGTCGCAACCCTTCATCACGGTGACGAACTCGGTGACCTTGCCGCGAGAGGTCGCTGCTTCGGCGCGCGGAAAGACGTACTCCTCGGAATCGACCCAGGCGGTCTCCACCACCCTTACCCGGTCGTTCTGCACCCGCTCGAGGATCTCGGGCAGCTTGGCGATCGCATCGGGCCCGAAGACGAAGTCGACGTACGGAACTTTCTTGAGGATCTTGTCCTTCTCTTGCTGGGCGACGCACCCTGCGACGGCGATCAGCGCCCCGCGGGAAAGCTTCATCGGCCGATAGCGCCCCAGCGCGGAGAGCATCTTGTCCTCAGCCTTCTCCCGGATCGCGCAGGTGTTGAGGATGATCAGGTCGGCTTTCTCTGCGGTGGGGGTCAGCCCGTAGCCCAGACCTCCGAGCACCTCGCCCATGCGCAAGGTGTCGTTGACGTTCATCTGGCAGCCGAAGGTGTGAATGAAGTAGTGCTTCATCGGGCGGCGTTATCAGGCCTTCAGGGGAGAAAAAGCAACCGGTGCCCCTGCCCGGGCCCCCGCTTCGTGCAGGGCGAGCAGCGCCGATTCCCTCACCATCAGCCGGGCGACCAGGGGTTCGCCGTACCGGTGCTCGAGCGGAGCCAGCGACGACACCCGACCCCACTCCTTCTCGAGGCGCTGCTGCTGCTGTTTCTCGCGCTCGTTCAGGTCGCCGACCGTGGCGCGTGCAGCGAGCGCCTCCCGCCGCTTCGCCAGCGTCTTCGTCGTCCAGCGCCTCGCACAGAAGTCGGCGACGATGGAGGCCAGCTGAGCTGCCTGGGCAGCGTTCAGGCCACTGACATTCAGGGCAGCGGCGTGGGCGTCCGCCCCCTGCGCTTCGCTCGCGGGAGCGGGTCCACGTTGCTCGAGCAGATGGGCCTGAAAGGTCTCGTATCGGTCGAGATCGACGTCCGACACATTGGGCACCGAGAGTCGCAAAGTCTTGAAATCCGGATGCATCGGTGAGGCCTCGGGGAGGAAGTGGGAAACTTTCGCTCCCCCTTCTCCGACAACGGGCGGAGGGTCAAGTAGCACCAGAGGTCATCTCACGCTCACGGACGGTGTCATGGATTCGGCTGCGGAGCTCGAAAGCCGCTTCAGGGTAGGCGCCACGCTTCGCTGCGAAGGCGTGGGCACCTTGTCGTGCGCGGAAGAGCTCGCCACCGGGGCACGCATCGCGATCCGCTGGTTTCCGCTCACCGCCAACGCCGAACAAGCGCTCGAGGCCGTGAGCGCATTGCCCGAACACCCCACCCTGCCCCGCGTTCACACCACCGGCCGCACTCCCGCTGCGGCCTACATCGCGATCGACTTCCCCGAGGGCAATTCACTTGCCGGCCTGCTCGGTCAGCCCTTCGAGTCTGAACGGCTCTATCGATTGGGCCGGTCGATCTCCGAGGCGCTCGCAGCGCTGCATGAGCACGACACCTTCCATGGCGAGCTCTCGGCGCAGTCGGTGTTGATGGTCGAGGACAAGGCGGTGCTGTGGGACCTGCCTCTGGTGCTGTCCAACCGGCTCACCGATCGCCGGGGCGAACGAAGGGCGCTGGCGCAGCTGACCCAGAGTGCCCTCTACCTTTCCCCCGAGCGTGCGCGGGGGGGGCCACCTTCCGCAGCGGCCGACGTCTACGCCCTGGGGGTGCTGCTGTGCTTCGCCGCGGGCACGCCGAGGCCCGAAGGCAAACCGACCTTGAATCTGCTCTACCAGGTGGCCAGCGGCGCGTTCCGGCCCACCCTCCCCGCGGGGCAACCCCGCGGGTTGCTCGAGGTCGTGGAGTTGATGGTCCGACCGGACCCTTCGAAGCGGATCA
>JAYUUC010000606.1:0-3327 GCA_043755105.1 Myxococcales bacterium
TTTCTTCGCGTGGCGGAGCCGCATTCGGGCAGGTCGCACGCATACAGTCAAATCAATCAGACACTGCGTTGACGGCAAACCTGGGGTCAGTCAGAAGACCACCCGCCGATGCTGAAGACACTCAACGCCACCCGCTACGTCACCCCGCTGCGGGAAGGCGGCTCGCTGCCGGCGATCGTCGAGGCCGAGGACGATGGCCTCTACGTGCTCAAGTTTCGCGGAGCCGGCCAGGGCCCGAAGGCGTTGATCGCCGAGCTGGTGGCCGGTGAGTTGGCCCGGACCTTGGGTCTGCGGGTGCCCGAGCTGGTGTTGATGTCCCTCGACCCGGTGCTGGGGCGGGCGGAGCCGGACACCGAGATTCGCGAGCTGATCAAGGCCAGCGGAGGACTCAACCTCGCCCTGGACTACTTGCCGGGGTCGATGATGTTCGACCCGATCGGAGGGGCCGCCCCCAGTGCTGCGATGGCTTCGATGACGGTGTGGCTCGACGCCTATGTCACCAACCCGGACCGTACTCCCAAGAACCCAAATCTCCTGGTGTGGCACCGCGAGCATTGGCTGATCGACCATGGGGCGGCGCTCTACTTCCACCACGCCTGGGATGACTTCCTCACCCGCAGCCAGACGCCGTTCGCCCCGATTCGGGACCATGTGCTGCTTCCCTGGGCGAGCGGGCTGGCTGCCGCTGACGCCGAGGCCCGCAGCCGGTTGACCCCCGAGGTGCTCAAAGAGGTGGTCGAGAAGATTCCCGCGGAATGGTTGCAGGGCGAGTCGCCCTTTTCCGAGGAAGCCGCCCACCGCGATGGCTATCTGCGCTACCTGCAGCGGCGCCTCGAGGCAGCCCCTCTCTTCGTTGCGGAGGCCGAGCGTGCCCATGCCCCGCACGTTTGATTACGCCTTGATCCGGGTGGTCCCCCGGGTCGAGCGTGAAGAGTTCATCAATGCGGGAGTGATTCTCTTTTGCCTGTCAGAGCGCTTCCTAGCCGCCCGCATCGAGCTCGATCGGGATCGGCTGAAGGCACTCGCGCCGGCGGCGGATGGGGAGGCGGTGCAGCGGCAGCTCGATGCCATTGCCGCGGTCTGCGCCGGAGGTCCCGCTGCGGGTCCGCTGGGTCAGCTCCCCGTGAAGGAGCGCTTCCACTGGCTGGTCTCGCCGCGAAGCACGATCATCCAGTGCTCGCCGGTCCACTCGGGCCTTTGCGGCCAACCCGAAGCGGCGCTGGAGCGGCTCCTGGTGACGATGGTCCGGGCCCCTGCCTGAGCAGGTGCGTCGGAGCTCAGCCGAGGGTTTCCTTCAAGAAGCTCACGGTCCGCTCCCAGGCCTGTTTGGCAGCATCGGGCGCATAGACCTCGGGGCGCTGGTCATTGAAGAAGGCGTGGCCGGCGTCGTACTCGTGGAACTGGTACTGGACGCCGTTTTCCTTCAGCTCAACTTCGAGTGCCTTCACCTTCTCCGGGGTGCACCAGGTGTCGTTCTTGGCGTAGTGGCCGAGCACCCGGGCCTTCATCCGCCCGAGGTCTGCCTGCTGCGGCGCCGGCAAACCGTAGAAGGGAACGCAAGCCTTGATCTGCGCGAAGTGGGCCGCGGCGGCGATCGCCCAACCGCCACCCATGCAGAAGCCGAGTACTCCAAGGCGGGGCTTCGGCTCGCGGGCGCCGAGCGCCTTCACTGCCTTGGCGATGTCATCGGCCGCCTGGATTCGATCGAGCTGGGCGGAGATCTTCGTCCCTTCCTCGACGGTCTGGGCGATCTGGCCCCGGAAGAGGTCGATCGCGAAAGCGACATAGCCCGCTTCAGCCAACCGGTCGGCGACGCTGCGGATCTGTCCGTTGAGACCGAGCACCTCGTGAATGATGATCAGCGCGGGGCGCCCCGCACCGGCAGAAGCGTTGAGGTAACCCGGTAACGTCTGGCCAGCGGCGTCTTGCAAGTCGGTAGGCTGTGGCATGGGGTGATTTCTTCCCCCGAAAGCCGCTCTACGGCAAGACACTTGGTGAGGCATTTTTCATCGAGGGGGCTAAAAAAAGTCTTGTCCCCCATCGCCGCAGCAGGGAGGGGGCTTGGCCGAGGCTAGCTGCCGAGGTGGGTGTCGTCTCCGGGAAGCTGGGCCCAGACGATCGATTGTCCTCCGCGAACCTTGATCACTGCCCCCAGCGCCACGCCCTTTTCAAGGCTGACGTCGACCGCCTCCTCGCCGTCGACCAGCACCGATGGAGGGATGCCCTTCTCATTGCCGTAGGTGTCGCGGTGAATCACCGACTGCTTGTCGTCGGAGAGCGCGTCGACGTGGCCGGTGAAGGCGAGCGGGTAGGGCACCCACAGCTCGCGACCGCTGGCCAGCCGGTAGGGCACGCTGACGAAGGCGCGGTCCATGCCGTCGAAACCCGGCACCCGGGAGTGCACCCGGTCGTGGAGGAAGCTGACCTGGGCCTGCTCGAAGTGGGGGCCCTTCTGGGTCTCGAGCAGCGCCTTGCTGGCGAAAGCCTCCGGGACCAGGTGCTGGGGCACGTTCTCCGGCAGGAAGGTGGGCTGCGCATAGGCGGCGCTGCGCGCATCAAGGGGCAAGGTGATGGTGGCGTGCATGAGGTTCGGCTCCTGGCCGGGAACCTAGGGGAATGAGGCCAAGTGCTGCCCCTGCCCTACGAGCCAACGAAGCATCTGCTGCGCAACGTTCGGTCCGGGATATGAAGCGTCCCCATTTCAAAAGGGCGAACGAATCATGCCAATGCCGGAAGCAGGAACGAAGGCCCCCGCGTTCAGTCTCGAGGACGCTGAAGGTCGGAAGGTGAAGCTCGCCGACTTCAAGGGCCAGTCCGTGGTGCTTTATTTCTACCCGAAGGACGACACCCCCGGCTGCACCCGCGAGGCCTGCGCGTTCCGGGATGAAGCGTCAGCGCTGAAGAAGGCCAAGGCGGTGGTGCTGGGAGTGTCGGCGGACAGCGCCGAACGGCATCAGAAGTTCGCCAGCAAGTATCAGCTGTCGTTTCCACTGCTGGTCGATGCGGACCACGCGGTGGCCGAGAAGTACGGCGCCTGGGGTGAGAAGTCGATGTACGGGCGGAAGTTCATGGGGCTGATTCGCTGCACATTTCTGATTGGCCCCGACGGGAAAGTCCTCAAGGTGTGGCCGAAGGTGAAGGTCGACGGCCATGTCGATGAGGTGCTCGCGGCGATCGCCGGGGGCTGACCCGCCGAAAACAGAGTTCAGGCCCTCCGAGGGCAGCCTCGCGGACGTTCATGGGCTGAGTTGATCCGGCCCTCGAAAAGGGTTCCGGCTCATGCGGCGACATCTACACCTTCGAGCATAATCTCCGGATGGCGCTTGG
>JAYUUC010000607.1:0-3324 GCA_043755105.1 Myxococcales bacterium
TCGGAATCGCCTCGGCCTTCAGCCCGTCGGGGTAGCCGGTGCCGTCCCAGCGCTCGTGGTGGCTGCGAACCGCCGAACGAACCGAAGCGAGGAAGGTGATCGGCGCGATGATGCTGTCTCCGATCAGCGGGTGCTCGCGCATGATCTCCATCTCGTCGTCGGTGAGCCGCGACTGCTTGCAGAGAATCGACTCCACGATTCCGATCTTGCCCACGTCGTGAAGAATGCCCCCGTAGTGCAGCTGCTTCACCTCACGCTCGGTGAGCCCCATTTCCCGGCCAATCTCCACCGCCACATCGCCCACGCGCTGACTGTGGCCGCGGGTATACGAGTCCTTGGAGTCGATCGAATTGGCGAGGGCGACGATGGTCTCGAGGTAGCCGCCCTCCAGGCTCTCGTAGAGACGCTTGGTCTCGTGGTCGTACGCTTCGATCTGCGCCGACATGTAATTGAAGGTGTTGGCGAGCTCGCCAAGCTCGTTTTTCGCCTTGTACTTCACCTGCGCGCCGAAGCGCCCCTGCGCGATCTCCAGCGCCGCCCCTTCAAAGCGCTTCAGCGGCCTCGCTACCGTCCTCGAGAACAGCGCGGCGAGGGCGAGCGCCACCAGGCCCGCCACTAGCACTCCCGCAGCAACCTGTCGCTCCATCACCTCGACCTGGCGATAGGCAGACTCGATCGGCTGCTCGGAGACCACCGCCCAGCCCACGCCGGGGAGCAGCGAATAGCCTCCCAGCACCCGCCCGGGCCCTTCCCCGAACGCTGCGGTGTGAAGGGTTTGCGCCATCAGCGGCCCTGCGCTGCGTGTGGTGAGCAAGTGCGCCACCACCGGTCGATTCGTCTGGAGCGAGCCCACAGCCAATCCGGCCGCGGCGGGACCCGCGATCAGCCGACCCTGCCCGTCGATGACATAGGCGAACCCATCGGACCCGAACTTCTCCTTGGCGATCATCTCCCCGAGGCCTGCGAGCGAGATCTCGGCGGCAACGAAACCCTCGATCGGATTGCCGATCGGCATCGTCAGCGTGAGCACGGGCGTTTGCCCGTTGGGCGGAACGTAGACCTCAGAGTAGCGGGCGCTGGTGAGTCCTTCGAGCATCGCCTTCGCTCGCGCCTCGTGCTCGGCCAGGGCCGTCGGGGCAATGTCCTTCACGGCAAAGGCCTGCAGCCCTGCAACGCGCTGCTGCGAGGTGGAGAAGACCGTCAGCACCGCCACGTCCCGACGCTGATCGAGCACCGCCGCCAGATGCGAGCGCTGTTCTGCGGGTGAGAGCGCGAAGAAGTGGGGCACCCGGGTGATGCCTTCGACCGCCCGGGTGGGCTCTTCGAGGAGAATCTCGGTCTTCAGCCGCAGCTGCTGCAGTCGGCCCTGGGCAAGCTCGAGCGCGTCGCGGACCAGCAGCTCGCGGGTCTTCGAGCGGGCGTTGTAGCCCACCATCACGGTGGGAATGATGCTCGCCACCAGCATCAGCAACAGAAGGACCTTGAACAAGCGCATCGGTGCTCCTCAGCCCTGCACGGCCACTATTTCCACTGGGTTTTGCCGACCTCGAGCTTCAGCGGAGAGTCGAGCACTTCGAAGGTCCAGATCTCTGACGGATCGGAAAACGCGCTCTCTGCGAGCATGGCCTTGACCGACCATTGATAGCGGCCATGGGCCAGTGCGGGCATCGGCACCTGCAACCCGCTCGCGCTCACCACTTGCGCGCGGCCCGGGCCTGCCGCGGGACGAACCTCGACCTGGTAGCCCTGGGCCT
This sequence comes from Myxococcales bacterium, assembly GCA_043755105.1. Lineage (GTDB taxonomy): Bacteria > Myxococcota > Myxococcia > Myxococcales > Myxococcaceae > JAYUUC01. Next base: position 1,755 of record JAYUUC010000607.1, read on the forward strand.
GACGAACCGCCTTCCAGCTCAGTTGCGGAGGGCTTCCCCCGCTGCCTTGCTTGAGACGCGCGCCATCGTCGGGGGTGACCAACACGGGCGCCTCGATCGCGGGAAGGGTCGGCGGAGGGGGTTTGCCTTTCTCCAGGGCCACCTGTTGCCCGGGGTAGACGGGGCGGGTGATGCCTCCCGCTTCGACTTGAACCGGTTTCCCGGAGTGCGATCGGACCTGCGTCTTGCCCTCTGCGTTCACCTCGACCTCGAAGCGGGTGGGCTCGACGCGCGAGAGCATCTGCCAGGCGGAATCGGCGGCCTGGGCGGCATCGCGATAGTGCGCCTGCCGGAACAATGCTTGGGCCTTGTCCAGTTGTCTCGAGGCCTCGGAGCGGTGCTCTGCCGTGGCCGTTGCCTTGTCCACTGCGGCACGGGCTGCGGCGAGCGCGGAGAGCGCGCGACCGCGATCAGGACCGGGAAGCTTGAGGGTGGTGCCGGGGACGAGTCGGTCGCTGGAGAGTCCGTTGATGGCTTTTAGCTCTGGGCCGGCGCGGGAATCGCCGAGCGCGCGCTTGGCAACCTGGGCGAGCGTCTCGCCCTTGCGGACCACGACCTGATCGGAGTCCGCCGTGGCGCTGGTTGAGTCGGAGGTTGGGGTCGACGGGGGAGACTTGCCCGGAGGGGCCGATGCCGTGGGCCTGCTCGACGCGGTTGGCGTCGCGGAGGTCGCCACCCACTTTGTGACGGGCGGGATTGCCGGGAGGGTGGCTCCCTCGACTACGCCTGCGGCTACGCTCGGGATGAACGGGGGGGGCGACCGGGGGGATTCGGTTGACCGGGGGGATTCGGTTGACCGGGGGACGGCGGCTCTTCCCGGTACGGCTGCGAGCATCAGGGTGGTAAGGGCGGCGAGCAGGCTCATTGGAAGAGGATCTCCCGCCCGGCGCGGACAAACGCCGAGGGTGTGCTGACGGTGAGTGACGATTGGCCCGAGTCCCCAAGCTCGGCGTTGACCTTGCCTTTGATCACGGTCAGGTCTGACCGCTCCTGCCCCGGGTTGACCCGAGTCTCGGCGATGCTCAGGAGTGCGTCCTCGCCGATCGTGACCACCGAGCCGTTGGTGAACGACAGGGTCGCGCTTCCCCCGGGCGCGGTTCGGACCTTGTCGTTCTCGTGGAGCTCGAAGCCAGCCCCCGCGCTCAGCCAATCATCTCCTGCCTCTCGCTTCACCGTCACCGTTCCCTTCACTCCGCCCAGCCGAGCGCGCGGTGTCTTTGCGGGGGCGACGGGAGCCGACGTCGTGGGTGCACGGACCGGGTCTCCCGAAGTGCAACTCAGTGCGAAGGAGCAGATGACCAGGGCCATGCGCATGAAGGTGCCGAAGCTCACGGAGCCTCCATAGTAATGGAGATCTCCTGGGTGCCTAAGATGCGGGAATGGCGCCGGAGTCGGTGTTTCGACCACATCGGCCTGCGCGCTTCCGTTCAGAGCCTGCGGTGCTCGAGGCAGGGCAATTTGCGGCGGATGCCCGCGAGCAGCTCTGGCCGGTATTCGGCAAGCGTGAACCCTTCGCCCTCCGAGGCACGGG
>JAYUUC010000608.1:0-3321 GCA_043755105.1 Myxococcales bacterium
GGTGCGGTCGGGCGCCACCGGCCAGGCCGTCACCGGAGCGGAGGTGTCGCTCTTCAGCATGGATTACAAGCGCGGCAACGAAGTCCGGCAGCGAAGGACCACGGATGCGAAGGGAAGGGCGGTGTTCGCCCTCGAATCGCGGAAGGAAGCCGGTCTGTATTTCCTCTTCGCCAAGCGGGGGAAGGACCTCGGCCTGCTCACCCAGGGCGTGCAGTTCTACAGAGAGGAACCTCCGGAAGATCAGCACAGCGCGATGGTGTTCACCGACCGGAGCCTCTACCGGCCGCTTCAGAAAGTGCTCTGGAAGGCGGTGGCGTTCACTGGAAATGCCCGCGCGGCCCGGTTTCACACCGAGGCGAAGTCTGCGCTCACCCTCAACCTGGTCGACTCCAACGGCCAGGTGGTCGCGAGCCAGAATGTCACCACCAACGACTTCGGCTCTGCGGCCGGAGAGTTCCCGATTCCTTCGGGCAGGGCACTCGGGGAGTGGCAAATCATCTGTCCTGAGCGGGGCTCCACCCGGATCCGGGTCGAGGAATACAAGCGTCCCACCTTCGAACCCGAGCTTCGCGCTCCCACCGCGGCGACTCGGCTCAATCGGCCGGTCACCCTGGGCGGCCTGGCCCGCTATTATTTCGGATTGCCGGTGTCGCAAGGAACAGTCCGCTGGCGGGTCGCGCGCAGTGAGCCCGAGCTTCTTGGCTATTGGGGCCGACCGAAGCCGGGTGGGCAGCCGCAGGTGATCGCCAGTGGTCAGGTTGCCTTGCAGCCCAACGGCACTTTCTCGTTCTCCTTCACCCCTTCAGCGGACGAGAGCGCCGAGGCGAGAAACAAGTCAGAGAGCTTCCACTACGAGGTGACGGCGGACGTCACCGACGACGCGGGCGAGACCCGGAGCGCGTCGCGTCTGCTTCGGCTGGGCTGGGTGGCGGTCGAGGCCCACCTCGAGCCCGAGGTCGAACTACTTCATGCCGGTCAGCCGACGGGCTGGACGATGGTGCGGACTTCGCTGGACGGTTCTCCGATGGGCGGGGCCGGACGCTTTCGCATCGTTCGTCTCCAGACGCCTCTGAAGGCAGTGTTGCCCTCGGAGGAGCCAGAAGTGGCTCCCGCGCGTCCGGGCACGTTTTCCACCCCGGGCGACTTGCTGAGGCCGAGGTTTGACCCAGCCTACGACTTCCGAGCGACGCTTCGACGCTGGGCCGACGGCGCGGAAGTGGCTTCGGGTGCGCTCCGCCACGACGCAGCAGGCCGCGCCCCGGTCACGGTACCCGCCTTGTCCGCGGGCGCCTATCGGCTGCGCTACGAGACTTTGGATGAACAGGGTCAAACCTTCGAAACCGTGCGGGACTTCGTGGTGGCGGATGAAAAGCTGTCATTGCCCCTCCCGGGGTTGCTGCTGGCCGAGCGGGCGTCGGTGAGGGTGGGAGAGACCGCCCGTTTCACCGCGATGTCTGGCCTCGACAATCAGCCGATGGTGCTCGAGGTGTTCCGGGCGGGAAAGCGGGTGGACCGCCGCGAGCTCAACAGCAGCGCCGACTCCTGCTGGTTCGAACGACCGGTTCGCGCCGAGGACCGCGGTGGCTTTGCGGTGACTCTCAGCGTCCTCCGCGACCATCAGTGGGTTCGACAGTCGTTCTCGATTGCGGTTCCGTGGGACGACAAGGAGCTGAAGGTGGAGCTGGCTCGCTTTCGAGATCGGGTCACCCCCGGTGCGCGGGAATCGTTCCGGGTAACGGTGAAAGGCCCTCCCGGCCAAAAGCCCGAGGCGGGCGCGATCGAGCTGCTGTCCTACATGTACGATCGGTCCCTCGACGCCCTCGAGCCCCACGCGTTTCCCCGTGCAAGTGAGCTCTATCCCCGCCGCGATGCCGTGGTGTGGGAGCAGTCGAGTCTGGGTGAGTCTCCTGGACTCTGGCTGTCAGGCTCGGAGCGCACTCCTCGCGTTCCGTACCCGGTGCTCACCGCAGACCGACTGCGCTTCTTTGACAGCGACGGCATTGGAGGCCCGGGCATACGTCAGGGCATCGTGGGCAACCGAAACCTGCTCCGGTCCGAAGTGGCGTCGGCTCCGGGGGCTGGCCGCATCGCGGCCGTAACGATGGCCAAGGACGCCAACATGCAGATCTCGGCGCAAGGCCCCGGCGGAGCCACGCCGGCAGCTTCGCCGTCGGGGTTGCGCACCCGGTTCGAGGAGACCGCCTTCTGGAAGCCCCAGCTGCTCACCGGCAACGATGGCTCGGCGACGATCGAATTTCAGGTCCCCGATTCGGTGACGGCGTGGACGGTCTGGGTGCACGCGCTCAGCCGGGAGCTGCAGCAGGGTTCGGTGACCGCCGTCACCCGGAGCGTCAAGGACCTGATGGTGCGTCCTTATCTGCCGCGATTTCTCCGCGATGGGGACAAGGCGATTCTCGAGGTCGCGGTCAACAACGCCTCGAGCACATCGCTGCGCGGCGAGGTTCAGCTGGACATCATCGACCCGAGCACCCAGGCCAGCCTTCTCTCCTCGTTCGGGCTGCGCTCCGGGAGCCTTCCCTTCGAGGTTGCAGCCGGCGCTGGCACTTCGGTGCGGTTTGCTCTCACCACTCCCGGGCACCCGGGCCCGGTCTCGTTCAAGGTGGTCGCGCACGCCGGGTCGTTCTCGGACGGTGAGCTGCGCTCGGTGCCGGTGCTCCCGTCCCGCGTTCACCTCAGCCAGTCGCGCTTTGTTGCGCTCCATGGGGACGAGCGGCGGACGGTGTCCTTCGCCGACCTCGCTCGGAACGACGACCCCACCCGGGTCAACGACCAGCTGGTAGTCACCGTCGATGGCCAGCTGTTCTCGTCGGTGCTTCGGGCGTTGCCGTCTCTGATCAACTCTCCCTACGAGAGCACCGAGCAGACGTTGAACCGCTTTGTCTCGACGGGAATCGTCTCCAGCCTGTTCCAGAAGTACCCCGCGGTGGCGGCGATGGCCTCGCAGCTTTCACAGCGCCCGACCGTGCTCGAGCCTTTTGATGGCGTCGATGCGAATCGGAAGATGTCACTCGAAGAAACGCCCTGGCTGAGTTCAGCCCAGGGAGGAGCGGGGGAGAAGGACGGGGCCGAGTGGGTGAGGGTGCTCGATCCGCGGGTGGCATCGACAGAACGGGAAGCTTCGCTCGAGAAGCTGCGCCGGGCACAGACCTCGATCGGCGGCTTTCCCTGGTGGCCGGGAGGACCGCCTTCGCCCTACATGACCCTGTACCTGGCCCACGGTTTCGCCAAGGCAGCGGAGTTCAAGGTCGAGGTCCCCAAGGAACTGGTGCAGAAGGCCTGGAGCTACCTCGCGCTGCACTA
>JAYUUC010000609.1:0-9673 GCA_043755105.1 Myxococcales bacterium
CGAGCACGTGAATCTGGTCCGCGTCGACCACGGTGGCGAGCCTGTGGGCGATCACCAGCGCACTCCGACCGGGAAGCAGTCGCGCCAGCGCCTGCTGCACCTCGCTTTCACTTTCCGGATCGAGGCTGCTGGTGGCCTCGTCGAGGACCAGCATCGGGGCCTCGTGCAGGAGCGCTCGCGCGAGACAGAGCCGTTGCTTTTGTCCCCCGCTCAAGGTCACACCTCGTTCACCGATTTCCGAGTCGTACCCCTTCGGCAACCCGCGGATGAAGCCATCGGCGTTGGCCGCACGGGCTGCTTCCACCACTTCCTCGAGGGTCGCGGAGGGCCGTCCGTAACGAAGGTTTTCGAGCACGGTGGTGGAGAAGAGCAGGGGTTCCTGCGTCACCAGGGCGAACTGAGATCGAACGCTGTCCACCGTGGCCGAGCCGACCTCGACTCCGTCGAAATAGATTTTCCCTTCTCGTGCTGCCTCGAACCGCAACAGCAGTGCGGCGAGGGTGCTCTTCCCTCCTCCGCTGGGGCCGACCAGCGCGGTGACCTGGCCGATGCGGAGCTCGAGATCGAGCCCGTCCAGAGCGGGTCGGTCGCCGTAAGAGAAGCTCACTCGTTCGAAACGAATTTCCCGTTGCAACGGCCCGATCGTGATGGCCTTCGGCGGATCCTGAAGTGCAGCGGGAACGTCGAGGAGTGCGAAGATGCGCTCCCCGGCGGCGGCCGCCTGAACTGCGAACTGAGTAACCCGGCCGAGGTCCTTCGCCGGTTGATACATCAGCACCACGGTGGTGAGCAGCGAAGTGACCGCCTCGGGAGTGCTGCCATCTCCGCGCGAGGCGAGGAAGAGCGCCAGTCCGATCGCCCCCGCAGCGAGAATTTCCATGAGCCCAGGGACCGCTCCGCGCGTCCAGCCTGCGCGAATCATTGCTCTCTGATGAATGCGAGCGAAGCCATCAAAGCGGAGCAGCTCTGCCGGTTGGCCGTTGAACGCCTGGATGGTGCGCATTCCGCTCAAGCCTTCTTGCACCTGACCAGCGAGGTTTCCCAGCTGGGTCTGGCCCTCGCGCGAACGTCGAAGGAACGACCGGGTGAGGCGCGATGCCGGAAGCGCGGCGAGCGGGAGAATCAGCATCATCGCCAGGGCGAGCTTCCAGTTGAGGTAGAGGGCCACTGCACCGAGGACGAGCAGCTGAAGGCCATCTCTGCCGTAAGAAGCCACGGTGTAGGTCGCGGCCTGCTCGACCGCGGCGACGTCGGCGGTGAAGCGGCTGAGCAGATCTCCGGAGAGCGCCGCGGACATCTGGGTGGGGGAGAGGCTTATCAAACGCTTGAACAGGTCGCGCCGGAGGTCGATCACCACTCTCTGACCGTAGAGCCCAACCCAGTAGAATTGACCGAAGTAGCCGAGTCCCTTGACGAGCCCGATGGCCACGACCAGGACAGGGAAAACCCAGAGGAGGGACTGCCGGTCGAGGCGGGCGAGTGAAGGAAAGAGCGGCGCGGCGAGCCCCAGTCCGGCTCCGCCTCCCGCGAGAAGAAATCGCAGCGCCGGGCCCGTGAGAAAAGCGTAAGCACCGGTGGTGATCGCCAGGGCCGCCATCGCCGCGAAGGCTCGCAGGAGGAGCCCCCGGTGGGGCCAGCCATAGGCGAACAAACGCTTGAGCACAGGGTAGACGGTGCGGCGTTCGCTCATCGTGCTGCCCTTTCGTCGCGGGCGGGAGGCGATGCTGCGGCACGCACGAACCGTCTCGCCGGAGAGTCGACAGCCGGGTCTGAGCGTTCACGACGTCTCACTTCAGCGATGAAACCTACACCAACCGCGTCTTCGTCACTTGTCCGACCTGCCGAGGCACCAAGCCCGGACGAGCGATTTCCCGCTCCGGTCCTGACCTGCCGGAGGAAACCGACCCTCGACATCGAGCAGTCGACGCCTGCGCTCCGCCACCATAAAGAGGATCCATGTCGCTTCCTCAAATCATGGTCGTGGCGGGAGAAGCGTCGGGCGATCAGCACGCCGCAGGAGTGGTCTGCGAGTTGAAGCTTCGCTTTCCGGGCGTTCGCTTCTTCGGCATGGGCGGAGAGAGGATGGCCGCCGCGGGCGTGGAATTGCTCTTCGGCGCCGACGAGATTTCGGTGATGGGAGTGACCGAGGTCCTCCCCAAGCTGCGACGAATCCTTCAGGTCGAGAAGGGGCTGCTTCGCGCTGCCAAGCGCCGGCAGCCTTTGTGCGCACTGCTGGTGGACGTTCCCGATTTCAACCTTCGGGTCGCGCGCGGGTTGAAGGCTTTGGGAGTGCCGGTGGCCTATTACGTCAGCCCGATGGTGTGGGCCTGGCGCAAGGGCCGCGTGGCCACCATCGCCGAGCGGGTCGATCGGATGATCTGCATTCTCCCTTTCGAAGAGCCGTTCTATCGCAAGGCCGGGGTGATCACCCGCTACGTGGGCAACCCGGTGCTGGAGCAGGTGCCCGCTGCAGCTTCCCCCGCGGAGTTCCGGAGCCGATTGGGTCTAGCGGTGGACCGGCCGACCATGGCGCTGCTGCCAGGCAGCCGCCGCTCGGAGCTGGCCCGCATTCTCCCCACCCTGGTCGAGGCCTCGAAGTTGCTCGCCGCCCGGAAGCCGGGCCTTCAGGTGGTGATTCCGGTCGCGCCGCAGCTTCCCTTCGAGGGGGTGTCATCGGCCTTCGAAGGCAGCGGGGTCCGCCCGGTCTTGATTCGGGGGAGAGCCCCGGAGGTGGTCGGAGCCAGTGATGTGGCGGTGGTCGCCTCCGGCACCGCGACCCTGGAGGCGGGCCTGATGGAGCGGCCGCTGGTGGTGGTCTATCGGCTTTCCGCGCTCAACTACTTGCTCGGCCGGATGCTGGTGAAGGTGGACCACATCTCGCTGGTCAACTTGATTTTCGGCGAGCGGCTGGTCCCCGAGTTGCTTCAGGGCGAGATGACACCCGCGGGGATCGAACGGGAGGTCCTCAAGCTCTGGGAGCCGGGACCGGAGCGGGCGCGGGTGATCGCAGGCCTGAAATCATTGAAGGAAAAACTGGGCGGCATCGGGGCGTCGGCCCGAGCGGCGGCGGAGGTCGCGCAGTTGCTGAGGTAGGCGGATTCGGTGCTATGTCCGGCGCGCCATGAATTCTGCGCTGGTGATCATCCCCACCTACAACGAACGCGACAACCTCGAGCCGATCACTTCCGCGGTCCTCGCTGCCGAGCCTCGGGTGGACATCCTCGTCGTCGACGACAGCAGCCCCGATGGGACCGGCGAGTTGGCCGACGCCCTCGCCGCGAAGCAGCCCCGGATCCATGTGCTCCACCGCGCGCAGAAGCAGGGTCTGGGCAAGGCCTACCTGCATGCCTTCAGCTGGGCGCTGGAGCGGAAATATCGCTACGTCATCGAGATGGACGCGGACTTTAGCCACGACCCGGGCTACCTGCCGCGGCTGCTGAAAGAAGCCGAAGGCGGCGCCGACCTGGTGCTCGGTTCGCGCTACGTCCCCGGCGGCGGCACGGTGAATTGGGGGCTGGCGCGCAAGGTGTTGAGCCAGGGAGGGTCGCTCTATGCGCGAACCATCCTTGGCCTCGGGATTCGCGACCTCACCGGCGGGTTCAAGTGCTTCAACCGCAAGGTGCTGGAAGCGATCGATCTGCGCTCGGTGAAGAGCAGTGGCTACGCCTTCCAGATCGAGCTCACCTACCGGGCGCTGAAGAAGGGCTTCACGGTCAAGGAGGTTCCGATCGTCTTCGAGGACCGGCGGGTGGGTCAGTCGAAGATGAGCCGGAAGATCTTCATCGAGGCGCTGACTGTGGTGTGGAAGCTCCGGCTCACCGTTTAGCGTGGGTGCGTCGATGGGCGAGCTGTTTCAGCTGTTCCTGGTCGCGATGCCGGCAGTGTTCTTCGTCGTCGACCCGATCGGCGTGGTCCCGATCTTCCTCTCGATGACCCACCGTGACCCGAAGGACAAGGCGGCAGCGATGGCGCGGCGGGCCTGCATCGCCGGTGGCGCCCTGCTCGGGGTGTTCGCGCTCTTTGGCGGGCTGATCTTCAAGATGATGGGAGTGTCGTTGAGTGCGTTCCGGGTGGCGGGAGGAATTCTGCTGCTGATCACCGCACTGGACATGCTTCGGGCGAAGACCTCGGCGACCCGGACCTCGGTGGAAGAATCTCGCGAAGCCGAACAGAAGGACGACATCTCGATTGTGCCCCTGGCGATTCCGCTCCTCGCCGGGCCGGGGTCGATCGCGACGGTGATGGTGCTGATGTCGAAAGGGAAGACGATGGTTTCGGCGATTCCGGTGTTGCTGTCGATCGCGATCACCTTCGTCGCCAGCTACTACCTGCTCCGCGGCGCCTTCTACGTTCAGAAGGTGCTCGGCACGTCGGGAGTGGCGATTTTGCAACGGGTGATGGGCCTGATTCTCGCGGCGATTGCGGTGCAGTTCATGGCCGAAGGCGGCCGCGACCTGCTGTTGCACTGAGGCACTGGTGGGTCTGGCGGTTGCTCCCCGGTGGGTCAGGGGTTCGTCCCTCGACTCCGCTTGACGGCTACGCTCGGGATGAACGGGGGTCTTCCCCGGGTGGGCGGCAACGCTAGAGCTTCTGCCACTTCGGCTCGAAGGGCGCGTTCTTCAGCGGCGGCGGCTGGACCGAGAGCAGGTAGATTGCCCGGCGGTTCTGCTGCTCGTCGGTCTCGTCCGGGGTCTTCACGAAGAGCAGCTCTTCGCCATAGCCTTCGTAGAGCACCGGGACCTTGAGCCCGCGCTTCTTGAAATAGGCGCCGATGCTTCGGGCGCGGTTGACCGAGAGGGTTCGATTGCTTGCCTTGTCCCCCACGGTGTCGGTGGCTCCGAGGATGTAGAGCTTGATCTCGGCGAAGCGACCGAACTTGGAGACCTGCTCGGAGATCTGGGTCAGGCTCTTCTCGAGCTTGGCGCGCTCTTCCGGCCGGATGTCCCACTTCCCCGAGTCGAACACCGGGTCTTCGTGCGGCACGTCGATGAACCAGGGGAAGATGTCCACCCCGGTGAAGAAAGTGGAGGTGTCATAGGCCTGGATTGAGATCTTCATGATCTTGCCCGAGGTCTCCGGCCAGGTGACCTCGAGGGGAGTCTCGGCGGGCTCGCCGTTGAAGAGCACGTCGTCGTCCATGAACATCTTGCCGCTGTCGAGCATCACCTTGACGTGGGCTTTGCCCGCAGGTCGGTTGATCCGGAAGGTGACCTTCCGGTTGGCTTCGTCGAAGTCCTTGTTCTCGAGCTTCATCCGCAAGGGTCCAAAGAGCTCGGTGTCGAATTGCAGCGGCATCGAGCCGGTGGTTCCGTCGGGATAGTTCACCGCGAGTTCGCCCTCGTAATGGAACTTTCCTTCCGGTTGATCGAGCGGCAGAGCGCGCTTCTGTCCCGGCTTGCCGCCGCCCTTGATCGACACCGCCTTGCCGTCGCTGCGCTTGAGCCTGAGCTCGAACCCGGCGATCCGCTCGATGATCTGCAGATTGACCGTCGGCACCCCCTGGCCCACCAGCGCTCTTCCACTCAGCGATACGTCAACGGCATCGGCGAGCGCAGTCCCGGGAAGGACCAGGAGGGCAAGGGTCAGGAGCGTGGAGCGAGGGTTCATGCCGTTATCTTACGCTGCTGACCCAGCCACGGTCCTCTCCACTCCGAGGACCGAGATGCCGAGCGACCGGGCCTGAACAAACAGCTCTTCTCCGTCGAGGAGCACGGTCCGACCTGACTCGACGGCGATCGCTGCCGCCTTGCACTCCGCCATCACTGCCAGGGTTCGGGTTCCCACGGCAGGGAGATCGAAGCGGAAGTCCTGACCGGGCTTGCAGAGCTTCACCACCACTGCCCCAGGACCGCCGAGCCGGGCGCCCCGGCGGATCGCCTCATCGGTGCCTTCTGCTGCTTCGAGCGCGAGGACGTTGCCCTTGAGAAGCACCACCGTCTGGCCGACGTCGACCGACCCCAGCGCTGCTGCCACCTCGACCCCCAGGGCGACGTCTCGCGCCTGGGCCGGGGTGAGCTCGGGGCCGGCGAGAGGACCTGAAGGGGCAAGCAGCCGCTTCACGTAGTCGGTGGGGGCGGCAATGGTCACCCCGTGCTCCTCGAGGTAGGTGGCGACCCCGCGCAGCAGCGCATCGTCTCTCAACGTGCGAAGCCGAGAGATGATCCGCAGCGCTCCAAGATCTGGCCGAGCCTCGGCGAGCGCTCGGAGCTTACCGATGCCTCCCGCCATCACTGCCCGGGTCACCTGAGCGCGGTGAAAGCAGTCGAGGATGCGGTTCACTTGCCCGACCCGGACCCAGGTGAAGGCATCCACCATCGACTCCAGCACCGGGTCGGTTTCGCCTCTGTGGCCCACCGCGATGACTTTCAATCCCTGTTCCCGGGCCCCGAGGGCGAACAGCTGGGGGAACCGGCCATTGCCTGCGATCAAGCCGATGCTGCCAGTCACCGGGTGATGCCGCGCTTCGAGCTGGCGACGAAATCGAGGAAGGCGTCGATCTCGGGGTGGCCGCCGTAGCTCGCCCGCAACTTTGAGAGCCCTTCGTTGAGACCAAGCTTGGAGCGGAAGAGGATCTTGTAGCCTTCCTTGATCCGCCCGATCTGCTCTTCGGTGTAGCCGTGACGGGCAAGGCCCACGGTGTTGAGGCCCACCAGCTCGGCGCGGTCGCCTTGAGCGGTGCAGTACGGGGGCACGTCCATCGCCACCATCGCTCCGCCGGCGATGAAGGCATGCATCCCGATGCGGGTGAATTGATGGACGGCCGAGAGCCCTCCGAGGATGACGTGATCACCCACCTCGACATGGCCCGCAAGCGCGGCGCTGTTGGCGAGGACGCAGCCGTTGCCGACGATGCAGTCATGGGCGACGTGGCTGTAGGCCATGAAGAGGTTCTTGTTGCCGACGCGGGTGACCCCTTCTCCTCCGGCGGTGCCGATGTGGAGCGTGGTGAACTCGCGGATCTGGTTGTCGTCGCCGATGACCAGCCGGGTCTGCTCACCGGCATATTTCAGGTCCTGGGGAACCGCTCCCACCGAGGCAAACTGAAATACCCGGTTGCGTTCGCCGAGGGTGGTGTCGCCTTCAATCACCGCATGGGGGCCCACCCAGGTGCCAGCGCCGAGCTTCACTTTCGGGCCGATCACCGAGTAGGGGCCTACCTCGACCGAAGGGTGCAGCTTCGCCTCGGGGTGGACGATCGCGGTTACATGAACGTTGCCCATGGGCGGCCTCCTTCAGCTGCCTGCGGGGACGGAAGCGCTGTCGACGACGGTGGCGAGGAACTCTCCCTCGGCGACCTTGATTCCGTCGACGGTCGCGATGCCCTTCTGCTTCCAGATCGCTCCCTTGTGCCTGGAGACCTCGACCTGCAGTTGCAGCCGGTCGCCGGGGACGACCGGCTTGCGGAACTTCGCCTTGTCGATCGCCATCAGGTAGGTGACCTTCTGCTTCGGGTCCATCCCTTCGCTCTTGTAAGCGAGAATGGCGCAGGCCTGCGCGAGCGCCTCGAGGATGAGCACTCCGGGCATCACCGGGTGGCCGGGAAAGTGGCCGTTGAAGAACGGCTCGTTGAAGGTGACGTTCTTGTAGCCGACCAGCCGTTGCCCGGGTACCAGCTCGATCACGCGGTCTACCAGCAGGAACGGGTAGCGATGGGGCAGCAGCTTCAAGATTTCGAGGTGATCGATCATCGTTTCTCCTGCTCGAGCGCCTCGAGCTTGCGACGCAGTTGCCGGACCTCTTTGACCAGGCCGGCGATCTTTTCAAAGGCCACCGAGGCCCTCAGCCAATCCGGGTGGGCGATGGCCGGGCTGCCAGACATCACCGCGCCCTCGGGAACGTCGTGGGCTACTCCCGACTGGGCTCCCACCTTGGCGAGGTTGCCGATCTTGATGTGACCGACCACGCCCACCTGCCCCGCCAATATCACGCCGGCCCCCAGCTCGGCTGAGCCCGAGACGCCCGCCTGGGCACAGATCAACGACAGCGGGCCGACCTTCACGTTGTGGGCGATCTGCACCAGGTTGTCGAGCTTGCTGCCCCGGCCGATCACCGTCTCACCCTGGGTGGCGCGGTCGACGCACGAGCAGGCCCCGATCTCGACGTCGTCTTCGATGCGGACGATGCCGGTCTGGGGAATCTTGACGTGAGACGGGCCCTGCTCACCGCCGGGGTCGAAGGCGAAGCCGAAGCCGTCGGCCCCGATGACACAACCGGGGTGCAGGGTCACCCGTTCACCGAGCTGACAGCGCTCTCGGACGGTGACGTTGGCGTAGAGCAGACAGTGGGCGCCCACCCTGCTCTCTTCGCCGAGGTAGACGCCAGGAAAGAGGACTGAGCCCGCACCCACTTCCGCTCCGGGGCCCACCGTGGCGCCGGCCATCACCGTCGCCGAAGGGTGAACTCGGGCACTGGGGTCGACGTGGGCGCCCTCGCTGATGCCGGGAGCAAAGCGCGCCGGGGGGTGGAACAGCGTCGAGATCTGCGCGTAGGCCAGGTGAGGGTGGGCGACCTTCACCTGGACCCGCCCGACCGGAACCTGCAGCCAAGCTGACACCAGGACCGCAGAGGCGCGGGTGGTGGCCAGCTGGTCCCGGTAGCGGGGATTGCCGTAAAAGGTGATGTCACCCGGGCCTGCGTCGGCGAGGCCGTTGACCCCGCGAATCGCAATCGACGGATCTCCGTCGACCTCGCCGCCAACATGGGCAGCGAGCTCGGCCAGAGTGCGGACCTGCAGAACCGTGTTCAACGCTTCAGCGCCGGGCGGTGAGGCAGCCGGCTACTTCTTCGGGGCGTCGGCCTTGGGACCGTCGGCCTTCTTCGCCGGTGCATCGGCCTTGGCGGAATCGCCCTTGCCTGCGGCCTTTCCGCCGGCGCCGGCCCGGTCGTTGAACTGGCGCACCAGTTCGTTGGTGAGGTCCAACGCGGCAGGGGCGTACACCAGCCCGGAGTCGGTCTTCTCGAACACCATGGTGAAGCCTTCCCGCTGGGCGATGCTGGCGATGATCGGGTCCATCTTCTGGAAGATGCCCTGCAGCTCGGTGCGCTCCTTGCCGGCCATCTCCTGCTTGCCCTTCTCCCAGCGCTGGGCGAGGTCGAAGAGCTTCTTCTGGAGCTCGGTCTGCTTCTGGGTGCGGACCTCTTCGCTCATCATCGACGACTGCTTATCGAGGACCTCTTTCTCCTTCCGGAGGGCTTCCTGCTCCTTGTCGAGGTCCTTCTGCTTGCCATCGAGCATCACCTGAAGCCGCTTCTTCGCCTCGCGGCCTTCGTTGACCTCGAGGAGGGCCCGCTGGAGGTCGACGTAGGCGAACTTGGCCTCGGCGCGAGCGGCCAGCGATGTGGTGAGGGCAAGGGCGACGGCGAGGGTCAACATGCGGGACTGGGACATCTTCACTGCTCCTTAAGAGTAGGTTTTAGAAGAAGTTTCCGATGGTGAACTCGAATAGCACGGGCTCGTCCTTCGGGGTCGTTCTTCGATTGAGGGGGATACCCCACTCGAAGCGGAGCGGTCCAATCGGCGAGAACCAGCGGAAGCCGAAACCCACCGAGTGGAACAACCCGAGCGGGAGATCGTGCTGCTTGTCCTGGAAGAAGTTGGCGTCGGAAGAGAAGGCATTTCCGGCGTCGTAGAAGAGGACGCCGCGGATACCGACCTTCTCGAAGATGGGGAACT
>JAYUUC010000610.1:0-3317 GCA_043755105.1 Myxococcales bacterium
AATTCTGGGCGAGGACGATCGGGTCCTTTCGGTTGAGCAGGAAGACCCGTTCAGGGCTCCGCGCCGACCCTTGATCGCGGTCCGCCACCTCGAGATCGCGGCTCTTCGCCAACCCCACCAGGTCGATGTCCTCGATGCCGAGGTCCCGCATCGCGGCGTGCGCAGAGCCGAGCTGCCCCTTGCCTCCGTCGATCACGATCAAATCCGGCAGGTCCTGCTCGGCGAGGCCGCGCTTCAGCCGGCGGGTGAGCACCTCGTGCATGCTGGCGAAGTCGTCGTTGCCGCTGCCCTGGCCATTGCTCACTGCCGACTTGATCTTGAACCTCCGGTAGCGGGCCTTGTCCACCTCGCCGTCCGAGACCGCGACCTGCGAGGCCACCACCGACGAGCCCTGGAAGTGAGAGATGTCGTAGCACTCCATCCGCCGAGGCAACTTCCGCAGCGAGAGCCGGTCTTTCAGCCGTTCGAGAATCGCGGCGGTCTCGTCCCGGGAGCGCTTCCGCTCGGTGAACGCCTGTTCGGCGTTCTTGTGGCTCATCTGCAGCAACTCGACCTTCTCGCCCCGGCGCGGCACGCAGACCCGTACTTTCTCGCCCTTGCGCTCGGACAGCAGTTCAGAGAGCCCGTCCTCGCCTTCCGGCGCTTCGGGGGCAAAGGGCAGCAGCACTTCCTTGGGCACGAAGTTGTCGTGGTCGTAATAGAGGTTCACGAACGAGGCGAGCAGCTCCTCGTCGGGGAACTCCTGTCCGGTAAAGTAGAAGCTCTGCCCACCGGTGATGCGGCCCTGGCGAACGTAGAGCGCGTAGATCAGCAACCGATCTGCTTCGCGGAAGAACCCGAACACGTCCTGGTCGATCGGGTCCTGGACCGCAATCTTCTGGCGCTCGAGGCTGCGCTCGATCGCGATCAGCTGATCGCGCACCCGGGCCGCCTCCTCGAACTTCAACGCCGCAGCGGCTGCCTTCATTCGCGCCTTCAGCCCATCGACCAGCTCTCCGGCCTTGCCCTCGAGGAAGAGCACCACCTCGTCGACGCTGCGGCGGTAATCGGAGGCCCCGATCGGGTAGACGCACGGCGCCGGGCAGCGGCCGATCTGGTGCAACAGACAGGGCCGCTTCCGGTTTTCAAGCACGTGGTCCGAGCAGGTGCGCAGCTGGAAGAAGCGGTTGATCAACCGAAGCGATTCGCGAATCGAGCTTGCCGAGGAGTACGGGCCAAAATAGCGGGCGCCGTCCTTCTGGAACTTCCTCACCACCTCCAGCCGCGGATAGGGGTGGTTCACGTCGAGGCGCAGGCAGATGAAATTCTTGTCGTCGCGAAGCTGGACGTTGAAGCGGGGGCGGTGGCGTTTGATCAGCTCGTTCTCGAGCAGCAGCGCCTCTTTCTCGGTGTTGACGAGGACGGTGTCGATGTCTCCGAGCAGGTGGTCGAGCAGGCCGACAAAGGCCCGCGAATCGGAGGAGCCGCGGTTGAAGTAAGACCGCACCCGGCTGCGCAGGTTGACGGCCTTGCCGACGTAGACCACCGTGCCCTGGCGGTCCTTCATCACGTACACCCCGGGCCCGGTGGGCAGGGTGGCGAGCTTCTCTTCCAGGGCGGGAATCACCTCGAGAAGGCTCCTAGCGCTTACGCCGGTATTTCGCCGGCGGCTGCTTCCGGACCCGGGGCTTGTCTTCCTTCGACGGCGGCAACGCCAGAGCCGCACGAGAAGGGGGGCGAATGCCGAGGTCCATTTCCTTCAGCAGCGAGATCCGGTCGCGCGCGGTGGCGGCCTTCTCGAACTCCATCTCGTCGGCGAACTGCTGCATCGCCTTGCCCTCGGCGGAAATCATCTTCCGGATCTCGTCCTTCTCCAGCAGGTCGTCGGGCTCGGCGGCGGCCAGCAGCTCGCGCGCGGTGGCGTCGTAGGTGTTGAGCGAGAGGTCGAGGATGTTCTTCTTCACCGACCGGGGCGTGATGCCGTGGTCCACGTTGTATTGGCGCTGCACCTCGCGGCGGCGGTCGGTCTCCTCGAGCGCCACCTTCATCGAGCGGGTGATCCGGTCGGAGTACATCAGCACCCGGCCCTGCAAGTGACGAGCGGCTCGGCCGATGGTCTGGATCAGCGAGACGTGGGATCGGAGGAACCCCTCCTTGTCCGCGTCGAGGATCGCCACCAGCGAGACCTCGGGAATGTCCAGGCCTTCGCGGAGCAGGTTGATGCCGACCAGCACGTCGAACTCGCCGCGGCGGAGGTCGCGGATGATCGCGGTCCGCTCGAGCGCGTCGATGTCCGAGTGGAGGTAGCGAACTTTCACCCCGACGTCGGTGTAGTACTCGGTCAGGTCTTCAGCCATCCGCTTGGTCAAGGTGGTGACCAGCACCCGCTCCCCGACCGCAGCCCGCTTGCGGATCTCCTCGAGCAGGTCGTCGACCTGGTTGCCGACCGGGCGGACCTCGACCGGAGGATCCATCAAGCCGGTGGGGCGGATGATCTGCTCCACCACCACGCCCCGGCTCTTGCTCAGCTCCCACTCCGACGGAGTGGCCGAGACGTAGACCGCCTGCCGAACCATGCCTTCGAACTCGTTGAACTTGAGCGGCCGGTTGTCGAGCGCCGAAGGAAGTCGGAAGCCGTAGTCGACCAGGGTCTCTTTCCGGGAGCGGTCGCCACGGAACATCGCTCCGATCTGCGGAATCGTCTGATGGGATTCGTCGACGAACACCATCATGTTCTTCGGGAAGTAGTCGATCAGACACGGAGGCGGCTCGCCCGGCGCCCGCCCGGAGAGATGGCGGGAGTAGTTCTCGACCCCGTTGCAGAACCCGAGCTGCTCCATCATCTCCAGGTCGAACATCGTCCGCTGCTCGAGTCGCTGGGCCTCGACCAGCTTGTTCTGGGACTTGAGCTCGGCAAGCCGCTGGCGCAGCTCGTCTTGAATGTTGACGATCGCCGTGCGGCGCTGTTCGGGCTCGGTGACGTAGTGGCTTCCGGGGAAGACCACCACCTTCTCCAGCACCCCGAGGGTGAGCCCCCGCAGCGGATCGATCTCGGTGATCTTGTCCACGGTGTCGCCGAAGAACTCGATCCGCAGCGCCCGCTCCTCTTCGTAGGCGGGGAAGACCTCGAGGGTGTCGCCGCGAACGCGAAAGGTGCCGCGGTGAAAGTCGGTGTCGTTGCGCTCGTACTGGCACTCCACCAGCCGGCGCATCAACGCGTCTCGCCCGAGCTCATCGCCAAGGTCGACCTTCACCGCATGTCCACGTAGGAGCGCGCAGTGCCGAGGCCGTAGATACAGGACACCGAGGCCACGATCAGCACGTCGTTGCGGGTCCGC
>JAYUUC010000611.1:0-3312 GCA_043755105.1 Myxococcales bacterium
GTGGAGAAGTCGCTCTCGCCCTGGAAGAGCTTCTCGCCCGTCATCATCTCGTACATCACCACGCCGAGCGCGAAGATGTCGCTCCGCCGGTCGATGGGCAGCCCGCGCACCTGCTCCGGGCTCATGTACCCAAACTTCCCCTTCAGAATGCCCGCCTGGGTCTTCTGCGCCCGGTTGGCCGCCTTGGCGATGCCAAAGTCGATGATCTTCACCTCGCCTTCGTAGCTGACGAGGATGTTCTGCGGGCTCACGTCGCGGTGGACGATGTTGAGGTCCATCCCGCGCGCGTCCTTCTTCTTGGCCGCGTAGTCCAGGCCCTCGGCCATGCACTTGGCCAGGTACGCCGCCTGCGGCAGCGGCATGGTCTCTTTGCGACGCCGGTACCGCTCGAGCAGGGTGCGGAGGTCGCGCCCGGCCACGTAGTCCATCGCGATGTAGTACTGCTCCTCCTGCATCCCCAATTCGTGGATCTGCACCACGTTGGGGTGGTTCAGCTGGACGGAGATCTTGGCCTCGTCCAGGAACATGGTGATGAACTCGTCGTCCTCCACCATGGTCGGCAGGATCTTCTTGATGGCGAGCAGCCGCTCGAAGCCCTCCCCGCCATAGGCCTTGGCGAGGAACACCTCGGCCATGCCTCCGACGTTGATACGCTCGAGCAGGATGTACTTCCCAAATGGGATGGGCTTCTTCAATGGAGCTCCAGAAGGCAGCTGACCCGAGCGCCAAACCAGCGCGCACCGACCCGAATCTTACGACTTCCTTCTGTTCGAGCCAATACGTCACGTCGACGTTCTTTTCCGGTGGGACCGCACAACCCATTGAATTTGCGAAGAAAATAAAAAGGCATGCCCACGCTGAAAGCGGGACGTGCCGGGAGCTGGCGAGACGCTCAGCGACCTTTCGCTACGGCGTGACCTTCCGCTTCTCGAAGAGGCCGGCGTAACGCGTCGAGGCAAAGTCGACGATCTTGTCCTCCCTGATGCGCTCGGCGTTCTCGTTGGAGATGAGGACGTTGAAGACCTTGGCCTTGCTGGCGTCGACGGCGGTGAGAAAGTACGTGCCCGCCAGCGGCGCCGCGGCGCGGGCGCGGATGGCCGCGATGCAGGCCTCCTGGTTGAGCTGGGCCGGGTCGGTGTTGGTCCACTGCACGTAGGCGACGATGTGGCCCTTGGAGGCGTCCACGGACAGGTCGCTCAGGTGGCCGTCGAGCGGCGTGCCGGTGAAGCCGGCCTTGAGCGCGGCCGTCTCGGAGGCCTCGATCTGCGCGCCGTCCTTTTCGCCCGCTTCGATGGCCTCCTGGAGCTCCTTCACGGGCACCTTGAAGTTGCGGGCGATGGCCAGGACGCGCTCCTTCTCCTTCATCTTCTTCACGCGGTCGTCGCCCAGCGCGTCCTGGTAGTCCTTGTAGAGCTGGTACTGCTTGCGCGAGATGGTGAGGGAGCCGTCCGCGTGCGCGCGAGGCGCAGGGAGCAGCGAGGCCATCACAACCAGTCCGAGCAGGGTGCGTCGAATCATGCGAGCAGGCTCCAGGGCGTGTACCGGGCGACGAAGATAGAGACGGACCGTAAACGGGTCAATTAAGGCAGAATCTCTGGAATGCGCCTCTGCTTCCAGTGCCAGACCGAGGTCGACGAGGGGCCCGTCGGGCGCCGCGACGAGTGCCGCAACTGCGGCGCCGACCTGCAGACCTGCCTCAACTGCCGCTTCTACGACGAGTGGGTCAACCGCCAGTGCCGCGAGCCGCAGAGCGAGCCGCCGCGCGAGAAGGGCCGCTCCAACTACTGCGACTTCTTCGAGTTTGCCGACCGCCTGCCCAGCGCCGACGGCAAGCCCGCTCAGACCCCCGAGGAGGCGGCCCGCGCCGCCTTCGACGCCCTCTTCAAGAAGTAGAGCCCGAGCGCCATTCCCAGCCCCAGCTCGGAGCCGTTGCTGCAGCCGCAGCCCTTGCCAGGCGGCGTGGCGCCGCTGCCGGCGTCCGGCGCCGCGTCTGCGTCGCACGCCTCGTCCGGGCACACCGAGCCGTCCGGGCATGGCTGGTCGGGCTTGCACTCGGCCGCGGGCATGTCGAGCTTGACCAGGAAGTCGTCGCCGTCGCGCGACACCACCGTCACCGTCAGCCCGCTGTTCGCGCCCGAGATGTAGTGGTTGGTCGACGCGACCGGGTGCGACGCCGAGAGCACCACGTTGCTCGTGTCAGGCCCCAGCGCGTCACCTGGCTGAAAGAGCACGTCCTCGTACGGCGCCCCCGGATTCAGGAAATTGAAGGTCTTGCCCGGCCTCGGCATGTTCTGGATGTAAGGATGGAAGTGGTCGCAGTTGACGCAGTTGAGCAGCCGCGCCACGTAGCCGCCCTCGGCGGGCGACGGACCGACCGAGCGGTCCACGTGGAAGATGGCCACGCCGCGCGTCGACAGGAACTGATCGACCGCAGGCGCGGCCGTCGGGCCGGGGCCGCGGTTCTCGATGAGGAAGTACTCGCTGTCGTCCCCCACCCTCAGGATCGAGCCGCCTTGCTCTGTCGGCTTCACCCTGAAGGTTGCGGGCTTGGTCACGTGGACCGCGTGGCTCCACGAGATGCGGTAGCTCGACTCGGCGTCGAGGTGCGGCGGGCTCCGCACGAAGGACCAGTTGCCCATCAGCGACAGGTCCGTGCCGCCGACCTGCGCGTTCTCGTCGTAGAGGTCCGTGTAGCCGAGCTCGTGGCCAAACTCGTGGAGCAGCACTGGCAGCGAGCCCGCGATGGCCACGTAGGGCAGCTTCACCCCGTCCAGGACAAACGGCCCGCCCGTGCCGCCATTCAGGTTGTCGCCGTCGTTGAGCTGGCCGATGGGCAGCGCGATTCCGCCGAACTCCACGTTCACCAGCAGCAGTAAGCCGTCGATGGTGCCGTCGGTGACGCCGAGCTTGCCGTTGGCGTCGAAGTCGGTGAAGCGCACGCCGCGGTCGTGGAGCGTCTTGAGCGACGCGCGCAGCGTGTCGATGGCAGGCGCAAGCGCGCGGCCGTCGCCTCGGGGGATCTCGCATTTGGGCTCGAAAGCCGCGCCCAGCGGGCAGGTGTCGTAGTGCACCGGGTCCACCACGGTGACCTGCGTGTGGTAGCGCCCGTTGGACACGAGATCGAAGTAGTGCGTGAAGCCGTCCACCATGGCCGGGTCGAAGTAGCGGCGCACCGCGGCCATGTCGAAGGGCGTGTGGCCCGAGACCTCGATGGGCAGCACCAGCACATGCGACGTGCCCTTGCTTGGCGCCTTGTTGGCGGGGATGTCGGTCTGGCGCGCGAAGTGATCAGCGAAGTCGGCGCGGGCTGGG
>JAYUUC010000612.1:0-9656 GCA_043755105.1 Myxococcales bacterium
CCGACTCCGACTCCGACTCCGACTCCGACTCCGAGCGATCCGGGCACTTACAATTTCGAGACCAGCACTCAAGGGTGGAACCGTTCGGACCAGGCGACTCAAGTATCGATTTCGACGGCACGCGCATTCGCTGGGGCATCTTCGCTGGCAGTGCAGATCTCGGCGAGCGCCGCAGGTTCCGCGTCGGTGTTTGTCTCTTCTCCTTCAGTGGCTCCGGGAAAGACGGTGGAGTTCCACTTCTGGATTCCTGCCGGGAGCGCGGTCAAGGCGGTTCAGCCTTACCTGCTGGAAGGGGCCGCGGGAGCCTGGCGCTGGACCGGCAATTACCAGCCGAGCTCGGGGTTGACGGCCGGTGCCTGGAACACACTCTCCGTCACGGTCCCCAGCAATGCTACACCTCTGTATCAATTGGGTATCGAGTTCAGCACCTCGGCCGCCTGGAGCGGAACGGTGTTCGTGGATTCGGTCCGCAACTGAAGGTGGGTCAAAGTAGACAACCGTGGGTCCGGGGCTACGCTCGCGCTGTTGTGGCGTCGACCCTTGCTGCTTCTCTGGACTTGCAGCCGGATCGCTTCGGGGTCGGTTCGACCTAGGATTGCCCCACCGTGGAGGCCGAAAAGCTCAGCGCCGTTGCGGAACCCGAGGTTGCCCTCGACACCGAGGTCTCGTCGGGGCGCGACGCGCTGCTCGCCATTCGCAACGCCTTCAAGCTCGGCGCCTCGCTGCTGTTCACCTGGGGCATTGCGCTGGCGCTGCGGTTTCCGATTCGCCGCTTCCTCCCCCCCGAGCAATTCGGGCCGATCAACTTCGCAGAGGCGTTCGCAGCGACCGCCTTCGTCTTCCTCGGCCTCGGGGTGGACACCTATATCCGCCAGCAGATTCCGGTGCGGAAGGACCACGCCTCGGATTTCTTCGCCAGCATCATCGGCATCCGGCTGGCGCTCTCCGGGCTGATCTTCCTTGGCATGGCGGGGGTGATGCATTTCACCCACCAGCCCCCGGCGGTGCGGTCGCTGGTCTATGTCTTCGGCGCAGCGCAGATCCTCTTCACCATGAACCAGAGCCTGGCGGCGCTGCTGCATTCGCAGGGCACCGTCGACGGGCTCTCGGTGCTGAACGTCGTTTCCAAGGTCATCTGGGGCGGCGGAATCCTCCTCACCCTGCTGCTGAAGCTCGACCTGGTCGGCTTTGCCGTATCGCTGATGGTGGCCGAAGCAGTGAAGGCGTCGGTGAACTTCCACCTCGTCCGCAAGCACCTGGGGGTGAGGCTCAACTTCCAGCTCGGTGCGGCCCGCGCGGTGATCGTCGCCAGCCTGCCCTTCTACCTCAACACCGTCTCCCACACGATCTACAACAAGCTGGACATCAGTGTGCTCGGAGTGGTGGGGAACTTCACCGAGGTGGGCTGGTACACCGCCGCTTCTGACCTCGCCGGGTTGACGATGTTGATCGCGCCGATGATCGGCTGGGTGTTGATGCCGCTGTTTGCGCGAGCGGCGGCGCGTTCAGCGGACGAATACACCCAGGTGATGCGCCGCTCTCTCGAGTTGATCTTGATCGTCGCGATTCCCACCTCGCTGGCGATGGCGCTCGGTGCGGACCTGTGGATCTTCCTCGGCTTCGGACCCAAGTACGCACCGGCGGCGCTGGCGTTGCGGATCCTCGCTCCCATCTTCCTGCTCACCTACGTGGCGATGGTGAGTTCGATCGCTCTAATCCTCAATCAGCGGCCCTGGAGCGTCACCCTGATCTCGATCGGAGGGCTGATCGTCAACCCGCTGCTGCTGATGCTGCTGATCCGCCCGAGCATGTCCTACTTCGGAGAAGCGGGCGGCGGTGCCGGCTGTGCGCTCGCGCAGGTGGCGACCGAAGCGCTGGTCACCACCGCGATGATGGTGCTGATCGGTCGGCGTGCCTTCGACCGCAGAACGTTGCTGATGCTGGCGAAGACGGCGGTGGTCTGCGCCCTCGTGATTGGTTTCGATCATTTCCTCGGTTCGCTGAAGACGATCTTCAGCCCCGACCCTCCCAGGCTGGTCCTCGATGCCCTTCTCTATTGCACCCTCGTCGTCCTCGTCCGTGCGGTCCGAATCCAGGAAACGGTCGCTTTCGCCCGCTCCGCTTTTCGCAAGCCGGCGGCGGGTTGAGCGGGGCGTCCTCGGCTGGGCGATGTTCGCCGCGCTGCTCGCGGGCTGCCTCCACTCGAACGGCAGCTTCGTCTGGGTCGACGACTTCAAGGGGGCGCGGGCGGCGCCCACCGGCTACGTGATCGAGCCGGGCGATGTGCTCAACGTCCGGGTCTTTCAGCAGGAAAACATGTCGGCGCGGGCGCGGGTGCGGAGCGACGGCAAGGTCTCGCTGCCGTTCCTCAACGACGTGACTGCGGCAGGATTCACCCCTGTGGTGCTCGCTCAGCAGCTTCAGGTTCGGCTCAAGGATTTCATCAACACCCCGGTGGTGACCATCTCGCTCGAGGAGCCGAAGGTGATGCCGATCTCCATCCTCGGCGAGGTCTCCAAGCCGGGGGTGTACAACCTCGAGCCCGGCTCGGGAGTGCTCCAGGCGCTCGCCAGCGCCGGGGGCTTCACCGAGTTCGCGCGCAAGGATTCGATCTTCGTGCTCCGCAAGGGGGTCAAGGTCTCCCCGACCCGAATCCGCTTCACCTACGACGCGCTCTCGCGTGCAGAAGGGCAGGCGCCCAGCTTCACGCTCGAGAACCGTGACGTCATCGTGGTGGAGTGAGGGAGTGAGGGAAGTCGAAGAGGGCAGCGCCAGGAGCAACCGGATCAGCAGGTCTGCGCGATTCGTCAGGCCTCCCCCCGTTCGTCCCGAGCGTCGCCGAAGGCGTAGTCGAGGGAGCCCAGCGGACCGGGACACCACCGGGGCGCCGAACCCAACATTCCGCTGGAGACTGGAGCAGAAGCACTTTCAAGTTGAAGCGAGGACTCAAGCGGAAAGCGAGGGGCAAGAAGGACGCCTTTTTCCTTTCAGCTGGGCAAGGGTCAGTTCTGGAACCGGGTTCGGATGGCCGGCGGGAGTTGGAGGGTCCTCCCTCGACTCCGCCTCTGGCTACGCTCGGGATGAACGGCGAAACTTTCGCAGTAAGGGGGGCTTCGGTAGGGGGGGCTTATGGGGAGGGGCCGCAGCATCAGGTAAGTGCGGCCATCAAAGTCTCCCGGAGTGGGTCTTCAGATGAACCCCGCACTCCTCTCCTTGTTGCCTGCCCTCACCCTCGGGCGCGCCGACGCGAGCTACCTCGCGAGCCTCCGCAGCGAAGTGAGCGCCCGCACCAGCTACGCCGGGGCGATCGCCGCCGCAGATCTCGAACTCAGCCCCACGATCGCGCTGGCGCTCAACGGCGACGCCACCCAGCTGTCGATGAGCTACGCGCCTTCGCTCTACCTTCGCGAACCGTATACCGGTGCGACGCCCGAGCTTCTGCACCGCGCTGTCGTCCACGGCGAGTGGCGCTTCCGGCCCCGTGAGCGGCTCTACGCCAATCAGCTCGGCTCATTCGGCATCAACGACTTCGCCGCCCTCGCAGCCCAATCGCGCGCGACCGAAGCCGGTACCGTCTCGGTCGAGGCGCTGCCCACCGTCGGCACCGTCAGCCACGTGCGCTCGGTGTCCCAGCTGGGGCTCGAGCTGTGGCCTGCACCCTCGGTCTTGCTCTCCCTGCAGGGCGGCTACCAGATCAGCGGAGGCGCCGACCCCGTTTCCCGTCGGCTGATCCCTCTCGAGCGCGGGCCGACCGCGTCCCTCGGCCTTCGCCTCGAGACCGACCTGCTCAACGTCTTCTCTACCCTCGGTGACGCGACTCGCTCGGGTTTCTCCAACGGCCGCCAGATCGACCTCGGTGAATTTCGCGAACAATGGCAGCACCGCTACAGCCGCGAGGTGAGCAGCGACCTCTCCGGGGGCGTGGGGGTGATGCGCCAGTTCGACCCGGTCAGCGTCCACACCAGCGACACCGTGGCCCCGCTCGCCGAGGCCTCGCTGCGCGTTCGCTTTCCGGTGCGAGGAGAGCACTGGGAGTCGCGGCTCTCGGGTCGCCTCGGTCCTTACCTCGACCGCTTCGTCGGCCTCGGCTACCAGCGCGTGGAAGCCACCGGCGAGGTCATCTACACCCGGGGCCATTACCGGTTCTCGGCCCGGGGAGGCGGGGCCCGCGCGGTTTCCGGACCCTTCCGGGGCGGCGACGCCTACAACCTCGAGCTGATCGCCCGACAGGAGGTCGATCGCGAGTGGCAGCTGGAGGCTGCGTTCCGAAGTGGTTGGAATCGAACCTATGTGGAGGCAGCCGGGGCAGTGTTTCAGTGGACGGCCTCGGTTTCGGCGACCTACCGGTATGGGGGTAAGCTCTAGTCCGCCATGGGCAAGCTCATTCTTCTTTCGGTCGTGCTTGCCCTGGTGATCGTGCCGATCGTCGCAGCCAGCGACCGCGACGCAGGCAGGGGTTTGAAGCGGGCGGTGTTTGCAGTGGTGGCCTTCAACCTCTTTTATGCCTTCGCGCTCAGGTATCTCTTTCCGCGTTTTTCGGGTTGAACCCCTAGGAGTCCCGGTGTCGCAGCAGAAGCAATCGGTGTTGGTGGTGGAGGACGACCCGGCGCTGCGCCGGCTGGTGGAGGGCTATCTGACCTTGATGGGCCTCGAGGTGGTCGGTGCGCCGGACGGAAAGAGCGCAGTGGCGAAGTTGAGCGCGCAGCCTTTCGACCTGGTCTGTCTCGACCTGATGCTCCCCGAATCGTCGGGCTACGACGTCTGTGAATACATGCGCCAGCAGCCGAGCCTGGCGGGGATTCCGATCGTGATGATGAGCGCCCGCACCCTCCCCGAAGACCGGGCCCACGCCGAAGAAGTGGGGGCGACCGCATTCATCATCAAGCCCTTCAGCAGGTCCGAGTTCACCCGGCAGATCCGCGCCGTGCTCACCAACCACCCCCTCAAGGCCGGGAGCGCGTGATGGGCCCCACCCCCCCCTACCCGCAGGAACCGGCGCGACCCGACTCGGGCAACTCCGCCGACCTCTTCGACTACCGCCAGCTCAAGGACTACCTCGGCTTCATTTTCCGCGGGGTCGGCCGACACCGGCTGCTCGCGGGCACGGTGTTCTCGCTCACCGCCGCGGGGGTGATCGCCCTCGCCCTGGTACTGCCGAAGACCTACCACGTGCAGACGATCATCCTCGCTCAGCGCAATCAGGTGATGGCCTCGCTGGGAAACCCGCACCGCTCGATTCCCGGCGACTCCGATGCGCCGACCCGCGCTGCCTACGAGACGGTGCTCCGGCGCGACAACCTGGTGTCGTTGATCAAGCAGACCAACTTGATCGATCAGTGGGAAGCCTCGCGGGCGCCGGTGCTCAAGCTCAAGGACGCGGTGCTGAACGCGGTCCGCGGTCCGCTCGACGACGACGACAAGCTGGACTCGATGATCGGCCTGCTCGAGAAGCGGCTCAAGGTGATGACCGACGACACCAGCAGCACGGTGACGATCGCGATCGACTGGCCCACCGCCCAGATGGCCTACCAGCTGGTGGAAGCGGCGCAGCAGAACTTCCTCGAAGCCCGCCACGTCTCCGAGGTCTCGGCGATCGCTGAAGCGATCTCTATCCTCGAGGTGCACGCCTCGACGGTGCAGGACACCATCGAGCAGGCGCTGCAGGAGATGGAGAAGCTCCACGAACAGCGGAAAAAAGGGAACAAGTCAGGAGCGGCCGCGCCGGTGGCCAAGCCGGTGGGCGATGACGATGCCCGCCGGGCGGTGGCGAGACCGGGGAGCGGCGGCGATGAAGAGCTGGCCCAGCTGAAGTTCATGATTCGCGCGAAGCGGCGGTCAATTCTCGACCTCGAGGAGTTTCGCAACCGGCGGCTCACCGAGCTCAACTCCCAGCTGGCGGAACAGAAGGTCCAGTATTCCGACCAGCACCCGAACATCATCGATACCCAGCAGCGAATCGACGCACTGAAGCGGGAATCGCCGCAGATCGCCTCGCTCAAGCACGATGAGGCGGCGCTCGGCGAGGAGTACCGGCGCAAGGGGGGCAAGGCCGACCCTGACTCGCTCACCGAGCCGGTTCGCCGCGCCGGGCGAAATCTGGAGAACGAGCTTCAAGCCCCTGACCTCGCGCTGGGCGATGACCCCGCGACCGAGTTCGCCCGCAGCCAGCTGCGAATGGCGAGCGCCAAGCACGAGGATCTGCTGATGCGGATCGACGCCGCCCGCATCGAGCTCGACACCGCCCGCGCCGCCTTCAAGTACCGCTACAGCGTGGTCAACCCCGCCCAGCTTCCGAAGAAGCCGGTGAAGCCCAACCTCCCCCTGGTGGTGACCGGCGGCCTCTTCGCAGCACTCTTGCTGGCGCTGTTCGCCGGGGCAGGCACCGACCTCTGGCGGGGCCGACTGGTCGAGCGCTGGCAGATCGAACGCAACCTCGAGCTGCCGGTGCTTGCCGAGGTGAAGCGCTCTTGACCGCGGCGGTGAGGCCGAGCTGGAAGCTGGGAGTGGTGGTGGCGCTGATGGTGGCGGCCACCCTCGTGGTGGTGATCGGCTGGAACGGAGACCTGCTGGTCGCAGCCGGGCCGGTGTTGGTAGCGGTGATGTTCTGGGTGATCTGGCGCAGCCCCGTCCGCTCCACTCTGCTGTGGATGATGTTGATCGGCCTCTCAGTGGACAGCCCCCAGGAGCGTCCCGCGGCCGGGCTGTGGGAGTCTCCGCTGCACCTGCTCGGGAAGCTCTACTTCACCAACCTCCACTCCACTCTCGAGATACCCCCGCTCCGCTTTTCCGGACTGGAGCTGCTCCTCGTCTACCTGGTGGGGGTGGTCACCTACCGGCGCATCACCGGCAGCACCATCGATGGGCCGAGCACTCCCGCGGCCACTCCACTGCGGCGCTACCTGCTGCTCAGCTTCGTGGCGCTGGCGTGGCTCGAGCTCTACGGACTGCTCCGCGGGGGCGACCTCAAGGAGTCGATCTGGCAGTTCCGGGTGCTGCTCTCGTTGCCGGCGGCGGCGTTCCTGTTCACCTACGCGCTGCGCGGAAGCAGCGACCTGCGACCGCTGGGCCGGGTGGTGGTGCTGAGCGCGCTGGTGAAGGTCGGGTTCGGGGCCTACTTCTATTACGTCCTCTGCAAGCCGAACGGAGTGCTCCCGCCCTACGTCACCACCCACACCGACACCGTGCTTTACGCGGTGGCGGTGATGATCTGCATCGCCCGCTGGTGGGAAGAGCCGACCGGGCGCAACACCGTGGCGGCGATGGTGCTGCTGCCGTTGATCTTCTGGGGCGTGGTGCTCAACGACCGGCGGCTGGCCTACGTGACCATCGCCGCCGCGCTGGTGGCGCTGTTTGCGATCAGTGCCCGCAATGCCGCCAAGCGCTTTGCGCTGCGGTTGATGATGCTCTCCCTCCCGCTCTGGATTCCCTACGCGGTGGTGGGCTGGGGCTCGAGCGCTTCGGTGTTCAAGCCGGTGCGGATCTTCCGCTCGGTGATCAGCAGCGACACCGGCACCGTCGCCGACAGCTCCACCAATTTCCGGGACATGGAGAACTTCAACCTGGTGTTCACCGGCTGGGGAGGGCCGCTGCTCGGAACCGGCTTCGGTCACGAGTATCAGGAGATTGTCCACCTTCCCGACATCTCGCGGTTCATGCCCAACTACCGCTACCTGCCCCACAACTCGGTGCTCTGGCTGTGGTCGATTGGCGGCGCCTTCGGCTTCAGCGCGATCTTCCTCTATCTCGCGGTGAACCTGTTCCTCGCGGTCCGCACCTACCGGTTCGCGCGCACCCCGCTGGAACGTTCGGCGATGCTGGTGTCGGTTTCTTGCGCGGTCGCTTACCTGAACCAGTGCTTCGGAGACATGGGCTCGCAAAGTTACACCCCGGTGTTCCTGGTCGCCGCATCGGTGGGAGTGGTGAGCCAGCTGGCGGTGTCCACCGGCGCCTGGCGTGAACGCAGACCTCAGCCGGTGCAGCAGGAAGAGAGCTTCGCCGGCTATCCGGCGCTCCACGCAGAGCAGGGCGCCCGATGAGCGGCTGGCTCGATCTCGGGTTGAGTCTGCTCTCGCTCCCGGTGCTGCTCTGCGCCGGTTACCTCTTCCTGCTCGCCCTGCTTGCGCGTCGCCGAAAGCCGCCGACGTCCTCCACGCCCCATCGGCACTTCGACCTCGTCGTCCCCGCGCACAACGAGGAGCTGGGAATCGCCGCGACGGTGAACAACCTTCAGGCGCTCGACTACCCCGCGACGCTCTTCCGCATCCTGGTGGTCGCAGACAACTGCAGCGATCAGACCGCGGCGGCGGCGGCTGCGGCCGGGGCTCGGGTGCTGGTGCGCACCAACGCCGAGCTGCGTGGGAAAGGGTACGCGCTCGCCCATGCGTTCGAGGTCAGCGCGAAGGAAGGCCTGGCGGACGCGGTGGTGGTGGTCGACGCCGATACCCGCGCCTCTCCCAATCTGCTGCAGGCCTTCGCCGCCCGCCTCGACGCCGGAGCGCTCGCGGCCCAGGCCCACTACGGGGTCCTTAACCCGGGGGCCTCGTGGCGAACCCGACTGATGACCATCGCCCTCGCCCTGTTCCACGTCCTTCGCTCCCTGGGGCGAGAGCGGCTCGGGGTCTCGTGCGGCCTCCGCGGCAACGGGATGTGCTTCTCGGCGAAGCTGCTTCGAGAAGTGCCCCACGAGGCCTTTTCGCTGGTCGAGGACCTCGAGTACGGCATCCGTTTGGGCCGCGCGGGCCACCGGGTGCACTATGCCGGCGAGGCCGAGGTGAAGGGCGAGATGGTCTCGGGAGAGAAGGCTTCGCGGTCTCAGCGCCAGCGCTGGGAACAGGGCCGCTGGGCGATCGCTCGGGACCAGGGGCTGCCGCTGCTGAAGCAGGGCTGGGCAGAGCGCAGCCCGCTGCTCCTCGACCTGGCGATGGATGTGCTGGTACCTCCGCTCAGCGTCGCGGTCGGCGCGGCAGGGGTGGGTACGTTTGCAGCCGCCGCGCTCGGAGGGTTCAGCGGCAGCGTTCCGGTGGCGCTGGGTCTGTTCGGCCTCGCCGACCTTTGCTTCGCGTTCTACGTGCTGCGGGGCTGGCAGCTGTCCGGGGTAGGCGCCCGCGGTCTTCTTGACCTGGCCTGGGCACCTCTCTACATGCTCTGGAAACTCACGTTGCTGTTGCGGCGGTCGCGCAGGCCCAAGGACGAGTGGGTGCGCACTGCCAGAGAAGGCGAGACCCGATAATGGCCCGAACCTCCAGTGCGCCCGAGATTCTCCTCGAACAAGCCACCCGTCGGAAAGGACTGCCCTCCTCCGAGCTACAGCAGCTGTGGTTCGCCTGTCTCCGGCGCGAATGGTCCTCGCTGGTGGTGGTGCCTTCGGGACCCGGCGCCTCCTCGCTGATGGTTGCCCGCTCGCTCGCCGAGGTCGGCGGGCTGCACCGCAACAGCCCGGTGAAATTGATCACCGCCGAAGGGATCGACATGGCCGCGAGCTCACGGTTGATCATCGACGTCACTTCGCAGGTCGCCGCAGGCGGGTTGGTGATCGTTGCAATCGACTCGGTGATCTCCAACCAGGCGGGAATTCCGATCGCGCTCGCCGCGGACGCCGCGCTGCTCTGCGTCGACCTCTCCAACGCCTACCTCGGCTCGGCCCAGCGCACCCTCGA
>JAYUUC010000613.1:0-9639 GCA_043755105.1 Myxococcales bacterium
AGCTCCCCATCATCGAGCGCGCTCGCTCACGCTCGCGCTCGGTGATGCCCATCAATCAGCAGGACCGTCAATCCATCAACCAGCGCGCCTCGCCACACCCACTCCGGAGCAAGCCCCCGAACCACATCGATGCGTCGAGCAATGGGAAGGAGCTCAGGTATTCCAGATTTGTACTCGGGAATGCGCCCGACGCCAACCCACCAGGTCCCTGGCGCCACTCGGTCAAACGAGAAGCGCCCGTCCCAGCTGGTGGTCGCAACTCCTTCGACGTCTTCGAGCAAGTCAAACAACGTCTCTCGCTCCGCCTCTTCACATCCGTCACGCCGACGTACCAACCACATCTCGCGATTGGCCACCTGAACACCGGGAGCAACCACCAGCTGGCCCTGCACCCGACCCACACTGCCGCGAGGCGGAACGATGTCGGGGGGGCTGATGCTCTTCTTGACGGTCGGCTCTAAGAACAAACCCGGCCCAGCGTCTGGTTCCGCATCAATGCGGTGAAGCGCCGAGGCGAGTTTCTTGCTCCAGCTCGCGCCGCAGGAGCCTTCAGATTTTTCCCGCGACAGCTCTTTGAGGAGCGGTAAAGATTCGCGGCGCCACAGCTGAGACAGTGCCGCACCATAGTGAGCCTTACGGAAATCATCTTGGTAGTCATCTGAGAGTCGGGGCTCACGCAGCAACTTAAGGATTTCTTCTGCGGCAGGCGTGCCCGTGAATGGTTGAAATTTTTCGTATCCACCGATCAGGCCTCGTAGCGCCTCAACGAAGAGACTAACCTGAGGACGATTCATGCTGACGATCCCGTTACCGCAGGACCTGAAGCGAGATGTTTCCTCATCAATCAGTGACAAATATGGATGTTCGGGTTGTGCGAGAAGAGTCAGACGAATCATCAGAGTGGTTGATTCGCTCGTGCTCTGAATGCAGTGACCCACCAAGTCAGGGGCAAATCTGGCAACCTTGGGGAGGCGCGGATTTTCAAGTCGGGTAAAATACGCCGTCCGCGCATAAATCAGAGCGCGATCGAAGGCCTTCTTGTCGAGGGTCAATCGCTGAATCGAGACCTCCGGCACCTGGTTATGCTCTGATCTGGACCGGATCGCGAAGACGTCGACGCCCTGTCGCATGCGGACGAACCGCCAGGAAGTGGTCGACCGCGAGTGCTGCACGACCTCGAGGGTGAGCTCTTCGGGGATCGCCTCGATTCTCTCCGGCACGATGACTGCGTAGTGGGCGATATCGGTGGGGAGGTCCTTCTTGATGCTCGCCGCAATCTCACGCCGGATCTCCGGATCAACCGCGACGGTATTGGAAAGTTGCTGAGAGGAAATCGCGCAAATCAGGAGCAACAGGTGTGCGAGAGTGACCATGGTCGAGAGTAGACAACAGCGTGGTGCCCAGGTTCCAGGAACCCTGCCGTTCGAATTCGAGAGCTCCCTCAGGGACCGCAAGTGAACGGGGTGGGAGGGTCGAGGACGTTGCCGGTGCTGCAGGGGGTTCGTCGGGACAAGGGGAAGCTGACCGGGCGGTTCATCTCGCATCGATAGGAACAGATCCGCGCTGGCGGCCGATGGCGACCCAGAATCCCTGCTCCAGCTCGGAGAGAGTGTCTGGGCCTTTGTCTCCCCTCGACAGAGGCCTTGATTGCCTTGATCCGTCATCTCTCAGGTGATGAAAGAGTCTTCAATGCGACAGCGATGTCCGCTTCCGGACCTGCGAGGCGTCGTCTCGAAGCCAACCCTTCAGTCATTTCAATCTCTTGGCTTGGCGTGCGTCTTGCTCAGGGCGGGGCCAACGCCGATGCGTTGACGTTCACCTTCGAGGAGAGTTTTTCATCATGATCCAGAATTCATTGTTGCGAGCAATGGTTGTCATCACGTCGTTGGTGGTTCCCAGTTTGGCGATGGCCGAGGGCAACGAGAGCCCTCCTCAGGTGGCAGGGCGCGATGTCGACGCCCCTTCCCACCATGCGGTTCTGACGCTCGAGCCTCTCCCGTGGGCGCTCGGGTTCTACGGCGGCAGCTTTGACATCGCGATGTCCGAGAAGGTCGCGCTGTCGCTGGGCTTCAATGCGACGTTGCTGACGATTCACTCCGGCCAGGGAAACAGCGCCTCCGACCTGACCTTCTCGGGCGCGGGCATCGAGCCCGGGGTCCACTTCTTCCTCGCCGGGAAGGCGCCGTCGGGCCTGTGGGTCGGGCCGAAAGTGGAGCTTCACTACTACAACGTCAAGACGACCTCGACCTTCTCGGGCGGCAGCTCCGGGCTCTCGACCTTTGGGTCCAGCAACTCGGCCTTCCTCTACGGAGGCCAGGTGATGGTGGGCTACACCCACGTGTTCACCAGCGGCTTCACCGTTCAGGGAGGCGTGGGAATTGGTTACTCCGGCAGCTCGGTGTCGTCGACCTCGATTCCTGAGCCGAGCACCGTCGCGGGAAAAGCCCAGGACCCCCTGATTCTCGCCGGCTCACTCGGCCGGGTGTCCTTCGCGGCAGGCTGGGCTTTCTAAAACCCCAGTTCAGCCTCGGGCACTTGGGCTGCTCTTCAGCGGCTCAAGTGCTCTTTTGTTGAAGGAGAATCTTCACGAAGCCGAGCGATCGTCTTCTCGAGAGCTGTGACGACGCCCTTGGCTGTATGTCGGGGTGGCATCACGCGGGAAATGTGGCTCCCACCCACGTCGGGGATGGAGTGAAGAGAGGGCGCGCCCGGCTTCTAGATCCCTCTCGTCACCACCCGTCCGTCTTCCTCTGCGCCTTCTTCGCGCCGGTCTTCTTCTTCGCGTCAAGCCTGCGTTCCTTCGACCCGCGGGTGGGGCGAGTCTTCTTCCTCGGCTTGGGAACGAAGGTGAGCGTCTTCAACCCCGCGCGCAGCCGCTCGAGCGCCTCGCCGCGATTCTGGACCTGGCTGCGGCGTTCGGTGGCGGTGACCGAAAGCTCGGTCGCCCGATGGGTGAGACGCACTGCGCTCTCGGTCTTGTTCCGGTGCTGGCCTCCTGGTCCCGAGGCGATGAAGAACTCTTCTTCGCACTCCTTCGCCAGCGCCTCATCGTCGAGGGCGAGCGCGCGCTGTGCCGCCGCACGGCGATGGGGCGCAACAGGGACATGGGGTGGCAGGCTCATGGTGCTCCCATTTTCACTCGAGAAGCTCCGCCAGCTCAACGCCTCAGCGGACCGTCGCCCTTGACCTTCAAGCGCTCCCAGCGGCCGGGTGTGGGAAAGAGCGACAGCAGACCCCCAAAGGCCACAGCGAATACCGCGTAGAGCCGATCGTCGCGGGTGAGGGTGTGGCCTCCGATCGCCACCAGGCAGGGAATCTCGCAGAGGAGCATCGACAGCAGCTGCCTGCGGTGGGCACGCACGTCAGCGGGTTCGATCTCCGGGTGCGCTCGCAAAGGCAGCAGCCGGGATCCCAGCACCCCCAACAAGCTGACACCGAGCGCGAAGCCAAACATCAGCTCAGGCGAGACTCCCGCATCGGCCCCGCGCTGCGGAGTCCGCAGCAGGGTGATCAACAGAAAGGCCAAGGACCCGAGCACATTGCCCAGCCAGAGCACCCCGGAGGAGTGTCTTCCCGGCGTGGGGTCCGGAGGCAGGTCGGCCATGCCTTCTATAGACCTCAACTCCGGGCCCGGCGCCAATCGGCAGCTCAGTGCGGTTGCTGGAGCGCTCCCTCGGGCCCGCCCAGCCGGCGCGACCGCCGTCTCTGCTGCCTGCCGTACCGGCGCATCAGCGGCGTCACCGAGATGCCGTGCACAATCACCGAAGCCGCGATCACTGCCAGCACCAGGGGCCCCAGCTGTCGCGCGGTCTCCAGAGCCAGCCCATGGTCTGCGCTGTAGAACAGATAGTAGAGCGACCCCACCCCGCGAATTCCAAACCAGGCAATCAAGTTTCGCTGAGCCCCGGTGCTCCGCGAGCCCGCGACGCCTATCCACACCGAGAGCGGTCGAATCACTCCCAGCAACAGCGGCACGAACCACAGCGCCGCAGTCGGAAGGTGCACGGAGGCCAGCACCAGCCCGGTGAGCACCATCACCCCCATCTCGGCGATCCGCTCCAGTTGCTGGTTGAACCCCAGGACCGCCGCCGCCATGTAGGCGGGCGCTTCCTCGGGGTGAGTGGAAATCTCGTCGTGCTGCCCGAGCTTCGCCAGGTCTTCGATGTCCCGTGGAGGTCGCTCGTTGTTGGCCCGGGCCTCGATTCGCCGCAGCGCCAGCCCCGCCGCAAACACCGCCAGGAACCCCGAGGTGTGCAGCGCCAGCGCCAGCCCATAAGCGAGCGCCACCAGCCCGAGGCCGAGAAAATCGTCCAGCCCCACGGCCTCGCGGTGGTGGGTGCGCAGGTAGAGCACCCCCCGCGCCACCAGATGCCCGAGGAGAAAGCCGACCCCGATGCCGCCGCCGACCGCCCAGAGCAGGTCCACCGCCACCCAGCGCGCCACCACTTGCGAGAACGTGTGGCCCTGAAGCAGCGCCAGACCGAGCATCACCAGCGGGAAGGCGGTGCCGTCGTTGAGCCCGGCCTCTCCGGTGAGCCCGAACCGGAGCGCGTCGGTGTCCCCCGCCTTCTCCACCGACACCCCCGCCGCGAGCACCGGGTCGGTGGGCGCGAGAATCGCCCCCAGGAGCAGCGCGGCGCTGAGCGGAAGCCCCAGCCCCCAGACCCCCACCGCGGCGATCGCCCCGACCGTGAGCAGCATCGAGACCAGGGCCAGCCGCACCGGCAACCCCCAGTGCTTCCAGGTCAAGGCCGGGCGCAACTTCAGGCCCGCCGTGAACAGCGACACCAGCACTGCCACTTCGGTCACTCTCTCGAAAAGCAGCCGGTGGTCGACCAGGTCGACGCGGGCGAGGCCTGCCTTCCCGAGCCCGAAGCCGGCGGCGAGATAGAGCAGTGAAAAGGAGAGCGGCAGCCGCTGCAACACGCTCGCCGTCAGCGCGAGCAAGACGAAGAACGCGCCGGCAAAGAGATACCAGTGATCGCTGTGCACCCGGGAAGGCTAGGACCGACCCGTGTGAGCGGCAGCTGGTTCTCCGGTCAATGCACCAATTCCAGCGGCGGTGGCCCCACGATCTGCTGCACCGTGGTGCGGACCTTGTCCAGGTCGACTGGCTTCGAGACGTACCCGCTCGCGCCCACCAGCTCGGCTTCCCACTCGAAGCCGTAGGCGGAGATGATGATGATCGGCAGGTTCTGGGCGCGGGGCATCTTCTTCAGGGCGTCGAGCAAGCCCCAGCCGCTCATCACCGGCATCCGGAGGTCGAGCAGCACCGCCATCGGAATGTCCACCTCGAGCAGCTCGAGCGCTTCCTTTCCGTTCTGAGCCTGGAGGGTGACGTAGCCCATCTCTTCGAGCAGGTTGCAGATCATCGTGCGGTGACTGGCATCGTCGTCCACCACCAGAATTCGAGACATGAACCCTTCCTCCGCGCCAGGCCTCCGCACCCGGGCAAGATGCATACGAGTCCGCGATTCGTGAACCCCCACGCCCCGTCGAATATGTTTTCTCCTGGGCACCAGAAACCCGCGAGGCTCCCTGTCGGAGAATGCGTACACCTCGCGGTCCGGTCCCCTCTGGAATCGGCTCGTGGTGGTATAGAAAGCCCTGTCTATTCAAGGGCTCAGATGAGGTAGGCAGATGAAACGACAACTTCGATCCAGTGTCTCCCCGCTCCGTTGGGCCCTGTGCCTTTCGTTCCTGGCCTGTTCCGCGTTCATTGCCTGTACTCCCTCCAAGGCTCGGTGCATGCCGGCCAACTGCAATGGCTGCTGCGACTCCGTCGGCATTTGTCAGCCCGGAGATGGCCAGGCCGCCTGCGGGGTGAAGGGCTCGGCCTGTGGCACCTGCGCCCCGAGCCAGTCCTGCCTCGGTGGCACCTGCAAGTTCACTCCTGTGGTGGCTTCCTGTGACCCCAGCTCCTGCACCGGCTGTTGCTCTCCTGCGGGGTGCGAACCGGGAGACAGCAACGAGGCGTGCGGCGCCCGGGGCAGCAGCTGCGCCTACTGCAGTACCGGCACCCGCTGTCAGCAGGGCAGCTGCACCGAGGTCCCCCTCACTCTCTGCGGACCGACGAACTGCGCCGGCTGTTGCGAGAATGGCACCTGCGTGACCCCGGTGAGCGCGACGGCCTGTGGCGCTGGAGGGAAGGCCTGCCAGGCCTGCTCCGGCAATCAAAGCTGCTCGGCTTCGGGGGAGTGTGTCAGCGCTTCCTGCTCCGGCTGCGTTGACCCCACCGGACAGTGCCAGACGGGAACGAGCACGGCGGCCTGCGGCGGTCAGGGAAAGACCTGTGTCGAATGTCCCGGTGTCGAGCAATGTGTCAACGGCACCTGCACTGTCCCGGTTCCCACCTGTAATTCGGGCAACTGTGCCGGTTGCTGCAGTGGCACCACCTGCGTCCTTCTCGCGCAGCAAAGTGAAGCGCAGTGCGGCAAGGCAGGCGCTGCGTGCGCAGGCTGCGCCACCGGCTCGGTGTGCAGCCAGGGCAGCTGCTCTGCGGCGCCTTCAGGTTGTAACGCCCAGAATTGCCCCAACGGCTGTTGCACGAGCACCAACCCATCGGCGATCTGCTACAGCGGTACCACCACGGCCCACTGCGGAACGGGCGGAGTGGTGTGCAGCGCCTGCGGCACCGGGACGAGCTGCCAGAACCGGTCCTGCGCCGTGCCGCCGCCGCCGCCGAAGACCGTGGGCTCGAGTTGCACCTCCAATGCCGAATGCGCGTCGCTGGGGGGCAACTACACCTGCAAGCTCTCCACCAGCTCGGGCAACGCCAGCTACCCGGGCGGGTATTGCACCGTGATCTGCAACAGTACCCTCGAGTGCCCAGGCACCACCAGCTGCGTCAACCTCAACCCCAGCTATGGGGAGTCGGACCGGATCTGCTGGCAGGACTGCAGCAGCACCAGCTGCCGCAGCCCGGGGTACGCTTGCTACACCCTCAATGGCGGCGAGCAGGGATGCTGGCTGGGCACGCTTCCGACGCTCGATGCCGGCCCTCCCGCTCCGGCGGATTTGATCGGCTCGCCCTGCACCACCCAGGCAGCGTGCCGGAATCCCCCTGACAACGGGGAGTGCATCCTCGCCACCGGCGCCGATGGGGGCTCCACCGGGTACACCGGCGGCTATTGTTCCGCCGGCTGCGACGCCACCGGCGACGAGCACTGCGGCGCGGGCGGCCTCTGCGTCGCGTTCCAGAGCGGCAGCTACTGCATGCGGCAGTGCAGCAACCCTCTCGGAGGCCAGGGCACCTCGTGCCGGACGGGCTACGTCTGTGGCTCGCTCAAATCCGCCGACGGAGGCATGTCACCGAATGGCCTGTGCGAGCCGCGATGCGACAACTCCGCAGGAATCTGCCCCACGGGCTATACCTGCACCACGTCGGGAACGAAGAGCGGGTACTGCTGCAGCGGCACCCACTGTCTCTAGCCGGCGAACGACTTCCTTCACTCGAGGAGCAGCGCGATGGGCATCTGTGGCTGGATCGTTCTCGGTGGTCTGGCAGGCTGGGCGGCGAGCATCATCGCCGGCACCAACGCCCGCATGGGCCTCTTGGCCAACATCATCGTCGGCGTGGTGGGGGCGATGATCGGCGGCTGGATCTTCAATTTCTTCGGCGGCTACGGGGTCACCGGCTTCAATGTCTACAGCTTCGCGGTGGCGGTGGTCGGGGCCACGGTGCTGCTTTACATTGTGAAGTTGATTCGCCGGTAGGCGCTCTTTTCGGTAACCCCCGGGCTGGCATCTGAGGAGGCGACTTGTCAGTCAGGATGGTGCTCGCGGGGCGAAATGAAGGACCGGTAGGAATGTCGTTTCAGCCCGAAGCGCCCGCGCCTTTCCTCCGCCGGGCGAGGGCCTGGTTCGAGGCGCAAGTGTCGGATCGGCTGGAGAGCATTCGGCTGGCGTTCGACGCTGCCGGCCGTCCCGTGCTTCATCTGCGGCTGCACCCCGCGGCCGACGAGGTCTCGCTGCTCGCCACCGGTGACGCCAAGGTGGTGTTCGCAGCGACAACCTCTGCGGTGGGCCCTGGCTATCACCGGTATGTGTGCGAGCTGCTCCGCGGTCTCGGCGACGCCCTTCAGGTGACCTGGCTGGAGCGCGAGCTCACCGCCGGCCTTGGAGACCCGACCGGCTACTTTCACACCGGCGACGCCGCGCCTCTCGAGGAGCAGATGTTGAACGGGCTCGCCGCCGCCGCGCGGGAGGCCTTGACGGTGGCGGAGCGAGGGGGCCGCTCGAGCGCGCTCTCGCTGCGCGCGGGACACCGCTTCGACCACCCCGGGTTGCTGCTCACCCCGCTCGGTCCCCGCGACCGCAGCTGGTTGGAGGCCGTGAGGGAAGACCCTCGCCGGGGCCTCGACATTTTCCCCTGGTGGACGCCGGGGCTAGGCGCGGCAGAGCGGCTGGGCCGAGCGCTGGCGAAGCTGTGGAGCGAGATGGTGTGGCGGCCGCCGCTGCTGGACGAAGAGCGGAAGCGGTTCCAGCAGATCGCCCGCGAGCTCGAGCTGGCCTGGCGCGAGGACAAGACGCTCGCCTATCCCTGGCGGGAGTGGCAGGAGCTGCTCGGCTACCTCGGCGTCGGCGGCACCCTCGCCGAGGAAGTCACGAAGCGGGCCGCGGCCGCGCAGACCCTTCCCCGCATCGGCTACCGCCGAGGAACCTTGCAGGCCTCACTACCGGCGGGGTGGACCCTCCGCATTCCCGGCTCGCTCGCCGAGAGCTTGCTGCCTGATGGCTCGTGGGTGGCCCGAGACCACCGGCTCACGGTGCGCTTCGTCCCGGTCGAGGCCGGCCGCAGCCCCGCGTCCGAGGCGCTCACCGAGCCGGGGTTCGATGAGCTCGAGCATCAGGGCGAACGGGTGAAGAGCCGGGCGACGCTGAGGCTGCAGGAGAAGGACAGCTTCGTCTCCGCGATCTGTGAATCGGGCGGAGCGCGGGCGCTTTGTGTGATCACCTTCGACGACCCGGAAGAGAAGGCCGAAGCGCTCGGAATCTGGAGATCGATCGACCGGGTTGCCTCGGCGTGACCGCCCGCTCAAACCGAGGGGGGCAGGTCAGGGAACAGAAAAGAGAGTAGCGGCATTGCCGCCGAACAGCATCGGCTCTCGTTCATCTCCCAGCTTCAGCCCGGCGAGCCGCTTCAGCTCTCGGTCCCACGCATAGGGCAGGTTTGGAAAATCGGTGCCGTAGAGAATCCGCTCCGGCCGCGCGTCGAGCAGCCGCCTCGGAGCGTCATTCGGGAAATAGCCTGCCACCGCCATCGTGGTGTCGAGCCAGAGATGGTCGTGGCTCTCCAGCAGTTGCTCGTACGCGCCGTACTCGTCGGCCCCGAGATGAGGCACGCAGAGCTTGAGGGTGGGGTGGTCTCGCAGCACGCGGTCCACCCTCTCCGCCGAGCACAGCTGATGGGGGTCGCACTTGTAATGCGCACTCGAAGGCTCACGACCCGCATGCATCACCAGCGGCCGCTGGGCCCGGGCGCAGGCCTCGTAGAGCTCGTTCAGCTCCGGAGCATCAGGCGAGAAACACTGGACGTGGCAGTGCAGCTTCACCCCTTTCAAGCCGGCGGCGAAGGCCTCTTCGAGGATTTGCACCGCTCCGTCCTCGCCCGGCAACACCGTCGCCAGCCCGGTCACC
>JAYUUC010000614.1:0-3307 GCA_043755105.1 Myxococcales bacterium
CATCTTCATGTCGCTGATCACCAGCGGGGTTTCTTCCTGGGCGGCGAGGTCCAACGCCATCTCCGCGCTGCTGGCGACGACGCAGTGGTAGCCCTCCTCACGAAGGAGCACCGAGATGACATCGCGGACCGCCTCGTCGTCATCGACGATCAGAATCCGGGGGGGGGTAGGGGCAGGGAGAGATTCCAAGGCCTCGAGTCTAAGGGGAGCAGCCTGCCGTCCGCCAGACTCCAGCGCTTGCCTACAGGGTGAGCGGGCCTGCGACCCTGCCCCCCGGTACAGGTCAGCCGCGAGGTGAGTCCAACCCCGTCCCGAGAATCTGGGCCGTTACCCGCTCTGCGGTGACGGGGGTGAGAAGAATGCCGTTGCGAAAATGGCCCAGCGCGAGAAACAGGCCACCCACCGGGCCCCGCCCCAGCACCGGCAGCCCTCCGGACACGAACGGCCTCAACCCCGCCCAGTGGTCTGCCACCGGGACCCCTGCGAGAGAGGGACAAAGCGCCGTGGCCAGCGCGAGAATCGACTCCTGACCCTGAGGTGTGGCCCGCTCGTCGAAGCCCACCCGCTCGCTGGTGCTCCCGGCGAGCAGCCGTCCGTCTCGGCGGGGAATGAGGTAACCCGCATCGGAAAATACCAGCCGGTGCAGCAGCCCGCTCGGGGGTCGCAGCTCGAGCATCTGGCCGCGAACAGGCTCCACGCGGTGAACGCCCCAGTCGACGCCGGTGAGCTCCGAGCTCCAGGACCCGGCCGCCAGCACCACGGCGCTTGCGGCGATGGGTTCACCCCCCGTCAGGACCACCCCGACGACTTGCCCCGAACGAACGTCGAGCGTGGCGACGTCTGCCCTTCGAAAGTGGACGCCTGCCCGGGTGGCCGCCACTTCCAGGGCCCGCATCAACTTCCGGTTGTCGATCTGGTGGTCATCGGGAAAGAAAGACGCGCCGAGCACCTTCTCCGAGAGTGCCGGCTCGAGCGCGCGGGCCTCGGCCGCCGAGAGCAGCTCGGCCTTCAGCCCCGCCGCCTTTTGCCAGGCCACTGTCTCGGCTTGCCGAAGCAGCGAAGCCTCGGTGAACGCCGCGTGCAGCCCCCCACTGGGCAGGTAATCCACCTTCAAGTCCGAGAGCGCTTCCAGCTCGGCAGCGAAGTTCGGATAGAGCGACCTGCTCTCGAGGCAAAGATCGAACAGCGGTCCCGGGCGGCTCGCTTCCAGCTGGGCAGCGAGCATCCCTCCGGCCGCTGCGGAGGCTCCGCGCCCGGGCGAACGTCTTTCCAGCACCGTGACCTGCATTCCAGCCTGGGCAACGCGGAGGGCGATGGCGCAACCGATCGCTCCTGCTCCGATAATGAGCAGGTCTGGCGCTTTCACTGCCACAGGCATGAAGTGACCCTAATCCAAAGTCCTTGATCCGGTGTGGCGCGGTGTTATCCGTCCTTCCGAACGATTGGGGAGGAACACCTTGGCTGAAACCTTCGACGTGGTGATCATCGGTTCCGGCCCCGGCGGTTACGTGGCGGCGATCCGTGCTGGGCAGCTGGGCTTGAAGACCGCGATCATCGAGAAGGACAAGCGCCTCGGAGGCACCTGCCTTCACCGCGGCTGCATCCCCACCAAATCGCTGCTCTGGACGGCCGAGCTTTACAGCCACATCACCCACGCGGCCGAGTTCGGCATCGACCTTCAGAACCCGGCGGTCAACTGGGCGCAGGCGCAGAAGCACAAGGACAAGGTGGTCACCAAGGGAGCGGCGGGAATCGACTTCCTGATGAAGAAGAACAAGGTGACCGTGTTCAAGGGGCACGGTCGGGTGGCGGGCAAGGGCAAGGTGTCGGTGGCGCTGGAAGCGGGCGGATCGCAAACCCTGGACACCAAGAACATCATTCTCGCCAGCGGGTCGGTGCCGAAGTCACTTCCCAACGTGGTGGTGGACCACAAGCGGATCCTCAACTCCGACTCGGTGCTTCAGCTGGAGAAGATTCCCAAGAGCATCATCGTTCTCGGCGCCGGGGCCGTGGGCTGCGAGTTCGCGTCGATCTTCAACCATGTCGGATCCGAAGTGACCCTGGTCGAATACCTGCCGCACTTGCTGCCGATCGAGGACGAGGACTGCTCGAAGGAGCTGGAAAAGTTCTACAAGCGCAGGAAGATCAACCTCGCCCTCGGCGCCAAGGTGGAGAAGGTCGAGGTCACCGCCACCGGGGTAAAGGTGACGATGCAGGTGGGAGACAAGACCCAGACTCTGGAAGGCGAGCTGCTGCTCTCTGCGGTCGGCCGGGCGCCGGTCACCGAGGACATCGGCCTCGACAAGACCAACATCAAGACCGAGCGCGGCTACGTCAAGATCGACGAGTTCATGCGCACCAGCGAGCCGAACGTCTACGCGATTGGCGACATCGTCCCCACGCCCTGGCTGGCGCACGTTGCGTCATCGGAAGGCATCCTCGCCGTCGAGCACATCGCCAACAAGAATCCCCAGCCGATCAACTACGACCGGGTGCCGTCGGCGACCTATTGCTACCCGGAAGTGGCTTCCGTCGGGCTCACCGAGAAGAAAGCGAAGGAGCGTGGGTACGACGTCAAGACCGGCACCTTCCCGTTCA
Source organism: Myxococcales bacterium (assembly GCA_043755105.1). Classification (GTDB taxonomy): domain Bacteria; phylum Myxococcota; class Myxococcia; order Myxococcales; family Myxococcaceae; genus JAYUUC01. Next base: position 2,599 of record JAYUUC010000614.1, read on the forward strand.
GCGCGATCACCAAGGCATCGATCTCGGACGAAGGGATTGGCCTGGTGAAGATAGTCTCCGACAAGAAGTACGACGAGGTCCTCGGCGTCCATCTGGTCGGCCCGCATGCGACGGAGCTGCTCGCCGAGGCCTGCGTGGCCCTGAGGCTGGAGACCACCACCGAAGAGATTGCGCGCACCATGCATGCCCACCCGACGCTGTCGGAGATCATGCGCGAGGCGGCCGAAGCCACCCTCGGTCACGCCATTCACATCTGAGAGTCCGCTGAACGTCAGGGGGCGATCTGCGCCTGCTTCATCAGTCCCTCTGCGTCGCTTACGAACGTTCAACCCGCGGAGAGCCTCTCGACACATCGGCGAAGCCTGGGCTCGGCAAGCGATCCGGGCCGGGCAAGCCGCTCGCCCGGGCCGGGACCGACAGTAGCTGCGCGACCAGGTGCCCACCCTGGCGAGCGCTTCGTCAGGCGAGAGGCCGCTTTAAACCTTGGGGCATTGTGCCTCGCTGGGGTCGGTCCACTGGGGCGCCTTGACCCAGTGGAGCCCTAAAGCGCGCAACTGTCCTCCCGGGACCCATTGGCCCCGAGTTTGCTTTGTCAGGGGGCAGGGATGCTCACTTGACCTTCACCTTGGTACTCCTCTTCACCTTGGCGACAACGCCGCCGCCCGGTCCACCGGCCGGGGCTTTGGTGCTCACCGAGGACCAAGCGGTC
>JAYUUC010000615.1:0-3306 GCA_043755105.1 Myxococcales bacterium
TGCCGCTGCCAACCTTTGAGACAGCTGAGAAAGCTTCGCGCTTCGATCGGCGAGCTGCGCACCCGCGGCGTCGAGCTCCTTCTGGCGACCTGTGAGCTCGCTCTCGAGGTGCCCGATGCGAGAAATATGGGCCTGACCTTCATCGGTCAGCCGCGCCAGGTGGCCCCGGTGTTCGGCGAGGTCCGCCGAGGTGGAATCGAGCAGCTCGTTCGCGGCAGTCAGCTCGCCGGTGAGCATCTCTGCGTGCTGGCTGCGTTCTGCAAAACCCGCCTGTTGCCGGGCCAGCTCGGCGTTGAGAGCTTCCTCTCGTGAGCGAGCCTGTCCCTGCTCGACGCCGAGGCGCTCGACCTCGCCGCTCCGCAATCGCAGCTCGCCTTCCAGCCGCTCGATGGTTCCGCCGAGCTCGAGCGCCCGCGCTTCGATCTGGGCAAGCTGGGCGCCCAGTTCCTTCTCCGATTGCTCGCGGGCGTGGCGCAGCTCGGACAGCTCGGCCTGAAGCTCCTCCTCCCGGTCCTGGAGGGCTGCTTTCTGGTCTTCGACCTGACCTTCGAGCTCGCCGATCGATTCCAGCTTCTGCTCGAGCAACGCGTGATGCTCGGACTCCTGCCGCTCGGTGCGATCGATGCTGTCGGCGAGATCCTTGTCGAGCTGGGCAATCTTGGCGTCACGCTCGGCGAGCCTGTCGGCCATCGACTGAGCGATGCCATCGCGCTGGGCGCGAAGGTCCTCCGCCTTGCCCTGGGCCTCGGTGAGCTGGCGCTCGGCTTCGGCGACCTGCTCGGCGACCTGGACTTCCAGCGCGGCCGAGAGCGCCTTCAGCCGCTCGACTTCTGCGTCCGCCGTCTGGCCGTGCTCCTGGGCCTGCCGAAGCTGGGCGCTGAGCTCACGGACCGAGGATTCCCGCTCTGCTCGAGCCTCGTCGAGTTCCCGGGCCAGCCCGCCCGCTTCCTGCTGATGCTTGGCGTAGCGTGCGTCCCGCTCGGCGACGGTCTCGGCGAGCCGGGAATGGACTCCCGAGAGATCGTCCCCCAATCGGGAAAGCTCGGCTTCGCGGGCGTGAAGCGTCTCGGTGAGCTGGCGTTCCTTGACTTCGAACTCCAGCGTCGCCAGCCCCATCTGCTTGTCGAGCTGGCTGAGCTCACCCTTGTGGGTCTCAAGCTCGGAGGCCCGCCGGGCCAGCTCGTCGTCACGGGCGGAGAGCTCCTTGCGGAGGACATTGATGTCCTTCTCCTTGGCGGAGACGACCTCGATGACCTCTTTTTCTCCGACGAACTTCTGCAGCAGCAGGTCGTCGACCACCGCGCCGTGCTCGCGCTCCTTGTGGATCATCATCGCCTGGGCGTCGTTGAGGCGCCGGACGACGTCGTCCACCTGCATCTTCAAGCCTTGCAGCTCGACGTCCTTCTCGTGGACCCGGTCCTCGACCGAGAGCAGCTCGCGCTCGCGAACGCTCCAGATTTCGGAGATCCGCGCCACCTGCGCTTCCCGCGACTTGAGCTCGTCGCGAAGGATCTGGATCTTCCCCTCGGGCGTGCCCATCAAGTCCCGGCGCGAGGGGTTGCGGCGGGTTTCCCGCGATTCGGCAAGCAGCTCGGCCTTGCGGTCGGCGATCGATTGAAAGGCGCGGTCGAGAAAGGCGCGGTCGTCCTCGGTGATCGCACTGCGCCGTTCTTTTTTGGGAAGCCGCGGGGGCGCCCCGGCCGAGGTCCGAATCGGCGGAGGCATCGCCGGAGGCTCGGCGGCAGGCCGAGGTTTCCCCGAGAGAGCGGAGTCGAAAGAGGCGTCGAGGTCGTCCTTCTCGCTGGACCCCGCGCCAGGGGAGGTTTCGGTCAACGGCACAATCCCCGCGGTCATCTGGGCCAGCTCTCCCATCTCGAAGGGAATGTTGAGGTATCCGTTGGCGGCGTTGGGGGTCTGGGCGTGCTGCGCCAAACCCTCGCGGCCCACGTCGGACGACAGCAGCAGGACCGGGAGGTTGGGACCGAACCGGCCCTTCTTGATCTGCCCGCAGAGAACGAAGCCAGATTGGTCCGGCAGCTCGGCGCGGAGCACCACCAGGTCGGGTCGGCGCTTCTCGAGCTCGCGCTGAGCCTCGGCCCCGTTGGCCGCCATCGCGGTCTGGTAGCCCGCGCCCTTGAGCACGGTGGCCAGGGTGAGGGCAAACTCATTTTCGCTTTCGACAATCAGTACGCGGCGGTCCATCGAGACCGTCTATCCTAGTCAGTGAACCCGTCCGGGGAAAGACGGCGCCGAAGAGGTCGTTTCCAAGTGATTTCTATCGTTTGGCACTTGACCTGGGGACGAAGAGGCGGGTGCGTTTGGGCCCCCAGGGGCGGGATTGCTGTCCCCTGGTTCCGCCCGGTTCAGCGGGAAAGTGGGAGGGCCAGGAGCTGGTCATAGAGGAGCACCAGCTGCTCACCCACCCTCTTCGCATCGAGGTAGGCGCGCGCGTGTTGGCGCCCCACCTCGCCCATCGCCACTCGCCGGACCGGGTCACGTGAGAGTTCGAGCAAGCTTGCGGCGAGCGCAGGTGCATCTCCCGCGGCATGAAACAGAGCCGCCCCCTCGGGGAGTAGCTCGCGGCAGACTGGCAGGTCGGAGGCGATCACGGGCCTGCCTCCCGCCAGGTACTCGGAGGCCTTGGCCAGCTCTCCTCCGACGTGACGGTTGCGCTCGTCGGGGGCCAGAGGAACCACTCCCACGTCTGCCGTCGCGAGCAGTTTGTGGAGCTCTTCGTGTTCCACCGTTTCGTGGATCTGCACCCGTCCCTCGAGCCGAAGCTCGGACAGCCTGGGCATCCATTCGGCATGCTTCAGCGGGCCGACGATCGACAACCGAATCTTCGAAGCGGGACCGGTGATCGCCATCGCCTCGAGCAAGGTGGACACCCCTTGGTAGCCGAGCGCGCTGCCGACGTAGACCGCGCTCATCGGAACGCCATCTGGCCGTCCCACCACGTCCGGTTGGTAGGGCCCCAGTTCGACCGGGGCGCGGAGCACCTGACTGCGCTCCGGGGCGATGCCGCAGCCCTCGAGATATCGCCGCATCACCTCCGAGCCGGTGAGCACCCGGTCCGCGTGGGACAGGCAGAACAGCTCTTGCTGCCGGAGTTGATCTATCTCCGCTGCGTCTGCTCGGGGGTGAAGGTACGGAAGCTGAATCGAAGGCAGGCGGGTTGCTTCGTAGACCACCCGGTAACCCAGGCGATCTCGCAGCTCGCAGACCGGAAAGCCGCTCACCGGGTCGGTGACGTGAACCAGCGCATACTCCTCGCTCTCGAGCTGGCGGCGCACCGCACGTTCAAAC
>JAYUUC010000616.1:0-26782 GCA_043755105.1 Myxococcales bacterium
TGTTCCGCGAGCTGAAGCGGCGGGGCGCGGTGGTGGTGTCGTCTCTGTCGGCGGGGAACACGCTGCTCGCCGTGCACCTCGGGGGCATGGCTGACCGGCGCCACTACTGGTGGGTGCCGGCGTATGACCCTGCCCACGGCAAGTACTCTCCGGGGCGGCTGCTGCTCGAGGCTATTCTGCGCGAGAGCCATCAGCGGGGGCACACCGAGTTCGATTTTCTCATCGGCGACGAGGCCTACAAGTGGCACTACGCCACTCATAACCGGGTGATCGGGCCCAAGGGGCGCGCTCCCCTGCCGCAGCGGCTTGGCAAGGAAGCGAAGCGCCGAATCAAGGGCGCGCTCGAGGACTACCCCCGGGTGATGGAAGCGGCGCGGTCGCTCCGGAACAAGCTGCGCCGTTAACCGAATAGGCCGGCAAAGGCCAAGCTCCTGTTCGAAAGAGCCGAACCGTTCACCCCGAGCTCGTCGAGGGGAGACGCCGACCCCTTCCTTAATCGGGTCAGCATCCCCCCGGGTCAGGGAAGTGGGTACTCGTGGCGCGGACCGCGCACCCGGGCCAAGGCGCTTCGCGCGGCAATCCAGCCCGCGAGCTGACGGTGACCGAGGGCGCCGTTGACGGGAAAGCGGGGCAGCACCGCCCCCGGCTTCCGCTCTTCGGTGCGGTAAGGGCGCGCCTCGGTGGTCCAGATGAGGAAATCCCCGCGGGCGCGAAGCAGCGCGACATGGCGCTCGTCGAACTCCCACTGCGGCGTGCCGAAGGGGAAGGCGAAGTGCTGCTGCGGCCCGAACAGCCGAGCGAACGTCTGGCCCGAGCGCTGGTATTCGAGGTCGGCCTGCTCCGGCGTCAACGCGGTCTGCTTGAAGTGGCAATTGGTGTGATTGCCGATCTTGACGTTGTCCAGCCGTTGCACAGCTTGCAGCAGCTCGAGCGAAGCGAGGCGGAAGTCGGGGGAAGCACTGAGCGCTTTCAGCTCGGGCCTCAGGTTCTCGGACGCCACGTCCAGGGCAACCTCGGCTTCCCTGGTTCGACCCGAACGCTGTCGTTCCTCACCCAGGTCCCAGCGAAAGCCGATGCCCGTGTCGATCTTCTCCGGGCAGACGAAGAGCAAGAATTCGACCGCGGGGAAACGCTCCGCGCGCGAGGCGACGTAGAGGGCCGCATCCTCGTAGCCATCGTCGAAAGTCACCGCCAGCCACCGAGCCCGTGACTTCGGCCGCGACGAGAGCAACAGGTCGATCAACGCGTCGAGTTCGTCGGGGTCGATGGTGAGTGCAGGCTGGGTGTCGGTGGGCCTGCGCCGAGAGGAGACCCGATGCAGGCAGAGCGAGACCGACTGTTCCCCGAGGACCTGGGCCAGCAGCGTCCGCAGCACCGGAGATGGAAGGGCCTGACCGAGGCCGGTGCTGAGGTCGTCGAAGCGAAGTGTCATCGGGGCGCCAGTGCGCAGTCTATGGCGAACGCGGGCCATGGAGGAAACGGCCTCGGGCCTGGGTTTTGAGCTTAGACTTCGGCGGTGGCCACCGAGCTCCGAAGCCCTCGTTTGAAGATTGGTCAGCTGTGGATCGACGCGCTCACCTTTCCCGAAGCGCTGGAGCGGATCGAAGCGTTGGTGTCCGGCGGCCGGGGAGGTGGGGTGTTCACCCCCAATGTCGACCACGTGGTGAACGTGGAGCACGACCCCGCGTTTCGCGCCGCGTATGACCATGCGGCGCTCAGCCTGGTCGACGGAACGCCGCTGCTCTGGGCGTCGAGGCTGCTGGGAATGGCGCTCCCGGAGAAGATCTCCGGATCCGATCTGGTGATGCCGTTGATGGAGCGCGCCGGCGCCCGGGGCTGGAAGGTGTACCTGCTCGGAGGCGAGCCCGGGGTAGGCGAAAAAGCCGCGGCGGTGTTTCGCGAACGGTTCGGCGTCCAGGTGGTGGGCATCGATGCGCCGAGGGTGAACCTCGCCGATCCGGAAAACCTGACCGCTCTGGTTGAACGGGCGCGTGCCGCCAAGCCGGATCTGGTGCTGGTGGCGCTCGGCTCGCCCAAGCAAGAGCTGCTGATCGACCGGATGCGCGAGCAACTTCGTCCCGCGGTGGCACTGGGCATCGGGGCCTCGCTGGATTTCGTCGCCGGAACGGTGAAGCGGGCGCCGCGGTGGATGTCGAAGGCGGGCCTGGAGTGGAGCTATCGCTTGGCCCAGGAGCCCGGCCGAATGTGGCGCCGCTACCTGGTCAATGACCCGAAATTTCTGCTCATCCTTCTTCGGACCTTGAAGATTCCAATCGCAGAGCGGACCACCCGCGGCTGAAGCGCTATGGTGGGCAGGTGCGCGACCTGTTCGAGAAGGCCCGAGACAAGCTGCTGCGGGACCAACACCTTCCCTGGGCCGTGGTCGCGCGCAAGGGCGCCCGCTACGCCCGCGAAGTGCTGCTCGCCCGGCTCTATCTGCGAGGCGTCGATCAGGTCGGAGAGGGGGTGCGCACCCTCGGTCGACCGCGCATCGACAACCTCGGGCGAATGACGATCGGCGCCCACACCCTGCTCCGCTCGGTCAATGTTCCGGTCGAGCTCGCCACCGGCCTCGAGGCGACGCTGGAAATCGGCGAAGAGGTCCGGCTCAACTACGGCGTCTCGATCGGCGCGATGGGGTCCGTCCGCCTGGGCAATCGGGTGCGGGTCGGGCCCTACGTGATGATCATCGACACCGAATTTCACGACCCTTACCAGCGCGAAAAAATGCCGGCGGCACGCCCGGTGGTGATCGAAGACGACGTCTTCATTGGCGCCAAGTCCTCGGTGATGCCGGGCGTTACCATCGGTCGAGGGGCGATCATCGGCACGGGCTCGGTGGTCACCGCGAACGTCGCTCCCTTCACCGTGGTGGGCGGCGTACCTGCGAAGCCGATCCGGCAGCTCGACCCCGAGCGCTTCGTTCGTTCTTAACTCCGTGAATGGACAGTGATAGGCGAGCGCACCATTCCCTGAGCGCCTGGACCCTGTGGGCGCGCTTTTCTAGAGGAGCCTCTCGATGCTTGTCGCCGCGTATGCCGCAGCCCTGTTGTTCACCCAGATAACGCCCGCCACGGGCAGCGAGGACGGTAGCCGCACCGCTCTGGCTGCCGAGCGCGCCGCCGCTGCCGCCGAGAAGTCCGCAGCAGCCGCAGAGCGCGCCGCGATCGCCGTCGAGCGGTGGCAATCTGGAGTGCCGGTCGCTGCCGCTGCTCCCAGCGCTTCGATGGCGGGGAAGGCGAAGGGGTGGACCGGGGCGGCGGGCCTGTCGCTGATTTCACTGTCCGGCAATGCTTCGGCGCTGACCTTCAGCGCCACCGCCGCGGCCCAGCGGAAGTTCGAGGTCTGGGCGGTGTCGTTCAAGGCTTTCGGAACCTACGGGCAAGCGCGGGTGACCGGGCTCACCGATGCCCAGGTGGTGGCGATGGCAGCGGGAGGCCAGCTCCGGGGCGACCGCAACCTCACCGAGAAGGTGACCTTGTTTGCGCTGACGGGGGCAGAAACCAACCACGTGAAGAGCATCGAATGGATGGCGTACGGTGAAGTGGGTACGGGCATCACCTGGATCGACGTGAAGGAAGGCGAGCTGCAGAAGACCCTGCTCCGCACCGACCTCGGCCTGCGTTACAGCCGCGAATATCAGTTCCAGTATTACCCGACCCAGGAGCCGCTTCCGTCCCGCGAGATCATCGGGCCCCGGGTCGCGCTCGCTTTCCGCCATGCGTTGACCAAGGAGATCATCTTCAATCAGGACGCCGAGATCCTTCCCAACCTGGCCGGGGAATCCCGGTTCCTGCTCAACACCTCGACCCGGCTGAGCTCGCGGTTGACCGAGTCGCTGTCGCTGGGAGTGGCGTTCGTGATCAACCACGACAGCCGGCCGGCGCCGGGCAAGCTGCCCACTGACACCGCGCTGACCGTGGGCGTGGAGATGGCACTGTGAGCGCCCGCACCGTCGCCGCGGAGTTCCGGGAGTTTCTGATCAAGCACAACGCGCTCGCCCTGGCAGTAGGTGTGGTGATCGGGGGCGCGGTCGGCAAGGTGGTCAGCGGCATCGTCGATGACCTGCTGATGCCCGTGGTTGGACTGGTGTTGCCCGGCGGAGAGTGGCGCAAGGCGCAGCTGGTCCTCTCTGGAGACAACGCGATCAAATATGGCGACATGATCGGCCGGCTGGTCGACTTCGTGGTGATCGCCGCCGTGGTGTTTCTGATCGTGAAGGCGCTGTTGAGAGAGAAGCCTGCCGCCGTCACCACCCGACCTTGCCCGCAGTGCCTGGAAGTGATTCCGCTCGCCGCGACCCGATGCCGGGCCTGCACCTCTCCGCTGACGGTGAGCTGAAGCTTCTTCTCGGAGGCGACCCGGTGTCACGGCGGTGATGCCGCCCCGGGGGTTCGAGTCACTCGTCTTCTCGAGACCCCGGTGGTTTTCCCGAGCCGGAAGGCGACGCCCCACCTGGGCCCGTGCGAGGGTTCTGCTGCGGCGGTCCGCCGGGACGGGGCAGCGCAGGTCGCGAGGACACCAGGGGAGCTGCCCCGGTTCCCCGGTAGCTGACTTGCGGTCCGGACGACTGCTGCGCACGGCCTCGCTCCGGGCCTCGAGGCGAACCCGCGACGGGGCCCCGGTTGGGAAGCCGAACTCCCGAGGGCGCACTGGCACGGCCGGTGACCGGGTCGGGCGACCGCTGTTGTTCTCGACCGCCGCCGTGGGTTCGACCCGGTTGCTGACCCTCTCGATGCTCGCGCGGCCCACGACCGGACGGATGCGGGTCGCGAGCGTTGCCAGGCCCGCGACCGGAAGGCGGTGACTCCCGACGCTGGCCGCTGTTGCGACCACGATCTGAAGTCGGGTTCGGGTTCGCGGGGGCACTCGCTCCTCCACCGGGCGGGGCGTGGGGGCCACGGCCCGCTGAGGGTGGACCGGAGCTGCCCGAACCGGCGCGCTGCCCTGCGTCGCCGGTAGGAGGCGAGTGTCCCCCTCCCCGGCCCGACCGCCTGCCCCGCCGGGGTCCTCGCCCGCCTGATTCGGCAGAGCCGTCAGGCACACTGCGTGAACCACTGCCTGGAGGGGCCTTGCCTGCCTCGGAGTGAGCTTGACCTCCGCCGCGAGGTCCTCCGCCGCTATTTCCTCTGCCGCTATTTCCTCCGCCGGAGGGCCTGGGGCCGCGAGCCTCGTCACCGCGAGGACCGCGGTGTCCTCCCTCAGGTCCCGGCGCGCGCGCCACCGGCTCCTGGTAGGGCTTCCCACTGGGAACGAAGTCCGAAGTGAGGTCCGTCTTGACGTAGGCCCGCCAGATTTCGTGGCTGTCTCCCGAGGCGAGAACTTTCAGTGCCGGGTCAATCGCCGCGAAGTGATTGCGAAGATTGTCGAGGTCCCGGCGAAAGAAGAACTCGGCGCGGCTGTTGTGGGCAGCGGCGATGATCTGGGGAAAGTCGATCAGCGTCGGGCCCGCCGCACCGACCAGCACGTTGTAGGCAGAGAGGTCGCCGTGAATCAGGTCGGCGCAGAGCATGGCCACCACCTGGCGGCGCAGGTCCCGATAGAGCTCGGCGGCGTTCTCGACCGTTATCGGCGCGTCGATCAACCGAGGCGCTGGCCGACCCTCGGCGTCCACCACCAGCTGCATCAGCAGCACCCCTTCATAAAACATCACCGGCGCCGGCACCCTCACTCCGGCGGCGTGAAGCTTGTAGAGCGCATCGGCTTCCGCCGACTTCCAGGCTTCCTCGGAAGCCTCCTGGCCGAATTTCGAGCCCCGGTCCATCGCCCGCTGGGTGCGGGTGTTGCGGACGGTGCGCCCTTCCTTGTAGCCGGCGTTGTGCTTGAAGTTGCGGGCGTGGCGCTCCTTGTAGACCTTGGCGGCGATCACCTCTTCGCCGTGACGCACCAGCCAGACGTCGGCCTCCTTGCCACTTTTGAGGCTGCCCAACACCTCATCGATGACGCCGTCTACCAGTAGCAGTTCGAGGTCGCGGGACATGGGAGCTCGCGGCAGAGAGGAAACCGGGCAGGTATATCGGCCAGCATCGCACGTCGCGAGGAAACCCTCAGCGAGGAATATCGGTTCAGGGGGGCAAGATTTGCCCTTCGGGGGAGATTTTTGCACCCGAGCCGGGGAAATCGGCCAGGGTGAGGGCCCGCAGCTCGGCGAGGAGCGGCCCGTCAGGGTCCAGCTCGGGAATTCCGCGGTCCCGCTGGCGGGTAGGGATCACCCGGCCTCCGAGGAAAGCGCCGTCGGCGCCGAGCTCGACCTCGAGCACCATCCCGCGGGCCAGCCTGCCGCCGAGGTCGAACCGGCCATAGGTGGCGAAGTTTCCCATCGAGTAGGCGATCATCTTCGAGCGGTAGAACTCGATCGCCCGGACGACGTGGGGGCCATGGCCAAGCACCAGGTCGGCGCCTGCGTCGATCGCCGCGTGGGCGAAGGCGGTCAGGTCTCCGCGGTTCTCGCCGTGAAATTTTTCCGCGCCTCGAATGACATGGGTGGCCCTGGCGCCCTCGGCGCCGCCATGGAACGACACCACCACCAGGTCATGGTTGGCCTTTGCCGCGCGAATCAACTTCAGCTCGCCGGCGCGATCGTTGACGTCGTTGCACGCCCCCGAGGTGTGAAAGGCAACCAGCCCGATGTTCAGCCCCGAGCGTTGGACCGTCGCAACCGAGCCGGGCGGGCCGGACCAGGCGATGCCGAGTGCATCGAGGGTGCTCTCGGTCTCGCGCCGGCAGAGCTCGCCAAAATCTCCGGAGTGGTTGTTGGCGGTCGACACCACGTCCACTCCCGCCTGCTGCAGATAGCGGCCGTAGCGGGTAGGTGAGCGGAAGGCGTAGCAGTTCTTGCTGCGCTTGCACTTCTTCGTCTCGCCGTGGTCACAGAGCGGACCCTCGAGGTTGACGAAGGTGAGGTCGGAGTCGGCGATGATGGGCGCCACCGCGTCGAGCAGATGCTCGCCATCCTCGGGCGGAAGGTGTCCTTCGGGAAAGCTGGTTCCCATCATCACGTCGCCGCCAGCACGAAGACGGAGCCGGACCGGAAGGGCACTGCCCGCGTCTGCCCCATCACGTTCTCCGCCGTCGACCGAGCCGGCGTCGGCAGCCCCCGCCTGGGCACCGCCCAAAGCAGTCAATCCCACCCAAAGCGGCACCAGTACTTTCAGAATCGTCATCATCGGTGAAGGAGTTAGCCCTTTTAAAAGCGTGAATTCACCTGAGCCTACAAAGCACGACATTGACTCTATTCATCTGCTATTAGACATCCGACCAAGCCCTCACTAATCTGCCCTACCAGTGCGAAACGGATCCACGGAAAAGCTCTCATCTTCTGACCGACCGACGGTCCTGGTCGTCGACGATGAACCCGGAGTCCTGGTCACCACGTCGGCGCTGCTTTCCGACGACTACGACGTCCTGACTTCAAAATCAGTGGACGACGCACTTGCGATCATCGAACGACGGACGATTGACGTCGTTTGCACCGACTTCAACATGCCTGGAAGAACCGGGGTCGAGCTTCTCGATCTGATCGCGAAGAGACCCCGACCCATTCCAGGCCTCTTGGTGACCGGATTTCAAGACATCGTGATCTCCGGTCGGAGGTCGCAGGGGCACAGCTACCTCGTCCTCTACAAGCCCTACCCTCCGCTGAAGCTTCTCGAGATGGTGAAGTCTGCTCTTCAATTCGGTCGGCTCCGAGACATGCTCGCGCGGCCGCCTTCGCGGAATCGATGATGCGGAACTCACCGCGTCTGAAATCAGTCGCGTTGGCGGCAACCCTTCTGGTCTGGGTCGGAGCGGTCGCCGGCGGCATTTTTCTGCTCGAGCGTTACAGCGCCACCGCGGGGCCAGCAGCAATGGCTCCGGAACATTGGCCGGCTCGCTCCACCCTCACCAGAGACACCGCAGGACACACTCTGATCATGGTCGCTCACCCGAAGTGCTCCTGCACCCGCGCCAGCCTCAAAGAACTGGCGAAGGTGTCTGAAGGGCTCGGACATCCAGTCACCACTTACGTCCTCTTCCTTCGCCCCGAAGGGGTAGCTGACGACTGGAGCCATTCGGACCTCTGGAGCCTCGCGGAGGCGATTCCCGGCGTTCACGTGCTCGAAGACCGCGGTGGCGCAGAAGCAGAGATCTTCGGCGCCCAAACTTCGGGGCAAGTGATCCTCTACTCGCCTACCGGCGACTTGCTCTTTCGCGGGGGAATCACCGGGTCGCGGGGCCACGAGGGAGACAATCTGGGGGAGTCGAGCTTGGTTTCCATCCTCAGAAACGGCGTTGCCCCGGAAGCCCAATCTTCAGTTTTCGGATGTCGCCTTCAAGCAGCCAACGCGAGGAATCAATGATCGAAGCAAGACCGTTCTCGACTTCGCCTCAAGACGCCTGGACCACTCGAGCCCAGCACCTTTACCAGGAAGAGGCGGGGGCGCTTCACCGCCAGACCGACAGAATGTTTGCGTGGCTGATGGTCGCCCAGTGGGTGGCGGGAATCGTGACCGCGCTTCTGCTTTCCCCCCGCAGCTGGGAAGGGCGCGTGGCTTCGGTTCATGTTCACCTCTATGCCGCCATCTTCCTGGGCGGATTGATCAGCTCGGTCCCGATCCTGCTCGCCTGGACCCGCCCGGGATTGCCTTCGACCCGATATGTCATCTCCGGGGCTCAGATGCTCTGGAGTGGCCTGCTCATCCACCTCACCGGCGGCCGGATCGAAACCCACTTTCACATCTTCGGTTCCCTCGCCTTCATCGCGATGTACCGTGACTGGAAGGCGTTGATCCCCGCCACGTTGATAACCGCAGGAGATCACCTGGCGAGACAGCTGTTTTGGCCCGAGTCGATCTTCGGGCTGGTGACCCCCGAGAGCTGGAGATTCCTCGAGCATGCCGGCTGGGTGATCTTCGAAAACGCGTTCCTGGTGCTTTCATGCATTCGAGCCGATCAGGGCATGCGTGCACTGGCCGAGCGTCAGACCGAGGCAGAGCGGGCCACCTGGATGGAACGCGAGAAGTCGACGAAGCTCGATGTGGCGCTGGTGGATCTGCGACGGGCACAGGAGTCGACCGTGCGCACCGAGAAGTTGGCGGCGGTGGGAAAGCTGGCTGCCGGCGTCGGTCACGAGCTGCGAAATCCGCTCGCTGCCGTACGGAATGCGCATACCTACATTTCGAAGAAGATTCTCGAATCTTCGGCGTCGGGGCCGGTGGATCCCCGCCTCGCCCAGTTCAGCGGGATCATCGAGCGCGAGCTCAACAACTGCTCGAGAATTATCTCTGACCTGCTCGACTTCGCGCGCGAACGGACACCCGTTCTTCGACCGTGCCCACTGCGGCACCTGGTCGATGACGCCATTGGCGTGGTCCCGGGAAGAGCGGGCGTGCTGATCCTCAACAACGTGTCCGAGGACCTGCCAGTTCCCAACCTCGACAAGGAACAGTTTCGCCAGGCACTGATCAACCTGATTCAGAATGCGATCGAGGCCGTGCCGGTGGAACGTACCGGCGAGGTTCGAGTCGAGGCCGAAGGCGGCGGAGATCATCCCTGGATCATTCGCGTGGTCGACAATGGCCTTGGGATGCCCCCCGAAGTTTTGAAAGAGCTGTTTCAGCCGCTCTTCACCACCAAGACCAAGGGAACCGGGCTGGGGCTGGCGATCACTCAGGGAATGATCCAGCGCCATCAGGGAAGCATCAGCGTCGACAGCGTTCCTGGGGATGGCACCAAGTTCACCATCCAGCTCCCCGCTTTCCAATCGAAGGTCTCTGAACTCGCTTCTTGAGGCACCCATGGCCCCGACTCGAATCTTGCTGGTGGATGATGAGGAATCGCTGCGGATAACGCTGGCGGCGAACCTGGAAATGGAAGGCTTCGAGGTCATCGAGGCCTGCAGTGGCGAACAGGCACTCGAGCTTTCGCAGTCGCAAACGTTTGATCTCGTCCTCACCGACATTCGGATGCCGGGCATCAGTGGAGTCGAGCTCTTCAATCGATTGCACGAACGAAATCCCCTGGTGCCGATCGTCCTGATGACCGCCTTCGCGATGGAGGACCTGATCCAGGGTGCGATGAAGAAGGGCGTCTTCACGCTGCTCTCGAAGCCGTTTGACGTCGCTCTGATGGTGCAAACGCTGATTCAGGCAGCCAAGCACCCGGTGGTGTTGGTGGTCGATGGCCATCAGGAGGAAGCAATCGCGACCGTCGACGCTCTCAATGCCGCGGGGGTACGAGCAGAGGTTCTGCCCCAGGGCGTCTCCGCCACCTTGACACTGGAAGCTGTCCCTATCGATGTCTGTGTCGTCACCCTTTCCAGCGCCGCAAACAGTCCGCAAATCATCGAAGACCTGAGGAAGGCCTCTCCTGGACTCGCGGTGATCGCGGTCGCGCAACAATCCATTCCTGAGCTGATCCAGCGGGTCGCGAAGTACCGTCTCTTCACCACCCTTGAGGGGCCGGTAGATCATCAAGAACTGATTCATGCGATTGCGCAGGCGCGCGGCCCTGAGGGAAAGAGGACCCCCTCACGGTGATCACGCCCTGGACCGATGCCGAGGTCTCGAGCCTGGAACAATGGGCTCTGGGCGAAGAGACGATGGCGGTGTTTCGCCATGACTTCATGAATCGTCTGGCCGCAGTCCGCAATGCGTCGTTCTATCTTGCCAAGAAGACATCCAAGACTGACCTCTGGCAAAGCGACGCCCGTGTTCAGCCATTCTTCAAGATCATCGACGACGAGGTCACCGCAGCCGAAGCTTTACTCGCCCAGCGGGCCCATGTGGTCCCGTTGACGGAGCGCTCCTGCCAGCTTGGCAGCCTTGTGCCGGGGACCGAACGGGGTCTTCGATTGGTCGAGGTACCTTCCGCGGTCGAGGTGGTGAAGGATTTTCGACCGACCCCTCAGCTGATGCTTTCGGAGTCCGAGGTCGCGTTGATGGCCGCTTGCCTGATCAGGAACAGCCTCGAGGCGATGCCTTCCGGTGGTGTGTTGACGTTGCGGAGTTTTGGGACCGTCGAAGGCGAAGACCTCTGTCTCGAAGTAGAAGATTCCGGCCCGGGCCTGAGCGCTGCGGAGGAGACCGCCGCCTGGAAGCCCTTCGTGACTTCGAAGGCAGGCCACAAGGGACTGGGGCTGAATGTGACTCGGCGGATCGCTCGACAATACAAAGCAACTTTGACTGTGGCAAACCTGGAGCGCGGTCGCGGCCTGGTGGCACGTTTGAGTTTCCCACTCACTGCCCAGGAGCAGCGATGACTGAGAAGGCGAAGAAGCGCGGGTCGGTACTGATCGTCGAGGATGACCAGAACAACCTGCTCACTCTGTCCGCCCTGCTCGAGGACGAGCAGTTCGACGTGCAGACGGCTGAGTCG
This sequence comes from Myxococcales bacterium, assembly GCA_043755105.1. Lineage (GTDB taxonomy): Bacteria > Myxococcota > Myxococcia > Myxococcales > Myxococcaceae > JAYUUC01. Next base: position 11,356 of record JAYUUC010000616.1, read on the forward strand.
CTTCGCGGTGCTCGCGACATCCTCTCGACTGCTCCGCCTTTCTCCACCGTTCTGCTCGACCACGGCCTCGGAGATGGCGATGGGACCGAGCTCATTCCCGAGATCCGCCGAACCCACCCTTCGGCCAAGATCTTTGTTCTCACCGGAGACCCTACTCGCAAGAGCCCAAGCGCGGATGGCGTCCTGATCAAGGGCATTGCCTTCGAGGACCTGGTCGACCGGATTACCCGCGCCTGAATCAGGGCCCCGCTCGGCATCGCCAAGGGAGGAAGGAACGCCCACCTCGCGGGCGAACTACAGGCTCCGCTGCAAGAAGACCACATCAACCCAGCGCTCGAACTTCCAGCCCGCTTCCTTGAGCAGGGCCGCCTGCACGAAACCATGACGGTGGTGCAGCTTGAGGCTCGCCGCCTGAGTGGCGGTGATGCGGGCGATCACGCTGTGGTGCCCAGCCTCCACTGCGCGAGCGAGGAGCGCCTCCAACAGCGTCGTCCCCAACCCCTGCCCCGTCCGGTCGTGACGGAGGTAGATAGAATCTTCCACGGTGAAGCGATAGCCCCCGCGGTCGGAGAAACGAACCAGGGCACCCCAGCCGACCACCTCGCCCGCGTCTTCCGCAACCAGGATCGGGTGGGCCGAGCCTCGCGCGGCGAACCACGCAGCGCGCTCGGCAGCGGTCGATACCTCGGTCTGCAGGGTGCAGTCCGAGTGCTGAACGTAGTGGTTGTAGATGGCGTTGATCGCCTTCAGGTCTGCATCCTTCGCCTCGCGCAGCGGCCATTCCTTCATTTCGAGCATTCTAGCCGAGGCCTGGGAGGACGAGGGCGCCTTGCAAATCGCCTTGGGTGCCAACTGTTTGCCCGCCTGTTATCAGGAGGCCCATGTCAGACGCCGCCCCTTCGCTGCGCATCCTCTCCTCGGTGGCAAAGGTCTCGCGCGAGGCGTGGGATCGGGTGGTGGGCGAGCGAGCGCTTCCTCCGCTTCGCTGGGACTGGCTTCACGCGCTCGAGAGCTCTGGAAGTGCCACCCGAAAGACCGGCTGGGAGCCGCACCACTTCGCCCTCTTCCGTGGCGACACCCTGGTCGCGCTCGCCCCCGCCTACCGCAAGCACCACAGCATGGGGGAGTACGTCTACGACTTCTCCTGGGCCCAGGCGGCCCAGTCGATGGGCATCGAGTACTACCCGAAGCTGCTGGTGGGAGTGCCGCTGAGCCCGATCACCGCTCCCCGCTTCCACGCCGCTCCCGGCGAGGACCTCGCCCAGCACCGTCGTACCTTGCTCGACGCCGCGCTCGCATCGGCAGAAGAGACCGGTTGCTCCTCGGTGCATGTGATTTTCCCTCCCGAGGAGGAAGCGAAGGCACTCGAAGCGCTCGGCCTCGCCCGCCGCACCGGGATGCAGTACCACTGGAAGAACCCGGGCTACGCCAGCTACGACGACTTTCTCGCGCGCTTCGACTCCAAGCGCCGCCATCAATTGAGGCGCGAGCGGGCCGCCGCCGCCGGACAGGGCATCACGCTTCGAACCGTGCGACCCGACGAGCTCGGTCCGACCCATGCAGACCTTGCCTTCCGGTTCTACGAGGCCACCTGCTCGAAGAATTCCTGGGGACAGATCCAGCTCAACCCGGCGTTCTTCCGCAAGGTCTTCGCCAGCATGACCGACGCGGTGGAGATGGTCGTCGCTGAGCGGGAGGGAAAGGTGATTGCGGGCGCGTTCAACCTCACCTCGGAAAAGCGGCTCTTCGGCCGCTACTGGGGTTGCTTCGAGGAGCATCCCTTTCTTCACTTCAATGTCTGTCTTTACCACTCGATCGACGATTGCATTCGCGCCGGACGGGAAGCGTTCGAGCCCGGCGCGGGCGGAGAGCACAAGATTCCGCGTGGCTTCGAGCCCACCGCCATCCACTCGGTGCACCACATCTTCGACGCCCGGCTGGACGGCGCCGTGCGCTCGTTCGTCGCCCGGGAAGCAGAGGAGATATCCCAGCTGGTCGCCCGCTCAGCCCAGCTGGCCGGGATGAAGCCGTTCGACGCGGCAGCTAACCGCTGACGATTCAAATCTTGAGCTGCCCAATCACCTGGTGGAAGAACGGCCGGAAGTCTCCCTTGGCCCGCAGCGCACGAAGGTTGTGCGCCAACCCGGCCATCGCCCGGTAATACATGACCGCCTCTGCCGGAGGTCGAACCCGCATCAGGTCGAGGAGGTACTTGGTCTTCATCGCCTGCAGCTGCTGCAAGGTGGTGTCCGCGCCGAAGTCGTAGGGGCCCTCGAGCGGCGCGAGGACGATCTTTGCCATCTCCTCGAACAGCGGCCGGGCCTTGGCGTCTGGAATTCCGATGCTGAACCCCGCGCTTCGGGTCAACTCCACCAGGTCCAATGTTCCGCCCTCGAGCTGCCGCTTCAATGCAAGCGCGTGCGCTCTCCAGAAGGTTTCGGGCAGCTGCTTCACGCAACCGAAGTCGAGCACCCCGAGCCGCCCCCCTTCCAGCACCACGTAGTTGCCGGGATGGGTGTCGGCATGAATCGCCCGATGGAAGAAGAACGGACCGAACACTGCCCGCAGTACCCGCTCGGCCACCGCGAAGCGCTCCTCGGAAGTCCCCTTCCCCTCGCGCGCGTAGCGGTCGAGGGTCGGTCCTTCGAGCCAGTCGAGCACCAGCACCCGCCCGGTGCAGAGCGCAGGGTACGCCCGAGGAACGACCAGGTCTGGCCAGGGGGCAAGGTAGCGCCGGAAGTCCTCGAGGCTTCGCAGCTCACGGCGGTAGTCGAGCTCGGCGGTCAGCTCTCGTTTGACCTCTTCGAAGTACTCCTTCGAATCGAGGAGCGCTCCACCCAGTCCCAGGGTCTTCACCAGCGCTCCGGCGTTTCGGAGATCGTCCTCGAGCGCGCTGGCCACTCCGGGGTACTGGACCTTCACCGCCACCTGCTCGCCGCTGTGAAGGCGGGCCCGGTGGACCTGTCCGAGCGAGGCCGCAGCGGAGGGCTCGTGGGCGAACTCGGCGAACAGCGTGTCGGGAGGCGCGCCCAGCTCCGCTTCGAGCACCCCTGCAATTTCCTCGAAGGGGAGCGACTGTGCGCCCGAGAACATTCCGGCCACCACGCTCCGCACCTCTGGAGGAAGGGTGTCGGAGAGCAGGGACAAGGTTTGCCCCGCCTTCAGCGCGACGCCCTTGAGTTCTCCCAGGGTGCCGAGCAGCTTGATCGCGGCCGCGACCCGAGGGTCCTCGTCGTTGCCGAGCAGCTTCTTCATCCCGTCCATGGCGAGGCCAGAGCCGATCCGGGTGGACATGCCTACCAGGCGGCCAAGCCGTCTCAACCGGCCACGGGGAATGGAGGGGTTTTCGCTCATAGCCTCACGAAGTGTCAGTCAGTGTAACCGGGGCGCGGAGCGTGCGCCGGGCCTTCGCTCAAGGAATCTCGGGGCAGCTGGCGTCGCTGACGCAGTCGTACTTCGCAACGTCCACGAATTGACCGTCCTGGGCGGTGTAGCGAGCGAGCTTGTCGACCACGTTGCCGGTGGCGTCGTAGTCCATCGGCCCCGAGGCGCCCTGATAGTTGATTGGCTTCTTCTCGGCGATCAGCCCCACCGCGCGGGCATATTCGTCCGGGCCGGCACCGATCGGCTCGCCAAGGGGTTCGCTGGTCTTCTTCATCGCATCGCGAATCTGCGCCCCGGTCACCTGGGTGGGGTCGGGAAGGTCAATGGCGGCGATTGCCGTGGCGAGCATCAAGGTCATCGCGTTGTCATAATAGATGGCGTCGCGATAGACGACTGGCACCCCGTAGCGTTCTTCATAGGACTGCACGAACGCGTCTGCCGAGCTGCCATTGTCGAGGAGCACGTGCGAAACCCCCTCGACGCCATCGCCGAGGCTGCCGAGCGACTGGAGTGCGGAGCTGATCCGGAAGGTGTGGTAGTGCAGCATCCGGATGGGAGAGCCGCCCTGGCGGTAGGCCTTCACCACCGCCGACTGCTGCTGGGCGAAGTCGGCCACCACCACCGCGTCGGGAAAACCATCGGTCACTCCCGCGGTCTGGTTGTCGACCAACTTTCGAACGTCGGCGGACCAGTCGTAGCTGTTCGGGTCGGCGTCACGCGGGTGGTAAATCTCTTCGATGATCGGCGCCGAGGACGGATGTAGTGCGGTGGCAAAGGTGCGCAGATCCTTGACCGCCCCGCGGCCGAACACCTCGTCGCTGCCGAGGTAGGCAATCTTGAACTTGCCGTCGCCGTTGACGTCTCCGTCCGCGGTCTCGAGCATCAGCCGGACCAGGATCTGGGAGATCAACTTGGTCGACATGATCGAGCGGAAGTTCCACCCCTGCCCATTCCGGAGCGCCAGCTGGGTGAACGGGTCGGGGTCGACCGCCTTGGTGTTGTTGATCGACCCCGAGGTGCAGCTACCGCACTGGATCGGCACCGCGAGATCGTTCGAGAGGTCGTCGTCGTACTGGGTGCGGTTGACCGCCACGTCCACCTGGCTGGTGTCGACAATCAGCGCCCGCGCTCCCTGGTTGTTCACCGCATCGGCAGAGCGGCTCAGGGCCACGGAAGGCTCGTTGCCAGAGTCGGCGAGCACCACCGAGAAGCGCAGCGACTGGAGCGCGGTCGCCTTCTTCAGCCCTGCGTTGGCATTGCGCTCGGCAAGCTTGATTGCATCTGCCCAGCTCGGCTCGGAGTTGATCCCGGTCCGGTCGATCACCGCGGCGATCGTCACCGTGTGCAGGTCGGCGGGGGGCTTGCCGGGTCCGCAGGCGGCGAGACAGAGGGCGAACGAAATCAAGCGACGGGCCATGGAATCTCCTCGGATGAAGGGCGAGACGACGTCCTCCAAGCGCCGTTCCTGAGTATCTCGATACATGCATTTTTGGAATCTGAGCCCCAGACATTCATCACCACCGATGTATCACTCGAAACCGATAAGCCGGACCGGTGGACGAACTTTCCCGGCTCGGCGGAATCAGTCGATTTTAACCACAACTCTCCGTGAACCCAAGGGAATTTGGCCGCTGTCTGCACTCAGGTAGTCGCGTCAGCCCGGGAAGCGCAAGCCCGCTGCAATTTTGGGCCAGTGACTCAAACACACGCAAATCAGCGGAAGTGTAAACCTTGAAATGTTTCTTATTCATTTCATCATGCAGCCCGCCCGGTGGTGCGTCACTGCTGCGGCCTGGAGAAGATCACCTTGGTTCAACTCCGCTTCGAACATCGGGTCCGGGTGGCCCTGCTGGCGGCGAGTCTGCTTGGGTGGCCCGTGGCCGCGCAGTCCAAGGGTGAGCCCGCGCAGAACGCTCCAGCGCCCGAGGTCCCTGCACCGGCGGCAGTGGTGGCCCCGGCCGCAGAGACCGACGACGCTCAGCTGAGTGAAGACCGCAACGGAGCAGTGGTGACTGCGAGTGGACGCGAGGAACAGCGGGCGCTCGCTTCGGCCAACGTGACTTCGGTGAACTGGGAAGAGATTGCGCAGCGCGGTTACCACTCGCTGGGAGAAATTCTCAGTGACCTGCCCGGCCTCTACGTCATCGACGACGGGGTCCTGCCGTCGGTAGGGGTGCGGGGAGTGACCGGCGGCCTTCGCGGCGGCACCCGCATCGTCAAGATCATGATCAACGGGGTGCCGGTGAACTTTCGGCCCGACCTCACCGCCTTTCTCGGTCCCGAGTACCTGCCGGTGCAGATGATCGAGCGGGTGGAGATCGCCCGGGGCCCCCTCTCTGCCCTTTACGGAGCCAATGCCTTTCTCGCCACGGTGAACGTGCTCACCCGCGGCCAGTCGAGTGGGGCCCAGGTGGTGGCCGAGGCCACCGGTCGCGTCAACCTCGCCCGCGCCAGCGTCGGTTACGGCGGGTCAATCGTGGGTGGCTACGACGAGAAGGACCGTTCACTGCTGGTGGCGGTTTCCACCGATCGCATCGACCGCTCCGGGCTGACGATTTCACGCACCTTCCCCGACCAGGACCCCACCCTCGCCCGCTTCCGTCCCTTCTTCGGTGACCCCAGCAGAGGCGACCTCGCCAGCCCCACCAGCGTGTTTGCCCAGTACCGCATCCGCAGCGAACGGTTCGGCAACTGGATGTTTCAAGGCGGGATTCAGCGGCTGGACTCGATGGGCGAATTCCAGCTCAGCTCGGTGCTCACCCACCGCAGCCGGATCTCGCTCGAGAACGACTGGGTCAGCGCCCGCCACGAGAAGAGCTGGACCGATGCCGTGAGCACAGCGGTGTGGCTCGGCTGGTCGCGGGGTCAGCCCACCGGAGAGGAGCGGCTCTACCTCACCGGCAACAACGACGTCTCCTTCACCCGCCGCTTCCGCTACCACGCGATCGACGGCGCCGCCGAGCTGGTGGTTGCCCCGCTGGCCAGCCTGTCGATCAAGGGTGGGCTCGACTTCTCCTACGAGCCCCAGCAGGTGCTCCACTACACCGAGCAGTTCAACGCTCCGCAGGGCACCAATCGTTCAGGCGACACCCTGGATCTGATCGGCGCCAACGACCAGCGGCTGATCACCATGGCCAACACCGGCGCCTACCTCCAGGCCACCGAGAGCCCGATCCAGAACCTGCACCTCACCGAGAACTTTCGAGTCGATCTGCCCAACCTCTATTCGGCGCAATACAGCTGGCGCGGGGCGATCGCCTACCAGTGGAGCAACAACGTGAGCACCAAGCTGATTGGCGGGCGCGCGTTTCAGGCCCCTTCGGCGACGATGCTCTTCGGGCTCCCCGGCTTCGGCAGCGCCAACAATGTAATCGGCAATCGAACCCGGCCCGGCGCGCTGCCGCTCAACCCCCAGGTGATTCACAGCCTCGAGGCGGTCACCTCGCTGCAGCTGTTCGGGCGGCTGGCACTAGAGGCCAGCCTCTACGCCCAGCAGGTCGACGACAAGATCGAATTTGCCCAGGCGGGGTCGCAGTTCCAGCCGAAAAACCAGGGTCAGCAGCGGAACCTGGGCGTCGAGCTCTCCGGGCGCTTCGTCTATGGGCGCTACTCGATGCAGCTCTCCTCCAGCCTGCAGCGGCCGCTGATCGACGACCAGCTGGTCGACGTGGCTCCGGCGCTCTATCCCAACGCGATGGTGGTGGGCCGTTTCAACATCGCCGCCCCCGAGCTGAAAGTGAATCTCAACGGCCAGGTTCGCTGGGTCGGCGAGCGCGGAGCCTCGCAGAGCAACGTGGCGCTGAACAACGACGAGCCCTACACCTTGCCTGCCTACGCCACCGTGGACCTCTCGCTCTCGACGCTGGGCCTGAACTTCCTTGGCGGCGCCCAGACGGTAGTGGTGCTGTCGATGAAGAACGTTCTCGACCGCCACATCGTCGAGCCCGGCTTCGGTGGCTTCGACCTGCCCACCCTCGGCCGCACCACCCTGCTCGAGTTGCGCCAGTCCTTCTGAACGAAGGACCCCATGCTTCCGGAGAAGTCATCGATGAACGACGCGACTGCCCAGCCTCGAACCGACCCAGCTCCGGTGGAGCCGCCTCTGGGTGCGTTCGGGAAGTACCGGCTGGTGAAGAAGCTCGCCGCCGGAGGAATGGCGCAGATCTACCTCGCCACCATTGACGGGCCGCAGGGCTTCTCGAAGACCTGCGTGATCAAGAGAATCCTTCCCCAGTTCGCCAACATGGACGACTTCTCGGAGATGTTCGTCACCGAAGCGAAGGTGGCCGCGTTGCTCAGCCACCCCAACATCGTCCAGGTGTTCGACTTCGGCAGCATCGACTCTCAGTACTACCTGGCGATGGAGTGGATTGACGGCACCTCGCTCAACGGGCTGATGCGGGCGGCGGCCAAGGCCAAGGTTCCGCTCGGTCCCGAGCTCGCAGTCCACCTCGGCATTCCGCTCTGCGACGCGCTCTCGTACGTGGGCGCGATGCGAATGCCCAACGGCGAAGCGCTCAACCTGGTGCACCGCGACGTCACTCCCGGCAACGTGCTCATCTCCAACACCGCCGAGGTGAAGCTGACCGACTTCGGGGTGGTGAAGACCTCGGTCAACGCCAAGTCCACCTCGGCCGGAGTACTGAAGGGCAAGTTCGCGTACATGTCGCCGGAACAGGTACGGCACCAGGTGCTCGACCACCGATCTGATCTCTTCTCACTCGGGGTGGTGCTCTTCGAAGTGGCCACCGGGCAGAGGCTGTTCAAGCGGGCGACGATCGCCGACATGCTGGCGGCCGTGGGCAACGCCGACATTCCGATGCCCACCGAGATCTGCCCCGGCTTTCCAGAAGAAGTGGAGCGGATTCTTCTCAAGGCGCTCGAGCGCGAGCCGGAAGACCGCTACCAGTCGGCGCGCGAGATGATGGCGGACCTCGACGCCTACCGCATCGCCCAGCAGCTGCCCTCGGGCCGGCGCGAGCTCTCGTCGCTGATGGCGACCTTGTTCCCTGATTCCGTCTCTGCCTCGAGCTTCGAGCCGAGCTACCCGGGGAGCAAGCCGTCGACGTCGAAGGGCAAGCGCATGGTGCCGCTTCGAGGCCCTCAGGAGTCCGCTCACCCGGGGACCGCGCGGTTGGGGGTGGCCGCCGCCAAGGCGGGTGCGGACGACGAGGAAGACTCGCTTCCCGGGGTGTCGATCGAGATCGAGGAAGAAGGGCGTCCGTCCCTGTGGTCCGCCTCGGCAGCGATCGCTGCGGCGGTGAGTGCCACCGCCGGCTTCTGGTGGTGGGTGCTGAACTAGCAATCTCCAGATGCGCTGCACGCGAGACAACAACCTGACGGGTTTCTTTTCGAGGAGTGGTCCGATGGCGGGTTCCCAGATGAAGCGTGGTCGGAGCGCGACGCACCGGTCGACGTTGACGCGCACGGTGGCGATCGCGGTGGTGACCGGGAACCTGGTCGCATACGCGGGCTATCGGGTGGTGCAAAAGGTGCGGCCGTCGATTCCCACCGCGGCAACGCCCGCCGAGCCATCGTCCGCACGCGGCGGACGCGACCAGGGCCTGGCCCGAGCGAGACGGGTCGCGGGCCTCGCGGCGCTGGAGGAAGGCGACTATCCCGCCGCAGCGGCAGATTTTGCAGATGCCCTTCAACAGGGAGCCGGCGGCGACGTCCCCGAGCTTCTTCGGATCGCCAAGGACCTAGAAGATCGCCACCGGGCCCGACCCACCCGCGACGTGCCCTCGTCTGCGATGAACCACGAAGCACCGCCGGCCGCCGTGGCACCGACGGTAGTCGCCGAGGCACGCTCCAAGCAGGCCTCACCGGCCAGCGGGGCCGAGGCACGCTCCAGAGCAGCGGCGCAGGCCAAGAGCTTCGCTCACCCCAAGAAGCCGACCCCGAACCCACGGCCTGCGGCGCGGTCGGAAGCGCTCGAGCCGCCGGCTCCGAGCTTGTTGCTGGTCACCTCGACGCCCTCGGGAATTCTGGTCGAAGTGGACGGGAAGCGGATGGACTTCACTCCCGCGCGTTTGAAAGTCAGCCCGGGTGCGCACACCGTGGTGCTGATGCAAGGCGACCAGCGACTCTACGAGCGGCGGGTCGAGGTCCAGGAGGAAGGGATGATCGCGGTCGACGCCGACCTCACCGAGCGCTTGCGGCCGCCGACGCCAGCGCCCGTTTCGGTGGAGTCAGCCCATGCCCTTCCGCTCGAGCACATCGCGACTGCAGCGGTGGACTCGGCCTCGCCGGGAGAGCACGCGCCTCCGGCCCCGACGACGCGGGCCGTGGCGCGCCCGGCTCCCCACAACACCAGCGCGCTGGCGCTCACCGGCGAAGTTCACGTGGTGTCCTCCAGCGTCTATGGCGAGGTGTGGATCAACGGACAAGCGGTCGGGTTCCCGCCGCTGGTCGCCAAGGGGCTGGCGCCCGGTCCGGCCACCGTCGAGGTCCGCGTCAATGGCGTGGTGCGGAGGACCAAAGTTGTGGAAGTTCAAGCCAGCCGCCGCGCCGTGGTCTACCTCCGCTGATGGGCCCCTCTTCAGAGCGCAGGCCACTGCCTCCCGGGGCGCTGGCCCGCGCGAACTTGTGGCTGAAGGGCCATTTCATCGTGGTGCTCTCCAGTGCGGTGGCGCTGGGAGCGCTCTGGCCCGGGCTGGGGCTGTGGCTCAAGGACCTGGTGTTTCTGCAGCTGCCCCACTCTGGCTGGAGCTACGACTTCTCCAACCTCGCCCTCGGCGCGATGATGCTTTCGGCCAGCGTCAACTGCGAGTTGAAGGACTTCGAGCAGCTGATCACCCGGCCCCGCGCCTCAGCAGTGAGCGTGGCGGTGGTGTACGGGGTGGTGCCCGCGCTCGCCTACCTCGGAGGCCTTCTCGGCGCCCCGTTCGTCGGGCCCGAGATGGGGGTGCAGCTGCGGCTCGGACTGATGCTGAGCGCGCTGATGCCCGTGGCGATGACGTCCTCGGTGTGGGTCCGACTCAATTCCGGAAATTTGCCGCTGCTGCTGGCCTTGATCACCCTCACCAGCGCGCTCGCCCTCGCCTCGGTGCCCGTCTACTTGAGCGCCCTGCTCGGGGTGACCCACCTGCCGATTCAGATCTCCTCCGACACCATCGTTCAGCAGCTGGTGCTCTCGGCCACGGTGCCGCTGCTGCTCGGGCTAGCGCTGCGACGCTTCGCGGCCCGGGTAGCGATCGGAGGCGCGGGGCTCTTTTCGCTGCTCGGCACCGGCGCACTGTGGGCGATCGTGGTGGCCAACGTGGCAGTGGCGGCGCCGCATGTGCTCGCCCATCGCTCGGTCTTCGCGGTGATGGTGGTGCTGACGGTGGGGCTGAATGTCCTTTGCTACGCGGTCGGCCTCGGCCTCTCGCGGCTGTTCCGGCTCGCACGAGAAGACGCGGTCTCGCTGCTGTTCGGCAGCGGCATGCGCTCCAACAGCACCGGGCTGGTGATCGGCCTGAAGACCTTTTCGGCGATGCCGCTGGTGGTGGTACCCGCGGCGATCTACATGATTTCGCAGCACGTGATCGGCGCGTACCTGACCCGGATACTCGAGCGAACCGGAAGCAAGCTGCTCGGGCCCGCAATCGCCTCGGAACCGCGCTCGCTGGAGAGCTTTCTCGACCGCGCGTTGCCGGAGAAGCTGGGAAAGACGCCGGGCCTGGCGCTGGTGGTGTTCGAGATGTCGGGGTCGAAGGAGCAGCTCGAACAGAGAGCAAAAGCCTTGGTCCGGGGCGCCAGGACCGCCATTCGCCTGGGCGATTTCGTCTGCCAGCTCTCGCCGCACCGGTTCGGGGTGGTGCTGGTGAACACCCAGGTAAAGGGGACCGGTCTGGTGGTCGCGCGGGTAGAGCAGATGGCGAGCAAAGTGGCCCCTGCCCTGCAGCTTCGGCACGGGTTCATTCACTCGGTGCTGGCGCCTCCCACTGCCCGGGAATTCATCGATGCAGCGGCGCTCGGCCTCGGCGCCCCGGCGGTGATGGCCACACAAGCGACCTTGCGCCAAGCGGGGTAAGCCCCTCCCGCTCAAGCCCCAAAAAGCCGCGAAGCCCCGCTCAGGCCCCAAAAAGCCGCGACCCCGCTCATCCCGAGCGTGCCGCAGGCGAAGTCGAGGGAGGACCCTCACTCTCAAATGCCAAGCCGCACGCAACCGCCAGTCGCCCTTGCCGATAATCGTTTTTTCAAGACCCCTTGGAGACCCGCCCATGCCTGCGAAGCCCGTCACGCTCGGAGCAGTGAAGACCGCCGCGACCAAAATGAAGAGAGAGCTGGTGAAGGCGGACGGCGACAAGGACAGTCAGCTCTCCGTCGCCGAGGTGACCACTTACGGCAAGTCACTCAACGACGGCTTCAAGGTCGGCCGCGCGCTGACCACGATGACCCGCTTTGCGCTCCACTCAGCGAACGGGGCGTCCTCGATTTCCGTGGCCGGGGCCAAGCAGGCCGTTGACCGAGCCGTGAATCTGATCGGAACCCGAGACAAGAACGGTGACGGGATTCTCTCAGCGGGGTCGGAGCTCGACTCGGCTCGCCAGCTGAAGACCTATCAGGCCCTGGCCGCCCTCTCGGCCCGGTTGTCGCTGGGCGGCACCGGAGGAACCCTGACGGCCCAGCAGCTCGGAGCGGCGATCGCGCCCCTGAAGAAAGACGCCAATTTCATTTCAGAGTCCGACTACGCGCCGAAGTTCGTATCGGCCAGCGTTGCCGCGGGCCCCCTCACCCCGGAAAGTGCCGTGAAGGCGCTCGAACCGCAAATCGCCAAGTTCTACGACAGCAACTACAGCGGGTTTGCATACGTCGGTTTCTCCCCGACCGAGACCAAGGACTTTTTCGAACGCCTCACTGAAGCCGTGGCCGGTGCAGAGCCCGCAGAAGTGAAGAGCGCCGCGGCGTTCACGTCGATCAAGCAGCTGCTCGATCAGAATCTGACTGACCTGCAGGTGTTCCGCTATGGGCCATCGGAGCCGGGTTCCGACAAGCTCGCCACCGACCGAGGCCTTTACGTCTTCGGCGTCGTCGGCAAGGCCAAGGACGGAAAAGTCTGCGGCGTGCTGATCGGCTCGGTCGAGACCTGAGTCGCTTCCCGTTGCAGGGGGTTATCGCCTGGTGAGATCCAGGGCGTCGACGATCTCGGCGCCCTGAAGCGGACCCGAGTGGCCAAAGGCCAAGGTCGTCACTGCGGCGTGCTCGGCCTTGAGTCGAGCGCTGAGCTTCCCCAGCTCGGCCACGTTCTGCGGGCTGTCGTCGGAGAACAGCCAGGGAGCGGATTTGATGGACTTCCCATCGTCTCTCCCGCTGGCGCTATCGCCGAGATAAAGGACCCCTTCGGCGAGGTAGGCGGCGCTGCCCCCGGTATGGCCCGGCAAGGCGAAGGCCCTCACCGCAAGCGCTCCGACGTTGACCGTCTGCCCATCGGTGAGCGTCTGGGTAACCTTGACCCGCTTCTCAGCGGGCATGCTCATCTTGCTGGGGAGCGGACCTTTGGCCCGTGCCTCTCCTGCCGCAAGCTTCACATCTGCTTCGAAGGCATAGACCTGCGCGCCCGAGAAGAGGTGGCAAGCGCCGGTGTGGTCAGGATGACCATGGGTAAGAAAGATCGCCTTCACGTTGGCAGCGCTGTGGTGAGCCTCTCGAAGGGCCTCAAGGAGCGCTGCCCCGGTGGGGTCGTTGCCACAATCCACCAGCGCGAGCTGGCCCTCGCCTCCGTCGAGCACGAAGGTGGTCACGTAGCCATCTACCACCTGCAGAGAGTGAGGTCCGAGGGCCTGCTTGGTTACCTTCTGGTTGCCTCCGAAGATGGTCGCAAAGGTGACCCCCACCCCCAGCAGAAACAGAAGCAGAACCGCCGCGATGGCCAGGAGCACTTTTTTCATCGCGCCCCCATACCAGCTATCTCCCTCAATAGTTGAAGGTGGCCCCGGCCATGTAGGTCTCGAGGACCTGTCCGTCGGTGAGGTTGACGGCGATGTTGGCGTGGGCATCGAGGGAGACTGCTTCCCTCAAGTGAATCTGCACCAGAGGCAGCGACCGAAAGGCATTCGTCTGCACCGAGCCGAAGGAGAGCCAATGGCTGTCCTGGTGGCCGGGAATATCCCGGACCTGGCTCGACGTCACCAGCGGGACGGAAAAACCTGTGCCGATATTGAACGTCACCATCTCGGCGACGGTTTGCGAATAGCCCGCAGACAGCTGCCCCGACAAGTTGTCGAGTTGTTGCGTTCGCAGTCTCGACCACAGGCCACTGCTGTGAACGTCCACTCCGAAGTTGAAGGCCTTGTCGAACGACAACCACTTCCGCGCTTGCAGACCCGCTGCCAACGTCATCGAAAAGGCCGAACTCTCCACGTTGTTGAAGCCGAAACCCCATTTGACCATACCGGCCCAGGGAAGCAGCTCGAGTCCGCCGCGTTCGCCAAAGCGATAGGCCAGAGATGGATTTAGCAACGACACCTCGAGCCGATCGGTGATCCCGTAGTTGATTGAAAACGCGGTGTCGAGGCCGCTGTTCGGCGTCAGGTTCAATCCCGAGGGAGCGCTGGCGTGAGAAACTCCGAGCGCCATCTGCAGCTCCTTTGACCCACGCGGCAACGAGGTGCTCGCCGCCGCCAGCGGCTTCTCGAAGCGCTTGGTGGCGAAGGCACTGCTGCCCACCAGCTCGAGAGACTCCTCCTCGAGTGTCAGGGTTTGACTGGCGATGATCTTGACCTCCCGCGCGTAGAGGCCCTTCGTGCCCTCGCGGCGAACCACGTAGTCCCCCGGAGGCAAGGCCAGCTTCACCCGGCGCTCTCCGGGAGGAACCTCCAGCACCACCAGTCCACTCTGGACCTGGACGAGCTGAGTCGGGCCGGTGACCTGCCCGTAGGACAAGGCGCTCGGACTCTGGGTGAGCTGCGCGAGCACCACGTCGGCCTGACCGCGAAGGTGGGAATCGAAGCTGGGCCGCTGCGGCGAGGGCGCGTGCAGCGCGGTGTCCCTCACCGTCATTCGCTGTGCGTAGGTATAGGCTTCCTGGAGGGTGACGCGGCCACTGCCGGAGTCGGCAGCGCCTCGAAGGCCTGCGACCAGGTAGTGGGTGAAGAACGAACCTCCGAGCGATTCCGCTTCGTGCGCGTCTTCCAGTCCAGAGCTCGAGGCGATCAGCACCGAGCCTTCGCTCGACAGCTCCAGCGGAGCTTGCACGGCAAAGGGCTCTTCGGCGGAGAAACCCTTGGCGCGGGTCCACCCCCCGCCCCGGCAGGCATCGATGATTCCCACCCGGATGGTCGCAGTGGCCTGATCCAGCCGCTCGCGAAGCGCGGCCATCGCCAGCGGTTGCCCGTGAGGATAGAGGGCCTGATCGTCCGCGTGGCCTGAGTAATAAAAGACCACCATCGCCTCGCGAGACTTGTGGGCCTCAGCGAGCGCTAAGTCGAGGGCGGTCAACACCGCGGCAGGCTCGGGATCTTCGAGCACGTGAACGTCTTCCGCAGCGAACGAACCGAGTTCGGTGAGCACCGAGGCCATCGACCGGGCGTCCTGGTAGGAGAAGCGCAGAGGCCGACGGCCCGCCGCCGCTTCCCGGGCACCCACCAGCACCGCGATCCTCCGCAGTGGGGCGGCCTCTGCCGAGAAGGCTAAACAAAGAGAAAGGCCCAGCATCTTCCACCGCTTCATCGATTCGTCTCCGGCGTTGTTTGCTTCTTGGTGAAGCTCAGGTGCGTGGTCCAGGCCCGCTGGCTCCGCTCTTCTCGAGAAAGTGCAACTTCCCGAGCATCGGGTGAGAGCCGTGCGTGACTGAAGACGAGCTCGAGTGATTCGCCGCCCGTACCCGGGTCGACTCTCCAGCTCACCGGGAGAAGGGTGTCGCCGGCAGGTGCCACCGCATCATCGAAGAGCCACACCTTCGAGCCCCGGTCGGCCGCGGTGGCGACGGCGAGGTGAGAGAAGCCTGCACCGGCCACCCGCAGACGAAGGCTGTCACCGGGATTCAGTGCCGACCGCCCATCCCACAGCGAGACCTGGTCGCCGCTTCGAAGTCAACGGCGCATCACCATCGTTGTGC
>JAYUUC010000617.1:0-9627 GCA_043755105.1 Myxococcales bacterium
CCACCCCACCCCCCGCCTGCTTCGGCTCGAGACCCGCGAAGACCTGGTCACCTTGATGACCGCGCTGGTCTTCAACAACGTCACCCATGAAATCTCCGGCGACTACTCGACCTTCATGACCTCGGCCGACCCCGAGCTGAAGCGGCTGGTCAACTTCGCCCACATTCTCGGCAGCGACGAGGGGCCGGTCCGCCTCAACGACGTCTTCCTCTTCGAGCAGGGCGCCTTCTCGGGAATGTTCAACACGGCTGGGAACAACCTGCTCACCACCCCGATTGAGGCCACCCCCGGCAACGCGCATTTCCTTGGCTGTCTGCAATCCTTTCGCGAAAGCCTGAAGCCGCTCGAAGAGGTGATCGCAGCGCGAGACGAAAAGCGCGCCTTCCACTTTCGCCGGATGCTTCCCTCGCACTGGGAGATGTCGATCAGTTTTTGAACGGGCGGGCGAGCTTCAGGTACGGTCGCTTCACCTTCCCATGCGCCTCCTCTCTTCACTGGTTCGCTTCACCCTGGGCTTCCTGATCGTCGCCGTCGGCTCGACCCTGACGCTGGTCGCCGCGCTCCCGCTGATTCCGTGGCGCACCGCTCGGATTCGCCTCTGTAACTTCTATGGCCATACCGTGGGGAGGGCGGTGGTGGCTTGCGCCGGGGCCGTTCCGCAGGTGAGCCACCGGGAGCGAATCGACGCAGCGACGCCGGCAATCTACGTCGCCAACCATGCCTCCACGCTCGACGCGTTCCTCTCGATCTGGCTCTGCCCGTTCGGCGGTTGCGGGGTATTCAAGAAGGAGATCGCTCGGATTCCCTTCTTCGGTCAGCTGCTGCTCCTCTCCGGTCACCTGAGGATCGACCGCTCCCGCACCGGTCGCGCAGTCGATTCGCTTAAAGAGGTCGGAGCGATGGTCAAGGCTCACCGGCTGAGCATCTGGATCATGCCCGAAGGAACCCGCAGCAAGGACGGCCGCCTGCGCCCGTTCAAGCGCGGCTTCGTTCATCTCGCGATCGCCACCGGTCTGCCGGTGGTACCGATCGTCTTTCAGGGAGCTCACAGGAACTGGCCGTTGAAGGGGTTCCTCCTCCAGCCGATGCCGCTGCCGATCGACGTGCTGCCTCCGGTCGATACCCGGGGGTGGAGCGAAGAGACTGCCGAGGCGCACGCCACCCAGGTGCATGACCTGATAGCCGCGGCTCTCAACCCGGAACAGAAGCCGGTACTTCAGACCGCCTGACTTTCCCAGGGCGTCCTCGGCGTGGAGATGCCGACCCAAATGGGGGTCTTCGTCATCCGTGCGTCACGGCGGGGCTCTTTTTCAGAGGGAAGCAGAGAAACCGGCGCTCTGCCCGCCCGGGCTGAAAAGTGCTTATGGGTTTCCTCAAGGTGTGAGAGACCCATGGCCTTGTCCTCCCCCCTCTCAGAGACGCCTTGATGGGTTCCACGCTGCTCGCTGTCGCCGCTTGGCGGCCGGGTGCTCAGAGGGCCGCTTTCAGCCCCGAGGAGCTGGCCCCTGTGCTTGCCCGGATTCGCGAACCTGCGCACGTGGTCACCGACCGCTCGCGGCCCCGCATCGGAGTCGCCCTGGGCGGTGAGCTGGTTGCCACGCCCGCCGCTGCCGAGGGCGATCTTCCGCTGCTGGCGACGCTGCCACCGCTCTATCCGGAGTGGCTGGGTGATCGCTCGTTCTGCGAAGCCCACGGCGTCCGCTTCCCCTACGTTGCAGGCGAAATGGCCAATGGCATTGCCACCACCCGCATGGTGATCGCGATGGCGCGGGCACAGATGCTGGGATTCTTCGGCGCCGCCGGCCTCTCTTTTCCTCGGGTTGAGCAGGCCATCGACGAGCTGATCGCGGCGCTTCCGGAAGGCGCACCCTGGGGCGTGAACCTGATTCACTCCCCCAACGAAGCGGCGCTCGAGGACCGGGTGGCCGATTTGCTGATTCGCCGCGGCGTGAAGCGGGTTTGCGCCTCTGCATTCATGGCGCTCACCCCCGCGGTGGTCCGCCTCTCGGCATCGGGACTGCACACCGACCGGGCCGGAGCCGTGGTCCGCCGTCATCAGCTCTTCGCCAAGATTTCCCGACCCGAAACCGCATCGCGGTTCATGTCTCCTCCTCCGCCCGAGATGCTGAACGCGCTGGTGGCCCAGGGGCTGCTCACGCCGGTCGAGGCTGAATTGGCGAGTCGCCTTCCCGTGGCGGAGGACATCACCGTCGAAGCAGACAGCGGCGGTCACACCGACAACCAGTCCCTGGTGGCGATTTTCCCCACCATCATGGCCTTGCGCGATGAGCGGGTCGCGCACTTCCACTACTCCCGGCCGATCCGTGTCGGCGCCGCCGGAGGCCTGGGCACCCCGGGCGCACTCGCCGCTGCTTTCGGGCTTGGCGCCGCCTACGTGGTCACCGGCTCGGTCAACCAGGCAGCGGTGGAGTCGGGCCTGTCGGACGCGGGCAAGGTGATGCTCGCCCAGGCTGACACCTCGGACGTGATGATGGCGCCCGCAGCGGACATGTTCGAGCTCGGGGTGAAGGTGCAGGTGCTGAAGCGAGGAACGATGTTCGGGATCCGCGCCGCCCGCCTCTATGAGATCTACCGGGCCCACTCCTCCCTCGAATCAATCGACGCCGAGACCCGCATCAAGCTCGAGCGGGAAGTCCTCCACGCCACCTTCGACGAGATCTGGGCCGAGACCCGCGGCTTCTGGCAGAAGCGCGACCCCCAAGAAGTCGCCCGCGCCGAAGCCGACCCCCACCACCGGATGGCGCTGGTGTTCCGCTGGTACCTGGGCAAGGCGAGCAAGTGGGCGATCGACGGCGAGAGCTCGCGCCGCACCGACTTCCAGATCTGGTGTGGACCGGCGATGGGCTCGTTCAACCGCTGGACCGCGGGCACCTTCCTCGCCGAGCCCGCCAACCGGGGCGTGGTGCAGATTGCCCTCAACTTGCTGGAAGGCGCGGCGGTGATTTCTCGCGCCAGCCAGCTGCGCAGCTACGGGGTGCCGGTTTCGCCGGCGTCGTTCCAGTACCGCCCGCGTCCGCTGTCCTGATTTTTTCGTCTTTCGCCTTTTCATCTCGAGGTTGCTCGATGTCCGGCTCCGATCGTCTGCAGACCCCCATCGCCGTTGTCGGAGTGAGCGCGCTCTTTCCCGGCTCGTCCGATTCGCGCGGCTTCTGGTCCGACATCCTCGCGGGAAAAGACCTGGTCACCGACGTTCCGCCGACCCACTGGCTGATCGAGGACTACTACGACCCGGATCCGACCGCGCTCGACAAGACCTACAGCAAGCGGGGCGCGTTCCTCTCCCCGGTGCCGTTCGACCCGATGGAGTTCGGCGTTCCTCCCAGCATCGTCCCCGCCACCGATACCTCGCAGCTGCTGGCGCTGATCGTCGCCCAGCGGGTACTCGAAGACGCCAGCCAGGGACAATTCGCGACGATGGACCGGGAGCGGATCAGCGTGCTCCTCGGCGTCACCTCTGGCCAGGAGCTGCTCGGCTCGATGGTCAGCCGGCTGCAGAAGCCGGTGTGGCTGAAGGCGCTGCGGGAGTCCGGCATCCCCGAGTCCGAGGCCCAGGCGGTCTGCGAGCGCATCGCCAAGAGCTATGTGCCCTGGCAGGAATCCTCCTTTCCGGGGCTGCTCGGGAACGTGGTCGCAGGGCGAATCGCCAACCGCTTCGATCTTCGCGGCACCAACGCGGTCACCGATGCCGCCTGTGCCAGCTCGCTGGCCGCAGTATCGATGGGAATCAACGAGCTTCAGCTCGGCCAGTCGGACCTGGTGATCACCGGCGGCGTCGACGCGATGAACGACATTTTCATGTACATGTGCTTCAGCAAGACGCCAGCGCTCTCGCCCACCGGCGACTGCCGGCCGTTCTCTGACTCCGCTGACGGCACTTTGCTGGGAGAGGGCATCGCGATGCTGGCGTTGAAGCGCCTCGCCGATGCCGAGCGAGACGGCGACCGGGTCTACGCGGTGATCAAAGGCGTGGGTTCTGCTTCCGACGGCCGAGCGAAGAGCGTCTACGCTCCCTTGCCGGAAGGACAGGCCCGCTCCCTTCGGCGCGCCTACCAAACCGCTGGCTATGGGCCCGAGACGGTTGAGCTGGTCGAGGCCCACGGCACCGGGACCAAGGCGGGCGACGCTGCCGAGTTCGAAGGGCTGAAGATCGCCTTCGGCGAGTCGCAGCGCAGCGACCCTCAATGGTGCGCGCTGGGCACGGTGAAATCGCAGATCGGCCACACCAAGGCGGCGGCCGGTGCGGCGGGGCTGTTCAAGGCGGTGATGGCGCTGCACCACAAGGTGCTGCCGCCCACCATCAAGGTCGATCGACCCAACCCGAAGCTGGAGATCGAAAAGAGCCCCTTCTACCTCAACACCCAGCGAAGGCCCTGGATCCGGGATGACTCGCACCCGCGGCGGGCCTCGGTGTCCAGCTTCGGTTTTGGCGGCAGCAACTTCCACCTCGCGCTCGAAGAGTTTGTTCCCACCCAGAAGGCAAAGCCGGCGTTCCGCCTGCGCACCACGCCGACCGAGCTGGTGTTGCTGAGCGACCCCTCGCCGACTGCACTGGTGGGGAAGTGCGCTTCGCTGCTGAACGACAGCTCGGTCCTCTCGGCGGTGGCGAGACAATCGCAGGTCAGCTTCCAGCCGACCGCGACCGCCCGTCTCGCCCTGGTGGTGTCGTCGATTGACGATCTTCGAGAAAAACTGGCCCAGGCGGCAGCGACGATCGGGAAGGCGCCCGGAGCGGGCTACTCGACGCCGACCGGGGTGCACTACGCCCATGGAGCGGCGAACCCGGGGAAGCTCGGCTTCGTTTTTCCCGGTCAAGGAAGTCAGTACGTGGGAATGGGAGCCGAGGTCGCCATCGCCTTCGATGTCGCCCGGGCCGCCTGGGATGCAGCCGCGTCGGTCTCCTTCGCCGGCGAACGTCTGCACGACATCGTCTTTCCCCGGCCCGCGTTCACCGATGCCGACCGTGAGGCCCAGGCGAAGAAGCTCACCGCCACCGAGTGGGCGCAGCCTGCGCTCGGAGTCCACAGCCAGGCGCTTGCCAACGTTCTTCACAGCGTGGGGCTGCGGCCCGACTGCGTCGCGGGGCACAGCTTCGGCGAGGTCTCGGCGCTTCACGAAGCGGGGGTGCTCGATGCTTCCAGCTGCCTCACCGTGGCTCGCAAGCGCGGCGAGTTGATGCGCGATGCGTCGGCGATCGCTGGAGCGATGACCGCCGTCGATGCGCCCCTCGCCGAGGTCAGCGGGCTGCTTTCGAACCTCGGGGCAGAGGTGGTGGTGGCCAACCACAATGCGCCCTCGCAGGTGGTGCTCTCGGGCGCGACCGCGGAGATCGCCAAGGCCGAGGCAGCGCTGACCGCCAAGGGCCTGACCGTTCGACGGCTGCCGGTGGCGACCGCCTTTCACAGCCCCTTGATTGCGGGCTCGAGCGCACCGCTTCTGGCCTTGCTCAAGGACCTGGCGATGGCTTCGCCCAAGGTCGACGTCTACGGAACCGCCGATGCTTCGACTTATCCGACGACGGTAAAGCAGATCCGCGAACGCCTCGCGGCCCAGCTCGCCCTTCCGGTTCGCTTCGTCGATCAGATCGAAGCGATGTACGCGCGAGGGGTGAGAACGTTCATCGAGGTCGGGGCCGGCAGCGTGCTCACCGACCTGATTGGACGCATCCTTGGCGATCGGGAACACCGGGCCATCAACCTCGATCGCAAGGGTCGCCACGGGCTCACCAGTTTTCAGGAAGCGCTCGGGCGGCTCTCGGTGCAGGGTGTGGCGATGGACCTGGAGGTTCTCTGGGCGGACTTCGCTCCCGCCTCGGAGAAGCCCGTGAAGAAGCCGGCGATGGCGATGCCCATTTCCGGAACCAACTACGGCAGTCCCTACCCTCCGCCCGGTGGAGCCAAGTCGCTTCCGCCCCCCAACCCTGCGCGTCCCGTGGAAGGAGAGCGCCCGCGCCAGAACTTGGCGCCGCAGTCGCAGACACCCGCACCGACCCTCGCGGCACAGACCCGAGCGGCACCGGTTGAAGCGCATCTTTCGTCGGTGTCGACTCAGCTGCACGAGGCCCGTCTGGTACCGGCTTCCGCTTCCGCAACAGGGTCCGCGACGCTGGCCAGACGCGATTCGACCCCTCGCCCGCCCGCACCCGCGGCCGACCCACACGTGCAGGTGGCTTGGCTTCAGGCTTTTCAAGAGGCGCAGCGGCACACTGCCGACGCCCACGCCGCGTACCAGCGGTCGATGGCCGACAGTCATCTCGCCTTTCTCACCCTCGCCGAGAATTCATTGGCCGGCCTCGGTGAGCTGATGTCGAGAAACGTCGCGACGTCCACGGCTGCTGAAGGTTCCGCCTGGGCGGTGGCTGTTCCCCCGCCACAAATGTTCGCCGCAGCGAGAGCCTCGGAGGAAAGGGCAGCACCGGCCCCGGTTGCAGCATCACGCTTCGTCCCCCCGGTGCTTGCCGTCGCGGCGCCTGCCGCCGTGGCGGTTTCAACGGCTCCTGCGCAGCTCCCGACGCTTCGGCCGACGATGGCCACGGCAGTCCCTCCGAGTCTCGTCGCTTCGGTCGACCTCGAAGAGCTGCTGATGACCATCGTGGCCGAGAAGACCGGCTACCCGAAGGAGATGCTCGGCAGCCAGATGGAACTCGAAGCAGACCTGGGCATCGACTCGATCAAGCGGGTGGAAATACTCTCGGCGATGCGCGAACGCGCGCCCGGCCTGGCAGAGGTGAAGCCCACCGAGTTGGCGGCGCTGCGGACCTTGGGGCAGATCGTCGAACGGATGAAGGCGGGAGGAGGAACACTGGCTGCGCTCGTCCACGTGCCCGAGCCACGAGGGGAAGCAGCTTCAGCACCGGCGATCGACCTCGAAGCGCTGCTGATGACCATCGTGGCCGAGAAGACCGGCTACCCCAGGGAGATGCTCGGCAGCCAGATGGAGCTTGAAGCAGACCTGGGCATCGACTCGATCAAGCGGGTCGAGATTCTTTCGGCGATGCGCGAGCGCGCGCCGGGTTTGCGAGAAGTGAAGCCCACCGAGCTTGCTGTCCTTCGCACCCTCGGACAGATCGTCGACAGCATGCGAGCCCCGACCCCGTCCGGATCTAGCTCCGCCCTTCCGGCGACACCCGTCTCCAACAACGGCTCGTCCGCCGGGGCCCTCACTGCGCCCGCCGAAAGCGTCGCTGCACCGGTGGTCAGACTCGCCCTGCGCGAAGTGGCGGCGCCTGCGATGGGCATGGCACTCCCGGGCGTCTGGGGTGGAAAAAGGGTCGTGGTGACCAACGAGGGCGATGGCCTGGCCACGCACGTGGTGAATCAGCTCGCCCTTCGGGGAGTGCGCGCCACTGCCGAGGACGCCGTTCCTGCCGACGCAGACGTGGTCATCTTCCTCGGCGGCATGCGAACGGTGACCACGCTCGACCAGGCGATCCAGGTCAACCGCGAAGCGTTCCGCGCGACCCGAGCCGCCGCCGCCCGGATGTCGACGAGCGGCGGGGTCCTCATCCTCGTTCAGGACACCGGTGGCGACTTCGGTCTCCGCGGAGCCTCGGGCTTCCGCCCCTGGCTCGGAGGGGTTTCGGCGCTTGCGCGCACCGCTGCGCTCGAATGGCCGAAGGCGCGAGTGAAGGCAATCGACTGCGAGCGTGGGTCTCGAGATCTCGAGGCGGTTGCGGTCGCGCTCGTCGCCGAGCTCTTCACCGGGGGAACCACTCTCGAAGTCGGGCTGCACGCCGATGGCCGTCGAACCACGCTGACCGCCGAGAAGGCCACGGTCACCCGCGCCGAAGTGCCCAGCATCGACGCGCAGTCGGTGGTGGTGGCGTCGGGGGGCGCGCGGGGAGTCACGGCCGCCGCGTTGATCGCTCTCGCTCAGGCCAAGCAGCCCCGCTTCGTGCTCCTCGGCCGAACAGCGATTGACCCTGAGCCCGAAAACCTCAAGGGCATCGTCGAGGAGACAGGCCTCAAGCAGGCCTTCCTCCAATCCGCCAAGGAGGAAGGACGAAAGGTGACGCCGGCGCAGATCTCGCTTCAGGTCTCGCGAGTGCTCGCCAACCGGGAAATCCGTTCCACCCTCAGGGCCCTCGAGGCAGCCGGCTCTGCAGTCCGCTATCTGACCGTCGACGTCCAGAATGCAGCGGCGATCTCTGCCGCGCTCGACTCAGTGCGCCGCGAATGGGGGCCGATCACCGCGTTGGTCCACGGCGCCGGCGTCCTCGCCGACAAGCGGATCGAGGAGAAGACCGATGAGCAGTTCGATCGCGTCTTCGACACCAAGGTGGGCGGTCTTCGCGCCCTCCTCGCCGCCACCGCAAACGACCCCCTGAAATCGATCTGTCTCTTCTCTTCAATCGCCGCGAGGACGGGCAACCCCGGCCAGAGCGACTACGCGATGGCCAACGAAGTCCTCAACCTGGTTGCCGCGTCCGAGCGCTCGCGCCGCAAGAACCCGTGTGAAGTCCACGCCATCGGTTGGGGCGCGTGGGACGGAGGCATGGTCACGCCCGGGCTGAAGGCGCATTTCCGCCAGCTCGGCGTCACCTTGATTCCCCTCGACGTCGGCGCGCGAATGTTCGTCGACGAGGTTCTCAGCCGCGGCTCCGATCCGGTGGTGGTGATCGCCGGAGCCAACGGAGGTGGACCGTTGGGAGCATCAACCACCCCGCAGGTGACGCTGGAAGTGAAGGTGGACCAGCGGTCCCACACTCATCTGGGGGACCACCGGGTCTCCGGGAATGCCGTGTTGCCGGTGGCGCTCGCGCTGGAGTGGTTCATTCGCGCCGCCTGCGCCTGCCGACCGGACCTGAGCTTCGTCGCGGTGAAGAACCTCAAGGTGCTCCGGGGAGTCAGGCTCGAAGGCTTCGACAAGCCAGAAGGCGACCTGCTCGTGGTGAACTGCGTGCAACGCTCCAACGGCGTCGGCGCACAGCTCGCAGTCGAGTTGCGCGGACGCAACGACGCCCTCCACTACTCGGCGACCGTCGAGATGGCCGAGCGCCCCATCGGGCAGCCTCCGGCCCTCGCGCCTCCGACGATCGAGCGCTGGAGCGCTCCTGCCATCTACGATGGAGACGTTCTCTTCCACGGCCCCCGCTTCCAGGTCATTCGGTCGATCGACGGAATCTCGCGCGAGGGGCTCGTCGGCACGCTCACCGGAACCGGGCCGCTGGGTTGGGCCTCCGAGCCGTGGCGCTCCGATGTCGCCGCCGTCGACGGAAGCTTGCAGCTCGCGCTGCTCTGGTCACGCCAGGTGCTCGGCAGCGCCACGCTGCCGATGGCCGTCGGCGAGTACAGGAGCCATCGCTCCGGATTGATCGAAGGACCGATTCGCTGCGTGGTGCACGGGCGAAAAGTCCTCGACGTTCGGTCCACCTGCGACGTGGCCCTCTTCGATCGCCACGGGACCGTGGTCGCCGAGTTGCTCGGAGTGGAGACGGTGATGCGCCCCGCGGAGAAATCTCCGGCAGATGCCCCGCAGCGCCTTCACGAGGCAAGAGCAGGACGGCTCGGATCCGAAGCGGCCGAGAGCTAGGGGTTCGAAGACATGGACTTCGAACCGATCGCCATCGTCGGGCAGGCCTGCACGCTTCCCCGAGCGCACACCCCCGCC
>JAYUUC010000618.1:0-9624 GCA_043755105.1 Myxococcales bacterium
TGCGAGCGGCGAGTTCGCCGAGGCCGCGGCGGCCTATGCGGCGCGGGTGCAACAGGGGGGGGAGCCTGCTGTTCTTTCCGCCCTTCACCTCAAGCTGGCAACGATTTATCAGGACTCTCTTTCGGACTTGAGCCGCGCCGCTGCGCACCTCCAAGGCGCGCTCACCGGAGACCCCCACAGCGTGGAGGCGCTCGGTCGGCTCGCCAGCCTCCACACCGCTTCCCGAAACTGGACCGGTGCCGCCGACTGTCTGCGAAGGTTGGTCGAGGTGGAGACCCGTCCCCTGCCCCTCGCGAGGCATACCCTGGGGTTGGCGGCGCTTCTGGAGCAAGGCTTCAGTGACCTCGCCCAGGCGGCTCCGCTCTATCCGCGGGCATTTTCCCTTGCGCCCGACGACCCTGAGGTGGTCAGCGCGGTGACCGAGTTCTATGAGCGGACCGGGAACCTTCCGCTGCTCGCGCCCCTGCTGGAACAGCAGCTCACCCGACTGAAAGATCCGCAGCGAACCCACGCGCTGCTGCTGCGCCTCGCCGAGCTTTATGCCGGACCGCTCCGGCAAACCGAGCGGGCGATGGCGGCGCTTCGGCAGGCGATCGCCCTGGCCGACCCATCGTCCACCAGCGCGCGCGCCCAGCTGGCCGAGTTGCTCGCTCGAGACCCGACCCGGGGACCGCAGGCGATCGAGGAACATCGGGCGCTGCTCGGCCTCGAACCGGGCCGGCCGGGCAGCCTGCACGCCCTCTTCTCGCTCTGGGAAGGTCAGAACCAGGGGGACAAGGCGTTTTGCGCCGCTGGGGTCTTGTCGTTCTTCAAAGAAGCGACCGATGCGGAAGGCGAATTTCACACCCTGGCAAAGGGTCGGCTTCCCAATGACCTCACCCAGAAGCTCGGCGAAGCGGAACTGACGCTGCTGATGCACCCCAAGGCGAAAGGCCCGTTGCTCGAAGTGCTGCGGGCAGCCGGCGATCAGTTGACCAAGATTTACCCTCCTCAGTTTGCTCTGCTGGGAGTCGATCGAAAAGCGGACCGGTTGAAGCCGGACCATGCGGTCAGCAAGGCCATGCATGCAGTGGCGGCGCTCTTCGGCGTCACCGAATTCGACACCTACCAGGCGCAGCGAGGCAGCGTCGAGCTCGAGACCTCGGAGCCTGCCGGGGTCTGCGTGGGCCAGGACGTGGTCCGGAAGTTCAACGTTCGGGAGCAGCGCTTTCTCTTCGCCCGGGCAGCGCTCGGCCTGCTGAACCGAGCGGCGATTCTCCGGCAGCTGGCGCCGGGCCAGGCCGTCGATCTCCTCGGGCATCTGGTCCGGATTCATCAGCCGTCGTTCAACGGCTTCGGCAAGCGCAACGACGACGCGGTCAAGCAGCTTCGCAAGGTGTTGCCCCGCAGGGCGCTCAAGGCCCTCGAGGAGCCGACCGCGGCGGTGGCGAAGGGACCCGCGGTCGATGTGAATGCTTTCCTCGAAGGGCTGGCCTTCAGCGCCGATCGCGCGGGCCTGCTCTTCAGCGGAGACCTTGCGGTGGGGCTGGGCATGCTCCTCAAGGACGACCCGAACCACGAGAAGCTGAAGACCGCAGGCGCAGAAGTTATCCGGGCTGCCGTCGCGCAGAGAGAAGACCTGCGCCAATTGCTCAGCTTCGCGCTCTCGGACGAGCTGTTCCGGCTGCGTCACAAGCTGGCGCTGGCGGTTTGAGAATGCCGGCTCGGGGGACCTGGCCTATTCCTCCCGGAGCACGGCGCCCACAGGCAGCTCTGCCTTCAATCGACCCACCGCTTCCGCCACCGGTTCCATCGAGTCACTTTCCACGGTTAGCTTCACCTGGTACCCCGCGTCCCGGTCGAAGGTAGGGTAGGAGCCGATCGCGACATGGGGCATCGCCAGTGCAATCCGGTCGAGCGTCCGGGCCACCTCTGATTCTCCGACTCCGAGGTAGAGCGCCCGCAGGTGAACAGGGGCGCCGGGCAGGGTCGCCAGCACCGTCTCCAGCTGCATCTTGAACAGCTGGGGCACGCCCGGGAGCAGGAAGATCCGGTCACAGCTCAGCACCGGATACCAGTTCCCCTCTTGGGCCAGCAGCGTCGAACCCGCAGGAGCATCGGCGAGCCGCAGCGCCTCGTCGGTGGTATCGCCGCCCGAGTGCTGACGAATCAACGACACCATGTCGGGAAGCCGAACCACGTCCCGGCCGAGCGCGAGCGCCACCGCTCTGACGGTGACATCGTCATGGGTGGGCCCGATGCCCCCGCTGGTGAAGACGTGCTCCGCCCGGCGATGCGCTGCCGACACCGCTTCGACGATGGCGTCGATGTCGTCGGGGACGATCGCCACCGAGCGAAGCGGAATTCCCCGCTCGCGAAGCCTCCGTATCAACAGTGCGCCGTTCTGCTCCACCACCTTGGCGGAGAGAACCTCGTTCCCGATGATCACCGCCGCGGCGCCGATTCGCTGCATGCGCAAAAGCCTAAATCAAACCGGGACCCGATGCTGCCGCAGAGAAAAAGAGGCCGGCAGCCGCCTCATCGGTGACAGGTCAAACCGGAGACATCGATGACACTTTGGTCTCCGGGTTTGACCTCCGTTCATCCCGAGCGTCGGACCTTCAGGCGCATAGGGTACGAACCGGCGACAGGTCAAATCGGAGACATCGATGACACTTTGGTCTCCGGGTTTAATCTCCGTTCATCCCGAGCGTCGCGCCTTCAGGCGCAGAGTCGAGGGAGGGATTTCACGAACTCGCCTTCGGCCTCACGCCTTGGCTCGAGCTCTCGCAGGTAACGCCGCCGATCGCTTTCTTGGCAGCACCCCCTCGATTTCCTTCAGCGCGCGGGCGGTCACTTCCCCGATGCCCAGGGTGCCCGCGATTCGTACGATGCGCTCCTTGCGCTGACGGTGACGGATCGCTTCCTGGTACTGCCGGGAAATCTTTCGCTGTTGCGCGTCCTCGTCGAACAACTCGGGAGCCCCTCCGCGACGGGCACGCCGCTCGGCAGCGATGTCGGGATCCACCTCGAGGAACAGGGTGAGGTCCGGCATCCGTGCGCCCGAATTGATCTCCTCGACCCAGCGCATCGGCAGGCTGGCGCCCTGATAGGCGAGCGACGAGAGCAGGTAACGGTCGCAGATCACCACCTCACCGCGGGCCACGGCCGGAAGAACTTCCCGTTCGAGATGGTCCGCCCGATCCGCGGCAAACAGCAGCGCAAGGCTACGCCCCGAGAGCTTGCCCCCGGGAAGGAGCGTTCCGGTAAGGGCCTGCCGCAGCACCCGACCCACCGGGCCTTCGGAGGGTTCTCGAGTGATGTGAACGGAAAAACCCCGTGCTTCGAGCTTCTGGCCGAGGGCTTCCGCCTGCGTGGTGGTGCCGGCCCCGTCAATTCCTTCGAGAACGATGAACCGGCCGCGGGAGCGCCGGGGAGTTGCCGTCACTTCGGCAACAATGCCGACGGGTCGTCCAGGCGAAGTTCGGCGCGGAGGTCCTTCATCGACTGGAAACGCGTCATTTCACTGGCGAGGTCCGACCGACCCTGGAAGTACTGCACCAACGCGTAGACGACGAGGAAGGCGGCCGCGGCGACCACGGGATAGGCGTAGGGCCGACGCTGCAAGGGAAGGTCCCAGAGAAGCTTTGCCGCCGCTCCCGCGAGGATCAGGGCGACCACGGTCGACACCGCGGCGTGGGCAAAATGGACGATGCTTTGACGGTCCGCCAGCTCGGCTTGAAGGGCGTCGAGCTTGCGGCGGTCATCGGATTCGGCAGACAGGGAATTCAAGGTGGCGGGCACCCTACATCAGCTTACCCGGCGGGTCGAGGTGCCGCCGGAGCACCTCCTCGACGGCGGACCGGGTGGCAGGAACCTCGACCGGCGGATTGGCCCACAAAGCGCCTGCGCCGGGAAGGTCCCCCTGGTGGTAAGCCCGCTTGAATTCAGGGAACTTCAGCCCGTGGGCAGTAGAAATGACCGCCACCCGACTCCCCGAGGAGATCGTCCCCGCCCGGGCGAGCTTCTCGAGCACTGCCAGGGCAACGCCGGTCTGAGGGCAGGTGAACGCCCCTTCCTGGTCGGCCTTGGCGCTGGCCTCTACCAGTTCGCGCTCGCTGGCCTGCTCGGCGACGCCGTCGAACGCACGCAGGACTTTGATCGCCCGGCGCAGGGAGACCGGGTTGCCGATCTGGATCGCCGAGGCCAACGTGGTGCCCGCGTCGATCGGATCGAGCTGGGTGAACCCCGTGCGGTAGGCCCGGACCAGGGGGTTCGCCTGCTCAGCCTGGGCAACCGCGATGCGCGGCCGCCGGGAAATCAACCCCAGGGCGAGCATCAGCTCGAACCCCTTTCCCAACGCGGTGGCGTTGCCCAGGTTGCCTCCGGGAATCACCACCCAGTCCGGAGGCTCCCAGTCGAGCTGCTGGCACAGCTCCACCGCGACCACCTTCTGGCCCTCCAGCCGCAGGGAGTTCATCGAGTTGGCGAGATAAAGGCTCCGATCGGCAGTGACCTCTTCGATCAACTTCATGCACCCGTCGAAGTCGGTGTCGAGTGAGAGCACCAGGGCCCCGTTGGAGATCGGTTGCACCAGCTGGGCGAGCGAGACCTTGTTCCTGGGAAGAAAGACGATCGATGGAATTCCCGCAGCGGCACAGTAGGCCGAGAGCGCCGCCGAGGTGTCCCCCGTGGAAGCGCAGGCCACGGCGCGAATCGGCTGGCCTGCGGCGCGCATTCTCCGCACCGCTGACACCAGCACCGTCATCCCCAGGTCCTTGAAACTGCCCGTCGGCGAAATGCCACATTGCTTCAGATCGACCGACCCCAGCCCCAGCGCCGCAGCCAGGCGGGGCAAGGGCAGCAGGGGCGAGCGGCCCTCCCCCATCGACACCATCTGGTCCGGAGTGAGTTCTGGATACACCCACTCGCGCTTCGCCCAGATTCCGGAAGCGTAGGGAAGTCGCTGCTCACTCGCTCTTGCCGCGAACAGCTCACGCCAGGCATCCCCGCTGCGCTGCTTCAAGGCTTCGAGGTCATGCTCCACTTCGAGCAGCGATCCGCAATTCGGGCAGCGGTAAACCACTTCGGTGAGAGCCGCGCCGAAGCCGCAGCTCTGATCACAGACATAGCGGGAACGAAAAGGCAGTGTGCTCATGCATCAGGGGCGGTGACATCTCGCCCGCAGTCTCCACAGGGGGTTCCGCTGCGTGCCGGTGCGCCGCAGCTCTTGCAACGGGTGGGTACTCCCGCGACTGAACCTGCTCGTCGCCCGGCCGATGCAGCAGGCAATGCCGCTCTCGGCAACCGCATGCCGCAGCGCTCGCAGACCGAGCCTGATGCTTGAACGTGTTTGCAATACCGACAAGGTTGCCCAGGGAGTGGAGCGGCTGTGCGAGGACCGCTGTCCAGCTCGCGGCCAAGGTCGATCTCGGGCATCACCTGCGAAACGATCGGTCCTGCTGCGGGCAACTCCGTCCGCTCCAGCTCGGGGACGGCCACCGGTGGAAGATCCGGTCCACCGGCCGCCATCCGGGTCTGCTCCAGATCCGAGAGTGGCTCCACCGCCACCGGCCCGCCCGCTTCCGCATACGGAGTGGCTTCGACATCAATCATGCGAGTGACCACCACCGGAACAGCAGCAACGGCTGCGAACACCTTGCCGCAGGCATCACACTCGTTTCCCTGCTCCTGCGGGTGCTCACACACCGGGCAGATCGTCATTGCCGGAGCATAGTCGCTCTGCTCTCACCCCGCCCCTCTTCGGCCGCGCCGCAGCCTCTCAACCTTCGCTCGCCAGCCCGGTCATCGGCACGAAGCGCACCGGGAGCAGGCGTTCGAGGACGAGGCGGTCCGTGTCGGTGGGGGTCAACCGCACCAGGAGCTGCACTTCGTCGACCGCGCCGACAGGTGCAACGATTCGCCCGCCCACCCGACATTGTGAAATCAACTTCGCTGGAATTTGCAGGGGCGCAGCCGTGAGCAGTACTGCGTCGAAGGGTCCGGCCTCGGGCCAACCCTGGTGGCCATCGCCGACCTTGAGGGCAACGTTGCGCCGGTGCTGCAGGCGTCGAGCCGCGCTCGCCGCCAGCGCCGGAATGATCTCGATCGAATAGACCGCGCGGCAGAGGAACGAGAGGACCGCCGTCTGATAGCCTGACCCGGTACCAATCTCGAGCACCCGCTCCTGGCCGTGCAAAGCCAGCGCCTGCGTCATCAATGCCACCACGTAGGGCTGGCTGATGGTCTGCCCATGACCGATCGGCAGCGCGAAATCTCCGGTAGCCTGGTCGGCCTGTTCAACGTCGACGAAATCACTGCGGCGAAGGGAGGCAATCACCTCGAGCACCCGCTCGTCCACGATTCCCCGGTTGCGGAGATCTTCCGCCATGGCCTCATCGCCCCTCATGGGCTCAATGTAGGGTCGGCTTCGAATCGCCGCAGGTTCCTCGGGTGCGCGTCAGCCGACGCGGGCGAGGGCAAGTCGACCTTCCCAGCGTTCCTCGAGCGCGGTGACCAGCCCTCGATGCTCCGGCTGCGACAGCCGCGGGTCGAGAGCGAGAATGGCCCTGGCCTGCTCTCGCGCCAAGGAGAGCAGGACCTGGTCGCGCGCCAGGTTTGCGACCGCCAGCTCGGGCATCCCGCTCTGCCGCGTGCCGAGGAACTCTCCCGGCCCCCGCAGCTCGAGATCCTTTTCGGCGATCACGAAGCCATCGCTGGAGCGCTCCATCACCTCGAGCCGGTCCGAGGACTCTCGCGACCGCGCGTATCCGGCGACGAGGAAGCAGAAGCTCTTCGCGGCGCCACGCCCGACTCGGCCCCGCAGCTGATGAAGCTGCGAGAGCCCGAAGCGCTCCGCACCTTCGATCACCATCACCGAAGCGTTGGCCACATCGACCCCCACTTCGACCACCGTGGTGCAGACGAGGATCTGAATCTCCCCGCTGCGAAAGCGACCCATCACCTCGTCCTTTTCAGCGGCACTGAGCCTGCCGTGGAGCAGCCCCACGGTCCGGCCGGGGAATGCTTCGCTGAGGGTGACCGCGCCTCGGGTGACATCGCCGAGATCCAATTTCTCTGATTCCTCCACCAGCGGGTAGACGACGTAGCACTGGCGCCCCTGGGCCAGCTCGGCCGCCATGCTCTCGTAGACCCGTCCGCGCGCCTTC
Organism: Myxococcales bacterium; assembly: GCA_043755105.1. Lineage (GTDB taxonomy): Bacteria > Myxococcota > Myxococcia > Myxococcales > Myxococcaceae > JAYUUC01. The sequence continues at coordinate 7,149 of JAYUUC010000618.1, forward strand.
TCGGAAAAAACCCGGGTCTCGATCGGGGTTCTGCCCGGCGGCAGCGCGTCGATCACCGAGACATCGAGGTCGCCATAGAGCGTCATCGACAGAGTTCGGGGAATGGGCGTCGCCGTCATCACCAGGACGTCAGGATGGCGGCCCTTGTCGATCAAGGTATGGCGCTGCATCACCCCGAAGCGGTGCTGCTCGTCGATCACCACCAGGCCAAGACGCTCGAAGGCGATACCTTCCTGGATCAGCGCGTGGGTGCCGATGGCCAGACGGGTTTGCCCCGAGGCGACCGCCGCACGCGCTTCCCGCTTCTGCTTCGCCGTGCCGGCTGAGGTCACCAGCCCGACGCTGAAACCCTTCGGCTCGAGCAAGCGCTCGAAGGTCCGCTGATGCTGCGCCGCAAGGACCTCGGTGGGGGCCATCAGCGCGACCTGATAGCCATTTTGCATCGCGACCATCGCAGCCATCAGAGCGACCGCGGTCTTGCCCGAACCGACGTCACCCTGGAGCAGGCGGTTCATCGGCTCTGGACGCCGCAAGTCGTCGCAGATCTCGCTCACCACTCGGGTCTGGGCGTCGGTGAGCTGAAAGGGGAGCGCCGACGCCGCGGTGCTGAGAATTTTTTCGGAAACCTCGAACGAGATTCCGGGAAGGACCTTGACTCCCTGACGCCTGAGGGAAAGTCCGAGCTGAAGAAAGAAGAGCTCGTCGAAGGCAAGCCGCCGATGGGCGGGAGAGAGGTGGGCGTCGAGCGCTTCGACGTCCTCGTCCGCGTCGGGGAAATGCAGTCGGCGGAGCGCCTCGGGAAGCTCGAGCAGACCGAGGCGGCGACGCAGCTCGGGCGGAAGGGGATCCTCGATCTGGCGTGCGTGACGGGAGACCACGTGGAAGGCGAGCTCGCGGAAGGTGCGCTGCTCCTGGCGTTCCAGCCCCGGGTACACCGGAACGATCCGGTTGAAGTGGATCGGGCTGGACTCGACGTCGTCGGCTGCTTCGATTTCCGGGTGCGCCATCTCCCGACCGGAATTGAAGGCGCGCACTTCCCCGGAGATGACCAGCCTCTTGCCGATCGGGAAGCGGGCCTTCAGCCAGGGCGCAGTCTGGAAGAAGGTGAGCGCCACGGTCCCGGTGCCGTCGCCGATCACCGCGCGGAAACACTTTCGACCGGTTCGCGAGGGAACCTCTCCCGCCGAGCGGACGACACCCAAGGTCACTCCGCGCTCTCCGGGAATCAGCTGGGCGATCGTTCGCAGCCATCGGCGGTCTTCGTAGGCGCGGGGGAGGAGGAAGAGCACGTCTCCCACCTTGTGGATCCCCTTGCGGCGAAGCGTGGCGAGCAGCCGTGGACTGAGTCGCAACCCGAGCGTCTTGAGTGCGGTGGCGAGCGGTCCGCTGCGGGGCGCGATCGACAGGTGCCGCGACTCGGGCTCCGACGACTTCTCCGGGGACGCACGCTTCGCCTTCGCCGGGCGTGCCTTCTTCGCCGGAGGGACGGGGCTCGCGCCTCGGGGGGGCTTGGAAACATCGACAGTCGCGGAGCGAGGCGAAGTCCGCGCGGCGGGAACGGGCGAAGCGGACGGAAGGGCTGCAGGAACAGACGAGATGCCCGGGGCCGGTGTCCGAGCGTCGGCCCGCGGGGCGGCAGGAACAGACGAGGCGCCGGAGAGGGGCGCTCTTGGTAGCCCCTTCCGCATCGAGCTCAGATCCGGAGGCAGCGACAGGCCTGCCGACTCGAGCGCTCCCACCAGGCGTCTGAGTGCTCCCTTTCGCTCTTCCGGCTCGGGGTGGTCCACCCGGTCGAGCTCCAAGCGAAGAGGCCGCAGCCGATCTTCTGCGATTCCGGCTGCTGAGGCTCCGTTCAGCGCGTGGGCAAGAACCCCACGCAGGTTCTTCACCGTCGGCAGCTGAGCAAAGTCCCGCTGACAGGCATAGCGCAGGGGGCCAAGCAAACCGGCCAGCGGATGAGGTGCCGTCGCCACGTCTGCTCCAAATCGAGGACGGTGACAGGTCCGGCTGACATCCCGCCCCCGTCTCGAGGTCCCTCAGTTCGCTGCTGCGTGGCTCTCGTCGTCGAACCAGACCTTGAGGATCTCCACTTCCCTGGCACCGCCCGGGCTCTGAATCAGCGCCGTATCGCCGACGGTCTTGCCTACCAGTGCCCGCGCGACCGGTGAGGTCACCGAGATCCAACGCTTCTTCAGATCAGCCTCCAGCTCTCCGACGAGCCGGTAGGTGACTTCCTTCTCCGTCTCGGGATCGAGCAGCGTCACCGTCACCCCGAACACCACCTTGTCGCCCTTGAGCTTGCTGGTGTCGATCACCTCGGCCCGCGCAATCCAGCCGTTGATGTCCATGATCCGACCTTCGATGTGACTCTGCTTCTCCTTGGCCGCGTGATACTCAGCGTTCTCCTTGAGGTCGCCATGCGCGCGCGCGATCTCGATCTCCTTGCTGATCTTGATCCGCTCCACCTGCTGAAGGT
>JAYUUC010000619.1:0-3300 GCA_043755105.1 Myxococcales bacterium
CGCTGCTTCTTCCCGCGGGCAGTGCTTCACGCCTTCGCGCGCTCGTCGGCGGGACCATCGCTCGAGCGGGGCAGGGCCCGCAGGGCTACGTGGCCCAGCTCCGTGAGCGGGCCCACGTCATTCTGAGCTCGCGGTCGTGGAAATTGTCTGCGCCGATCCGGCTGTTCGACCTGATCGGTGGGGGTGCGGACGAAGGCTTCCCACGGCTGTGGCGAATGGATGCAGTCGAGCTCGAAGCGCTGGTGCGCGAGCTGGAGAGCTCTCCGTCGTGGACGGCGACCTCCCGGCTTCGCAACGCAAAGCAGCGCATCGTCGGGGCCGTTCAGGCTTTGCGCAGCAAGGGGTAGCCGACGGGCGGTCCGGCTCCCAGTCTTGACATCGCTCCTTGGCAAGCTTAGGTGCTGCGCAAGGTTTCATTTGACCCTCGACATGAAAGTTCAATCCAACATTCCAGGCGGCGCCGGCCCAGCGGGCTTGTCCTTGCGGGTCCATTCTATCCTCTACGGGAATGCGCCCGAGCGGATCATCCAGACCGTCGACCACCTCGACCGCGCGGCCGACAAGGCGATCGCGGCGGGTGCCTTTTCGTCGGTGCAGCTGGTCTATGGGGACTCGTCGCCCGAGCCGGTGTTGACGGAGCTTCAGCTCGCCCAGATGAGGAAGCGTTTTTCGGCGCTCTCGACCATCGAACTCCGCTTTTTCGGCGCCAACCTGGGCTCGGCCGGAGGGCAAAACAAGCTGCTCGAGGACCTCTCGACCGACTGCGTGCTGGTGATGAACCCGGACGTGATGCTCGCGCCCGACGCGCTGATCGAGCTTGCCCGACCGTTGAAGCACGCGCGGGTGGGCATGGTCGAGGCCCGGCAGCTTCCGGTCGAGCACCCCAAGGAGTACGACAAGGCCACCGGCGAAACCGGCTGGGCGTGCACTGCGCTGACCCTGATTCCCACCCTGCTGATGCATGAGCTTGGCGGGTTCGATGCGAAGTCGTTCTTCCTCTATTGCGACGACCTCGACTTTTCCTGGCGGGTGCGGCTGGCGGGCCACAAGGTGATTTACCAGCCGAGCGCGGTGGGCTTTCACGACAAGCGGCTCACCGACCACGGAAAGTGGAGCCCCACCGGAGCAGAGGTCTATTACTCCGCCGAGGCGGCGCTGATGATGGCGCACAAGTACTCCCGGGACGACGTCGTCGCCGACATCCTTCACACCTTCACCGGTTCGCAGAGCGAACCCTTGGAACGCGCTGCCGAAGAATACCGATCGAGGAAACGCAGCAATTCGCTCCCGAAGCAGATTGACCCCACTCACACCGTCAGCGAGTTCCACAGTGGCCTCTACGCGCGACACCGCTTCCCTCTCTGAGCCCTCGGGCCGCCCGCTCGATGCAGTCGCCGTGGCCGCTGCTGCATTTCAACCGGTTGGCCACTACGACAACGCCTATTACCCGGACAACGTCTACGGTCACATCGCCGCACTGATCGAGCAGGTGAAGGTGAGGGCGGGGGGACTGCACCTCGACTTCGGCTGCGGGTACGGGCGCATCGCCGAGAAGCTGAGCGTGGATCTCGGCCTCACCTACGTCGGGTTCGATCACGACCAGGCCTCGCTGCAGTCGCTTCGACAGCGGGGCTTCGAAGCAGTTCCCACAGACCTTCAGAACTTCGATGGGCTGCGCGCCACTGTCACCGCCGCGGTCGCGGGCCGGAAGATCAGCTCGATCTCGATCATCGACACCCTGGAGCACCTCGCCGAGCCGGAGCGACTGCTCTGCCTGGTTCATGAGCTCGCGGGGTCGGTGCAGGCGCCGCTGTTCATCTCGGTGCCCAACGTCGGGCACTGGAACGTGGGCTTCAAGCTCGCCTTCGGTCAGTGGGACTACACCCCGACCGGTATCCTCGACCATACCCACCTGCGCTGCTTCACCGAGCAAGGGCTGAAGCGGTTAACCCTCGGCTCGTACTGGCGCGAGATTGGCTCCAACGACGTCAAGGTCGAGAAGACTGATCAGTTCTTTCCGGCCTTCCACCCTGCGCTCGCCGAAGGGACGCTCCTTCACCGCCTGCTCAAGCAGCTGCGTGAATCCGCTGACGGCATGGCGACGACCCAGCAACTGGTGCGGGCCTATCTGCCCGGCCCGGTGCTCGGAAAGTTCGCGTTCGAGGTGCCGCAGCCTGCGCCCCGAGCCCCGTTCCTGACCGTGCTGACTCGGACTCAAGGTCGCCGGCTCGATACCTTGAGAGATGTGTTGCTGTGCCTCTCTGCCCAGACCGATCAGGACTTCGAGGTGATCGTGGTCGGTCACCGGCTCGACGTCCCCAAGCAGCTCGCGGTCGAGCGCTTGATCGACGACACCCGGGAAGAGCTGCGCTCGAGAATACGGCTGATTCGCATCGATCACGGCAACCGCACCACGCCGTTGAATGAAGGGTTTGCTGAAGCGCGGGGCGATTATGTCGCCATCCTCGATGACGACGACGTGGTGTTCGGCCACTGGGTCGAGACGTTCAAGTCCCTGGCGGCGACTCACCCGGGCCGGGTGCTGAGAACGGGGCCGGTCACTCAGATCTCCGAACCGGTGCACACCGCGGACGGCAGCAGCTCGGTGCGCGCGGTGAGTGGTTTCGACCGCTATCCGCTGGCCTTCGATTTGCTCGAGCACCTGGTGGTCAACAAGAGCCCTCCGGTCTGTCTCGCATTTCCGCGGTCGGCCTTTGCGGACATGAAAATCCGTTTCGACGAGACGCTCTCCACCACCGAGGATTGGGACTTTCTGATGCGGACGGTGGCAATCTGCAACGTGGCCGACTCACCGCGGGTGACCGGCATCTACCGGCAGTGGCGAAACGCCGAGTCCTCGTTCACCGTTCACGGCCAAGCAGAGTGGGAAGAGAACCACAAGGTGATCTGGCGCAAGCTCGACCGGGTGCCGTTCATCCTTCCCGAAGGGAGTGCCTCGCGGATTCGTGCACTGTACACCCAGGTCCCGCACCCACACGAGCTCTCCCCGGTGCCGGAGCGGGAAGATCATGCGCGGGCGCTGAGGGCCCGGGCGCAGGTGTTGTTGACCTCGCGCTCCTGGAAGCTGACCGCGCCGCTCCGGGCCTGGGAGCGACTCCAGGGCCGGCAGGCGCCCGATGAAAGCGCGCGCTTCTGGGAGATGGGGATTCCGGACCTCGAAGCCTTTGTGAAGACGTTGGAGGAGTCGGCCTCCTGGCGCCTCTCGGGCCACGTGCGCGAAGCCAAGCGGCGGCTGAAGGGCGCGCTGGGCTGAGGCCCGCCCGCTACAGCGGCTGAATC
>JAYUUC010000620.1:0-9564 GCA_043755105.1 Myxococcales bacterium
GCATCACCGTGTCGATCTGATGCTGCTGCATCAGGTGCTCGCACAGCTCCCGATTGCCGACGACGCCGCGCACGAACACGTGCTTGGGGTCGCCTTCAAGAGAGGAGAGGTTGGCGAGGTTGCCCGCGTAGGTGAGCTTGTCGAGGTTGACCACCGTCCACTCCGGCCGCTCCCTCCGGAGGTACTTGACCAGATTGGAGCCGATGAACCCGCAGCCGCCGGTGACCAGAACATTCATGGGCGCCCTTTTCCCGGAGCCTGCGCGCACAGTCAAGCACCCCCCGGGTAGACCCCGCTCTGGCGATCGAGCCGGCAACGACCGATTCGAGGCCATCGGTGATAAGGGTGCCGGAAGCGCCCGTGCGCTCGGCAAATGCACCGAAGAAGAGGCGTGATGAGTTCGATTCCCCTGGTGGACCTGAAGGCGCAGCATCGGCAGGTGAACTCCGAAGTTCTGGAGGGATTCTCCCGCGTGCTCGAAAACACTTCGTTCGTCCTCGGACCCGAAGTTGCCGCGTTTGAAGCAGAGTTCGCGGCGTTCTCCCAGGTTCCCCATTGCGTCGGCGTCGCCAACGGAACCGATGCGCTGGAGCTGGCGCTCCGGGCGCTGGGGATCGGCATCGGAGATGAGGTCGTACTTCCGGCCAACACCTTCATCGCCACCCCTCTCGCCGTGGTGCGCGCCGGGGCCACGCCGGTGTTGGTCGACTGCGACCCCTTGAACTATTTGATCGATGTCGACCAGGTGGAACGGGCCATCACTCCCCGAACCCGCGCGATCATTCCGGTTCATCTGTTTGGACAGATGGCGCCGATGCAGCAGCTCCAGTCCCTGATTGGAAGTCGAAAGATCGAGTTGGTGGAAGACGCAGCCCAATCGCAAGGTGCGCGGCAAGGCGGCAAGGTCGCCGGAGGTTTGGGTGCGATTGCCGCGACCAGCTTCTACCCGGGCAAGAATCTCGGCGCCTACGGGGACGGCGGTGGAGTCTTGACGACCTCGGAGCGCCTGGCCAAGAAAGTGCGAGCCTTGCGAAACTACGGCTCGGAAGTGAAGTACCACCATCCCGAGATCGGGTTTAACTCTCGGCTGGATGCGCTTCAGGCAGTGGTGCTCTCGGCGAAGCTGAAGCGGTTGGCAGGCTGGAATGCACAGCGTCGAGCCGCAGCGGATCGGTACAACGACCTGCTTCGGGGCTTGTCCCAGGTCACCCTGCCGCAGACGGCACCGGGCAATGAGCACATCTGGCACCTTTTCGTGGTGCGGGTACCCAACCGCGACAGCGTGCTCGCCAAGCTCAACGCCGCCGGAGTCGGAGCGGCGATTCACTACCCGCTCCCGGTACACCTGCAAGGCGCCTTTGCGCACCTTGGCCATCGCCCGGGCTCGTTTCCGGTCGCGGAAAAGGCCGCTGCCGAGATGCTCTCGCTGCCCATGTTTGCGGAGATCACCCCCGCTCAGCAGCAGCGGGTGGCCGACGAACTGGCGAGTGCGCTGGCGTAGGCCGTCGATTCCTCCAGGTCGGCCGCCGTTACTTGAGGACGAAGCGGGTCCCCGCTTTCAGTCGAGTTCCGCCAACCGTCACCTCCAGCTGGCACTGCTGCCTGCCGAGACCCTGTGGTTGACGGTGCCTCGAGACCTTCGACAGAGCCCAAAGGTCAGGGTGGTGCTGGATTTTCTGGTCCAGGCGGTCAAGACCGACCGGGCCCTGTTCGAAGGCCGCTAGCCATCGACCGCTGGACGTCGGCCCTGAGACTCGGCTACGCGACACCGATGTCTCCCAACGCCCCTCCCGCTTCTGTTGCCTCCCCGCACGCTTCCGTCAACCTGGAGGCGATCGCCCGGCGGGCGCTCGTCGAGAGCGGCTTCGTTCCGGACTTTTCCGACGAGGTTCGCGCCGAGCTCGCCAAGCTCGTTCCCCTTCCGGCGACAACGGGCATTCGAGATCTGCGCAGCTTGCTGTGGTCCTCGATCGACAACGAGGAATCTCGAGACCTCGACCAGATCGAAGTCGCTCGGGAAGAGCCCTCGGGGGCCATCACCCTTCTTCTCGGCATTGCCGACGTCGATGCCCAGGTTCCCCGCGGCTCGGCTCTCGATCAGCGTGCTGCCGTCAACACCACCTCGGTCTACGCCGGCGTCGAGGTCTTTCCGATGTTGCCGGAGGCGCTCTCCACCGGCCTGACGTCGCTCAATGCCCACGCGGACCGGCTCGCGATCGTCACCGAGTACTCCGTGGAGAAGGACGGCCGGGTGGGGAAGACCGACATCTACCGGGCGCTGGTCCGCAATCAGGCCAAGCTCTCTTACGAGGCCCTTGCGCCTTGGCTGACGGGAACCGGAAGTCCCCCGGCCACCGTCACTACCGTGCCCGGGTTGGAGCAGCAGCTGAAGCTTCAGGACGAGGCAGCGCAGCGGCTGCTTCGGCTTCGTCAGCAGCATGGCGCCCTCGACCTCGATTCGTCCGAGGCCCGTCCGGTGATGGCGGATGGAAAGGTGGTCGACTTCGTGATGGTCGAGCGGAGCCGGTCTCGCGAGCTGATCGAAAACCTGATGATCGCCGCCAATGGCGTGATGGGTTCTTTTCTGCGTCACGCGTCGCGATCGATGCTGGCCCGCGTGGTGAGGACGCCGACGCGCTGGCCTCGCATCATCGACCTCGCCCGCTCGTTGAAGGATTCTCTGCCCTCGGAACCCGACCCGGCGGCGCTCTCGGCGTTTCTCGCCCGTCGAAAGGCTGCCGACCCCTCCGGCTTCGCCGAGCTCTCACTCGCGGTGGTGAAGCTGCTCGGACCGGGGGAATACGTGCTCGAGCGCTCCGGGGAACCTCCCGCGCTCCACTTCGGGCTGGCGATGAACGATTACACCCACTCCACCGCCCCCAATCGACGCTTTCCCGACCTGGTCACTCAGCGCTTGCTCAAGGCGATTCTCGAGAATGCGCCCGCTCCCTACAGCGACGACGCCCTCGAGCAGATCGCCAGCCGCACCAACCTGATGGAAGCCTCGGCTCGGAAAATCGAACGGCTGATGCGCAAGGTGGCGGCGGCGGTGCTGCTCCAGCCCCGGGTGGGCGAGAGCTTCGACTCGGTGGTCACCGGGGTCTCCCCCAAGGGCACTTTCGTCCGGCTGACCCAGCCTCCCGCGGAAGGGCGGGTGGTGCGCGGCGAGGAAGGGCTCGACGTCGGCGATCGCGTCCGGGTCAAGCTGGTGAGCACCGATGCGCAGCGGGGCTTCCTCGATTTTGTCCGCGAGCGCTGAGAGCGGCGGCCCCCCCCCGGCTTGACGGTCTGGACGCAGGGTTGATACGGCATGCCCCCTGATGGAAATCTTCAAAGAGTTTCACTTCGAGGCCGCCCACCGGTTGCCGAACGTTCCCCCTGGCCACAAGTGCTCGCGGCTGCATGGGCACTCCTACCGGGTCGAGCTTCATGTTCAGGGAACGCTCGACGCCGAGCAGGGCTGGGTGATGGACTTCGCCGACCTCACCACCGCGTTTGCGCCGCTCGCGGCCAAGCTCGACCACTATTACCTCAACGAGGTGGAGGGGCTCTCCAACCCCACCAGCGAGAACCTCGCCCGGTGGATCTGGCGCTGCTTGCGGCCCACCCTGCCGCAGCTGTCGAGCGTGCAGGTTCGCGAGACCTGCACCTCGGGCTGCATCTACCGCGGCGAAGACGAGTAGCGGACGGCCGTTACGGTTCGATCATTCCCGGCTCGCCGGCCTCGGTGAACACCACCGGCTTGATGCCGAGCGAACGCTCGACGAAGGCGTGGCCGGCGTAAATCAGCGGGGTCAGCCCCAGCGCGATCACCAGCTTCACCGCGTAGGAGGTGAGCACCAGCCGGAAGATCTGGCCTCCGCTGAGCAGGCCGTACCAGGCGAGCGTCTGGATCACCACCGTGTCCACCAGCTGCGAGGCCACGGTCGAGCCGGTCGCCCGCAGCCAGAGGAAGCGGTTGCGCGAGAGTCGCTTGAGCAAGTTGAAGGCGGAGATATCGGCGAACTGGCTAAACAGGTAGGCGACCATCGATGCCACCAAGATCCGCATCGAGCCGCCGAACACGTTGTTGAACGAGGACTCGTTCATTCCCGTCCAGCTCGCGGCGCGGGTGAGCTCGGCCCAGGGCAGCTGCATCGAGACGAAGAGCAGGGTGTAGGCGAAGAGCGCGAGACAGAACCCCACCCAGGTGACGAACTGGGCCGACTTCGAACCGTAGAATTCGTTGAGGATGTCGGTGAGGAGGAAGGTGATCGGAAAGGGAATCATCCCCACCGAGATCACGAACGACACCCCGAAGACATGGGTCTCGAGCAGCTTGCCACCGATGATGTCGCCGACGATCAGCGAGGTGACGAACAGCGCCGCCAGCGAGACGAACAGCCGGGTGCGGACGTCGATGTGGTGAACGACTTCTGAGTGGTGCACGGCCTCAGCTTCGGACAAGCAAACCCCCATCGATGGTGAGCTCGGTCCCGGTCGTCCACGGGGCCTGGAGCAGAAACAGCACGGCAGCAGCGACCTCTTCGGCGGTGCCCAATCGCCCGAGCGGATGCAGGGCCTGCAGCGACGCGAGAAGCGCGTCCGTCCCTGCCGCACCGGGCGCGACACCCGGACGGGGGGCGCGAATCATCTCGGTGTCCACCACCCCGGGGCTGACCACGTTGACCCGAAGTCGTCGCGGAGCACCTTCCAGCGCAAGGACTCGGGAAAAGGCCAGCAATCCGGCCTTGGCGGCGCTGTAGGCCGCACTGGTGGCGACCGGCCGGTGGGCCAGCGTCGAGGAGAGAAAGACCATCGCTCCGCCATCGTCGAGGGCAGGCAGCGCGGCCTGGGAAAGCAGCAGCGGCGCGATCAAGTTGACCTCCAGCTGCGCCCGCAGAGTCGCTTCATCGAGCTCGGAGAAAGGTTGATGCACGGCGAGCCCGGCCGAGTGCACCACCCCATCGAGTTTACCCATCGCGCTGTGGGCGCGGGCCGGAAGTCGGTCGCGTTCGGCGGCCACCGTGAGATCGCAACGAATCGCAAAACCTCGACCCGGGTAGCGCGCCACCACCGAGGTCAGCGGCTCGAGCCGTCGACCCGCGATGACCACCTTGCTCCCGGCCTGAAGCAACGCGGTGGCGACTGCGGCGCCGATGCCCGAGCCCCCTCCGGTCACCAGAACTGCCTCGGCGCCAGGCTTCATTCCGGGGTCTCTCCGCGGGGGTAGAACGACGGGCCTTCCACCCGGGTGAGTCCACCTTCGGGCTCGCCCACTTCCACTTCGTCGGAGGGGATGAAGGGCGGCCGGTCGACGCAGAGAATGGTCTGCTCCTGGTCCGAAGGATTGTCGTAGCGGTGGGGAAGGCCATGGGGCCAGTGCAGCACCGTTCCCGCGCGCACCGGCTGGCTCTGCAGCTGGAGCTTGCTTCCCAGCACCATCTCCGCTTCCTCCATCACCTGATGGACGTGGGTGGGAATCGAACAGCCCGGCGCCACCCGCAGCCGGTAGAGGCCGTAGTCGCGGGTCTGATGGACGATGTCGACCGTTCCGAACTGCTTCTGCTCCTGCGTCACCGCGACCTCGTCCTTGCGGCGATGAACCTCGAGCGACGCGACGGTTCCGCCGCCCAGGGCTTCGGGCTTGGACACCACCAGGGTCACCGCTTCGATCTGCGCGCGCCCCTGGTCAGGGGTGGGCGGGGCGAGCAGGTAGTGGCAGAGCGCGTCGGCCGCGGTTTCCAGCAACTGAAATCGACAGGACTCGAGGATGAAACGCAGCTCACCGGTGAGGCGGCCGTAGTCGACCGTGGCGCGAATGCCGCCGCCTCCTCCCGCGGCCCGGGTGTCGAGGAAGACCTGCAGGTCGATGCGAAGCGGCTGGGGCGTTTCGCGCTCGCCGGAGTAGACCCCGACGATGCAGCGAACTTCCAGGCCTCGAATGCAGATCGCATCGAGCGGTCGGCCCTCGGCGTCGGTGGGGGGAACTGCTCGGGGCTCTGCATTCACCAAGACGCTCCTGGAGAAGACTCAGTTCCTATAACAGGCCCGCTTCGCGTTCGATGGGTCTTCAACCCTTGGAGCGCCGGTAGCGCCGCCAGCCCTCCAGGTACGCTTGCACCCCTAATCCGGCCTGGAAGCGCTTCTCTTTCCAGCTCGGAGCATGGTGTACGTCCCGCAGTGCCGACAGCCACGGCCCCCACCTCGCCGCAAGTCCCAGCGGGGCGTAGAACCGGTGGAGAAACAGGTAGTCGAGCTGTCGATGGGCGAGCAGTCGGGGCCTGTCTTCCGGGCCGCGGTTCTCGCAGCCTCCCGTCGTCGCCTCGAAGTGAAAGAGCCCCGCCAGCGGCGCGAATACGAGATGATTCCCGGTCCGGAACAGCTTCACCGCCAGGGTCGACTCTTCGCGGTGGGCCGAACCTTCGAGCCGCTCGTCGAACCAGGCGGGGCCGAACAAGCCGTTCATCGTCTCGCGACGAAACGACATGTTGGCGCCGAGCGGAGACTGGGGAACCAGGACCGCGTCCGCGTGGGTGGAGTCCCAGTTGGTATCGAAAGCCCCGGAGAACCGAATCTGTCCCACGGCGGCGTGGGTGTTGAGGCGCGACCCTTCGATGCGCGAGCGGGTGCGACCCACCACGCCGGCGGCACTCGGATGGCGGTCGGCGGCACGCACATGCTCGAGCACGAAGCCGGGGTCGAGAACCACGTCGTCGTCGATGAACACGACCAGGTCGCCACGGGAGTGCGCCAGACCCACGTTGCGCGCTCGGGGCAATCCGGGCGGCGAGGCGAAGACGAAGTGCAGGTCCGCGTCGGCCTTCCACGAAGGGTGGGAAACTCGCAGGTCGCGGGCGGTGTCTGGATTCTGGTGCACCACCCAGACCTGACAGCTCAACCCCGAGGCACGTGCTGCCGCGGCCTCACGCTGGATCGATACCAGCGAAGTCTCGAGGTCGGTGAACCGGTTGTAGGTGCAACACACCAGGTCCACGCTGGCGATGCGCCGGAACTCCGAAGCAGCGGGGTACCGAGCGGCCGGGACCGAGGGCGGGGAGGGTGCAAGCCAGCGGGCTGCGGCGGGAATTCCCTCGAATTCCAGCGCCACCACCTGCCGATTCCACACTGTACACAGCTCGAGCGTCTTCTCGGCGACGCGAGCGGTGAAGGCGTTCGGGTGGTTCCTCAAGTGCAGGGGCAGAAGCGGCAGCGCCTTGCCCACCGCCTTGAACAGATAGGAGCGGGCCGGGTTGATTCGATGAACCAGGTTGCCGAGGTCATCGAGGTGGGTGAACTCGTCCTCGGATGGCGAGAGGGCAATAATCTCTACCCGCACATTCGGGCTCTGCTTTCGGGCCGCGGCATGCATCGGGGCCTCGGGCGCGTCTGCCGCGGTGTAGGGCGGGTAGTTCGGCGAGACCAGGAGAACGATCGGAACAGCGGTCATCCCGGCAGTCCTTCGAAGGGCGAAGGAAGTCGCCTGACGTCCACGGGCGAGCGGACCAGGCGGTCGAGCCGCCGGAAGCCAAGAGAATTCACGACCCTCTTCTATCCGCCCGGGCGGCGATTGCGTAGCCCAGGCCGCATGGCGAGCGTTGGAGGAGGAGACTTTCATGAAAATCCTCAACCCGAAGCTTCACGGCTCCATCGACTATCTCGCGGTTCTGATTCTGCTGCTCGCTCCCTCGGTGTTTCGCTTCGGAGGCGTTGCCGCCGGGCTCTCGTATGCTCTGGGGGTGATCCACCTTGGCCTCACCGTGCTGACCAACTATCCGGTTGGGCTGGCGAAGATCATTCCGTTTCCGGTCCATGGTGCGATCGAAGGGGTGGAAGCGATTCTGCTGGTGCTGATTCCGTTCCTGTTCAGGTTCTCCGACGTCCCCGCGGCGAGAAATTTCTACATCGCCTCGGGCATCGTGCTCGCAGGGGTCTGGGCGGTCACCGACTACCGCGCCGTCGAACGGACGACCGGCACAAGCACCACGCCCTCGACCCGTCGTTACGCCTGAGCGAAGTCAAGGCCCCCAGCGACAGACGAAAGCAACCACCCTGGCTCACCTCCGCCCAGGCGCGTGAGGTGGGCGGGGAGGGTACTTCTCCTTCCGAGCAGGGAATTGAAGGCGCTCGCAACTTCCAGGGCTTGGCTCGCCCACCGGTAGGGAAAGGAAACACGGCACGTGCGCCTCGGAGTTAATGTCTGTGCTGTAAAAGTTCCCGCGCACTAGAAATTGATTGTCTAGTTTGTAGAATTTCATCGGTGGGGTCCGAACAGGACCCGGAGGCGGAACCGATGAAGAAGCTGACCAACGCATGGGTGTCGGTGATCGCAGCAGGCTCGCTCTTGGGCTGCGGAGCCGAGCTTCCGGGTGCCCCTGAGAGTCCTGACGCCTACTCACCGGCTTTCCACCTGGCCAAGGGGACCCGCGTTCGGGACGGAGCTCACCTTGGCCCGGTCAGCGCCCAGGTCTCTACTCCCCGGCAGGAAGCCCCCTTGCCCGAGGGCGAGCGACTCCCGCGCCCGCCGTCCCTGTTCAGCACCTTGCCGGACGAGCTGAACAGCAACACCAGTTCTGGAGGCTTCCTCGACAACGTCAACGTCAGCAAGGTGACCACCCGGTCACTCTTGTACGGCCATTCGACGACCCAGCTGTTCGCCGAAGTGGTGCTTCGCCTCGACGGCCCGGGCGAGGTGTTCGCGGGCTACTTCTCGTGGCAACCGGACTACGTCCACCGTCAGGTCGAAGACATGCTCAGCCGCGGTCTCGATGGCGCCGTGGTTCGTTGGCAGGGCGCGACCCATCCCGAGCAGGCGTTCGCGACCCGCCTTCTTCTTCATGAGGCCGAAGCCAGTGCGGGCAAGTTTGGAATCGCTCTTCGCCTCGATGCCCGCGACCTCAGCGGAGAGGACCCCACCGCCGAGCTGGTGGCCCGGGTATCCGAGGCGCGCCCGTTTCTCAGCTCGCACGCCTACCTCAAGCTCGAGCAGAGAGGCGTGCTCTTCCTCCGCGGTTTCGAGCGCGTGACGGTGGACTGGAACCAGGTTCGGCAGGCTCTCTCTGGACTCTCGATTCGACTGTTGCATGAAGGCAACACCGGCTTCGAGGTCTCGGCCTTTGATGGAGCCTTTGCAGCGCTCAGCGTCGATGGAGACCCCCGAAACTGGGGCGAACAGAATTTGATCCAGTTTTATCTCGACGGTGGGCGACACGGCCCGCTGGCAACGGTGGGCGTCGGCTATGCCGGGTTCAATGATTTCCTCCGCCACCCGACCACGAACGTCACCATCGACCGGGACTGCGGTCAGACCTGGCTTCGGGCGCTGAACCTGCCGTCGCGGTTCTACCGCGAGGGAACGCAGCTGGCCGCGCTTCAGCTGGTCAGCTGGAATGACTACGAGGCTGGAACGGCGATTGAAAACGGCGTCGACAACTGCGTGGCGGTAACGTCTCGTCTCTCGATGCAGACGCTCGAATGGGACCTGAGCGGCTCGCAGGACACCCTCGACCATTTCGAGATCTTTCAGTCACTCGATGGGCTGGCGCTGACCAAACTGGGCGAGGTGCCGCCGGAAGCGAGGTCCTT
>JAYUUC010000621.1:0-9564 GCA_043755105.1 Myxococcales bacterium
CCACCGCTTCGAAGCGTGGGCCCCGCTCTGCCAGCGAAGGAAAGGGATAGTCAGGTCGGTCGTGGGCAAATCCCGCCAGCGCGCTCAGCGCTTCCAGCTCGAAGAGCGCCTCGAACCACCCTCGCACTTCCTTCCCGTTCGCCTTTCGCCAGGCCTCGAGCCGGAACAGCCAGTGCACGTCCCAGAGCAGCAGCAGGTTGATCACCGCGTGCATCTGCCCTGATTGCCGAAGCTCGGCGAAGCCATGCAGCCGGCTGAAGGACCGAAAGCGCTCCGAGACCGAGGTGCCGGCGCCCTGAAGTCTCTGCCGCAACCGCACCAGAGAGGGGTCCTGAAAGGTCTGACCTTCAAATGTGGCGAAGGTCTGCTCGAAGCGAACGAACCCACTCTCGCCCATTGAAATCAGGTCGTAGAATTCCCCCAGCGGCTTCCGGGTCAACGCCACCACCGCCAGCTGCGCGGCGAGGCCCAGCCAGTAGAGCGGGGATGGAACAAGGTCGGCTTTTCCGAGCAGGTAGAGCCCCAGCGTCACTGCGGGCAGCCCCCAGGCGAGGGGTATCGCCCAGCGCAAACGATCCAGGGAAGGTGCCGCCTCTGCCCAGTCGATGAACCGGCCCGCATCCGCCTTTTGCCGGGCGGCGATCAAGCTCTCCGCAATCAGCGACTGCCGGAAATCCAGCAGCGGCGCCAGCTCGCGGACCGCTCCCTGACGCTCGAGCACCTGCTCCCGAGGCGACGGCTGACCCAGCCAATCTGCCAGCCTCTCCTCTCCGCCCCGGGTGGCGGTCTCGTCGACCAGCTGAAACAGCGACCCTTGCCCGAAGATGTCGAGGTCGGGCGCGTAGAGATGCCGGGGCTGCAGGTAGCGCTCCCCGTTCTGGGTGAAGGTCCGCCAGCGCCCTTCGAGCCGGGCCACGCCGCGGGCGTTGAGCTCGACCCGCATCGCCGCTCGCCGCTCCTCCCGGGTGACGCGGTCGTGCCGATTCGCGAGCAGCGCGTAGGCGGCGAGGCACCCCAGCGCTGCGTACCAGCCGGTCCCGGGAAGCTTTCCAAACAGCGCGAAGCCGGCGAAGGCCAGCGCGGCGAGGAAGGTCACCCCGCGGGCGTTGGCCAGCAGCGCCGCTCGCGCATCGAGCGACTTCAAGGCCTGTTGTGCCGTCTGCAATCGGCTCCGATAGGCCTCGTCAGGCAGGCGCCTCGGACCTTCGGGAACAGTCGTCGACGGGACGGGATCGGGTGAGCTCACGGAAAGGCTTTTAGCGCTCAGCTTGAACGGCGACGACCCCGAGTGCACACAAAACTGCAGGCACGACAAAGCCCCGCCCCTGACGCGCAGGGAACGGGGCGTTGTCTCCCTCAGGGGTCGAGCAGCGACTACTTCTCGTCCGAGGCGAGCTTCCGGAGCGCCTTCTGGTCGCGGACGCAGAGGATGCGGCCGACGTTGCCGAGCACGCCGTCCCGCTTCATCTCGTTGATCAACGTGGAGACGAACGAGCGGGAAGCGCCCACCAGGTCTGCGAGGTCTTGTTGGGTAATGCCGCGAAGGTCGGTCTCGCCGCCGTGGGGGCAGCGCTCTCCGTGGGCTTCCGCGAGAGTGAGGAGGGTGTCCGCCAGACGCGCCGGCACTTCCTTGAAGGTGAGCCCGAGCACCCGCTGACGAAGCCCGCGGACCCGGTCGGCGTAGGCGCGAATCACGTCGATCGCCAGGGTGGGGCGCGCCTCGAGCTGGGCGCGGAAGTCGCGGCCTTCGATCGACCACACCTCGGCCTCGCCCGCAGCCACCGACATCTCCTCGACCGCCGAGCCTTCCGGGCGGAACAGCTCACCAAAGAGGTCGCCGGGGCGCAGAATCGATACCACCGAGCGGGTGCTGTTCTTTCCCAACCGCATCAGCCGCACCCGGCCGCTCTTCAGCAGGTAGACGCGGTCCGCCGTGTCTCCGGGGCGGTAGATCACCGAGTTGTGGGGAAAAGTCTCGACCTTGAAGTAACCCTTGAAGTCGAGAACTTCCTGCCCAGGGACAATCTTGTTCGCCGTCACCATCATCCCCGAGCTGGTCGTCTGGACCGGGACGACGACATTGGAACCGATCGGGCCGAGGGGGCGGTTGAATCCATGCATGGGCAGCTGCTCCTTGAAAGTTTGGGATTCCACCTCTTTCCAAGGAACGTGCCAGTCGCCCTGCCCAAAAGTTGAAATTAAACATCTGCGAGATTGGGGACTTAGCGACACATCGGTCCGCAAGCCGACCCCCTTTGTTCGGTAGTCGGCACGGAACGTTTAAACGTTTCGAAAAAATGAAACGTTTCGTTCAATTCCCTGGGCCAAATGTGCAAGGACCAACACTGTTCAGGGGAGGTCTTTGCCCGACTCCGGTGCAATGGAACCGACGGCGTACTTCTGGAGCTTGCGCTCGAGGGTGGGACGGCTGATGCCGAGCACCTGGCAGGTCTTGCCCTTGTGGCCTTTGGTCGCCTGGAGCGCGCGGAGGATGAGGATCTTCTCTGCTTCGTCGAGGGTCGGAATCTGGGCGAGGTCCATCGGAGCGCCCGAGCCGGTGAGCCAGCGGGTCAGGGCATCGCCGTTCTCGGGCGCCGTCCCCGGAGCGGGCTCGAGCTTGGGCAAGTCTTCGGGGACCAGCACTTCGCCGGGCGAACGCACCACCGCGTTGGTGAGGACGTTCTCGAGCTCGCGAACGTTGCCCCGCCACGGCAGCCGAACCAGGTAGTCCATCACTTCGGCGGGAACGCGGCTGACCCGCTTGTGGACCTTCTCGTTGATTCGCTCGAGCAGGTGATGAACCAGGGGTGGAATGTCTTCCCGGCGGTCGCGCAAGGGGGGGATCTCGAGCGTCACCACAGTGAGCCGCTGAAAGAGGTCCTCGCGAAAGCGGCCGGACGCGACCTCCTGGGAGAGGTTTCTGTGGGTGGCGGCAATGACGCGGGCCTTGAGCGAGATCTTCTTGATTCCGCCCACCCGCTCGAACTCGCGCTCTTGAAGCACCCGCAGCAACTTCGCCTGGAGCATCAGCGACATGTCGCCGATCTCATCGAGGAAGACGGTGCCCTCGCCGGCGATCTCGAACTTCCCCTGCTTCACCGCCGAGGCGCCGGTGAACGAGCCCTTCTCGTGGCCGAAGAGCTCGCTCTCGAGCAGGGTGTCGACGATCGCCGAGCAGTTGATGCCGATGAAGGGCTGAGGCTCGTCGTGGGAGTAGTTGTGGACCACCCGGGCGATCAGCTCCTTGCCGGTACCAGACTCGCCGGTGAGCAGCACGGTGGCGCGGGGAGCCGCCGAGACCTTGCCGATCTCCTTTACCAGCCGCTGCATCAAGGGGCTGGTGCCGACGATGTCCCCCAGCCGGACCACCGAGCCTTCTGCGGTGGCGGTGTTCGCCCGGCGCGAGAGCTGCCGAACTTTCAGCGCCCGGCCCACCACCAGGTCCAGCGCGGCGGGGTCGGGGAACGGCTTGTGAATGTAGTCGAACGCCCCGAGCTTCATCGCCCGGATGGTGGTCTGCATGTCGTGAAACGCAGTGACGATCAGAATCGGCGAGTCGCCGCAGATCCGCTTCAGCTCTTCGATGATCTCCAGCCCGGTCCGGTCCGGGAGCATCATGTCCAGAATCACCAGCGACGGATGTACCTGCTCGGCGAGCCTGAGCGCGCCGGCGGCATTCGTCGCGGTCACCACCTCGAATTGGGGCTGACCGTCGAGCTCGCTGTCCTCGAAATGCATCTTCAAGGACTCGAGCAGCGAGAGGTCGTCGTCGACGAGAAGCAGCGTCTCCATCAGAGGGTCAGATCGGGAACGAGAGGGTGTAGGTGATGCCGGTCCCTCCCGCGCCCACCGCGGCGGTCACCGAGCCCCCGTGACCTACCATCACCCGGTGCAGCGCGGCCAGCGAGAGTCCCGCCCCCCGCGCCAGCATCGTGGCAAACGGCTCGAACACCTTGCCCTGCTCCTCCTGAGGCAAGGTCGCCCCCGGGTCCTGAACCACCACCTGGCACCAGGGGCCCTCGCGGGAGATGCGCAGCTTCAGCTCGCTGCCTTCGTCCTGTCCCATCGCGACGTTCATGAATAGCTGGGACAGCACTGGCCGAAGGCGATTCGAATCCACCCGCAGGGTCGGCAGCAACCCTTCCGGGAGCTCGAGATGGAGCTTGATCTTTCGCTCGCTCAGTTCGGGCTGAACCAGCGCGGCCGCCTCTTCGAGCAGTTGCTTGGGCGAGGCGGGCTCGAGCATCGGGGTGCTCTCCCGGCCGTACTCCGAGAACAGCCACAGCATCCGCTCCATCGTCCGCACCTCGCGGTTGGCAATCACCAGGCGGCGCTGGTCCCGCTCCGAGTGGCCCGGATTTCGCGCCAGGGTCTGCACCGCCATCTTGATCGACGAGAGCGGGTTGCGCAGCTCGTGGCTGAGCGACGACGACAGCTTCGAGATCTGCAGCGGCGGCGCGCCGTGAAGCATCGCTTCGATGTCCAGCACCGCGGCCGAGGGCTGCTTCCCGGACATGCCGGGGGTCAGCCGCAGCCAGACTTTCTGACCGGCGAGCTGGGCATGAAGAAAGATCGACTCGAACGACCGGCTTCGACTCCGCCCGTCGAGCTCCTGCGCTTCGGTCGCCGTGATCCCCAGCGCCTGGTGCAGCGGCTGCCCCCGAAGGCTGTCGGCGTCTGACCGCAACACCTGCTGGCTGGGGCCCTCGACGCTCTGAACTTGAAGGGCGTCGGACCACCACAGCTGCAGCGCCGGCGAGAGGAAGGCATCCATCGTGGCGCCGTTCTAGGAGAAATCCTGAATCCCGTATCGAAAGCCTGAAGGAACTGTCCACTTCGGGGCGAACCCGGAGGGCCTCGCGGGGTCGAAAAATGAGTCAAGTTGCCAAAAGGACTAGGGGATTCTCCCATCCTCCTGATGCCCGATGGTTGGCTTCCTGCGGGGTCGGTACTCTGCCTTTCGTAGCATTCAACCCCCTCGAGGCACCCGATGAAGATGACCACCCCCCAGAAAGCTTTTCCCCAGAAGAAGCTCAGCCTGCGCCGTCGCCGGGGGCAGGGCATGACCGAGTACATCATCATCGTGGCGCTGATCGCCATCGCTGCGATCGGGGTGATCACCCTGTTCGGCGACAACATCCGCAAGCTGTTCGGCATGTCGGCTGACGCGCTCTCGGGCAACGACACCGTGATCCAGCGCGCCAAGGCGTCGACGGGCGACCCGATTGAAAAGAAGGCGATGAAGAACTTCGGCGAGAACAACGCCTACTAAGCGCGACAGCAGAAGTTTCCTCGGCGGGCTGCAGGGAATGGAAAGTTGCCATTCTTTGCGGCCCGCGCCCTTTTCAAGTCGGGGTGGGTAGACTTAAGTCCGCACCGTGGAAGGCCGTCTTCTCCTCAAAGACTGCAGCGTGTTCCGGGCCGACGGGCGCATCCGCGCGCCGATGGCCGTGCTGATCGAGGCGGGGAAGATCTCTCAGGTGCTCCCCGACGAGGCGCTGCCAGTGCTCCCCGGAGACTGGGCGGTGGCCTGTCAGGGACGACTGGTCGGCCCCGGCATGGTCGACTGTCACAGCCACCTG
The DNA here is from genome assembly GCA_043755105.1 of Myxococcales bacterium. Lineage (GTDB taxonomy): Bacteria > Myxococcota > Myxococcia > Myxococcales > Myxococcaceae > JAYUUC01. The sequence continues at coordinate 5,583 of JAYUUC010000621.1, forward strand.
GTCGGCGGTCAGCTGTTGCCGCTGTCCGGCGAGCTGCTGCTCCGCAACCCCCTGGAGCGGTTCGACGCCCAGCTGGCCCTGGACCAGCGGCTCACCGTCGCCGAGGTCGAAGCGCTCACCGCCCATGCGCTCGCCCGTTCGCTGCGAGCAGGAGTGACCACGGTGGTCGAGCACCTGCACGCGCCGGCGATCGTCTCCGAGGCGCTGGCCGTTCAGGCCCGGGTGGCGACTGCGCTCGGCGTCCGGTTGGTGCACAGCCATGCCAGCCACAGTGCTCTGGGCGCAAGCGCTGCGATGGCCCAGCTTGAGGCCAACGCGGCCCACAGCCGCTCGCTTCAGCGTCACCCGCTGGTGCGCTCGGCGCTCGGGTTCCATGCCTCGTTTGCCTGCGACGACGAGCTGCTCCGGCTCGGCGGAAGGCTGCGCGAACAGCTCGGGGTCGGAGCCCACTACCACCTCGCCGAGAGCGAAGAGGACTTGAGCCTCACCTATGCGCGCCATGGGCGCCGGGTGGTGCCGCGGTTCGAGACCTTCGGCCTGCTCGGTCCGGGCGGTGTCGCAGCGTACGCCGACGCGATCGACAGCGCCGAGTCGGCGCGGCTGGCGCGGACCCGAACCTTGATTGCACTCAGTCCCCGCTTCAGCCTCGCCTCGGGCGCAGGGTGGGGAGGCTTCGATTCGGTGTTCGCGCACCAGAACCTGGCCGGGCTCGGCACTGGCGGCACCGGGTCACTCTGGGAAGAGCTGGCCTGCGCCTTCGTCAGCGTGATGCGGGTCGCTCGGACCGGTCGGCTGCTCGACCCGGATGGGGTGCTGCCGCAGCTGATGGTGGGCGGCCCCGCAGAGCTCTGCGCGATGCTCTACGGAATGCCCTGCGGCAACGTCGAGCCGGGAGCGATGGCGGACCTGGTCGTCTACGATCACGTCCCCGCCAAGGACAGCACCGATGGGTTCAATCCGCATCTATTGATGCAGCTGGGCCAGGTGCCGGTGGCGTGGACGATCGTCGCCGGCCGGGTGGTGGTTCGGGAACGGCAGCTGCTCGGGGCCGACTCGCTGCAGCTCGCCGCCGATGCCGCCCTGGCGTTGGAAGCGGTGTGGGAACGCAGCCCCGCTCCTCGACCTGTGGGAGCCCCAACGCCGTGACCGCGGTTGACTTGCTCGAGCAGGCGCTGAGCCGGCGCGCCTTGCCTGCGCGTACCGATGCCTTCCGCTGGGTCAATGGCGAGGCCGACGGCTTTCCGGGAGTGATGCTTGATCGGCTGGGCGAGGTGGCGGTGCTCAGCCTCTACCGGGAGCTCTCGCCCGTAGAGGAGCAAGCGCTCGCCGACGCGGTGATGTCGGTGGGCCGGACTCGCGCGCTCTATCTGAAACGGCGCCCGAAGGAGGCGCGGGTCGTTGCGAACGTGGACAAGGACAGGGTCGCCCCTGAGCAGCCGGCGCGCGGCGAGCCGGTGGAGCAATGCGTGGCCGAAGAGCAGGGGCTGCGCTTCTTGATTCGACCGGGGCAGGGGTTGTCGGTCGGGCTCTACCTCGATGCCCGAGAGCTGCGCCGCTGGGTGCGGGAGCAGTCGCGTGACCGGACCTTGCTCAACTGCTTTGCGTACACCTGCGGCTTCGGCATCGCAGCGCTGGCAGGGGGCGCGCGTCGCGCCGTCAACCTCGACGTCTCGCGCCGGGTGCTCGATTGGGGTGCAGAGAACGCGGCCCTCAACGGACAGAATCAGACTCCGGGCGATGCGATTGCCGGCGATGTTTTCGATTGGTTGAATCGGTTCCGGAAGAAGGGGGAGTCATTTGATGACGTGCTGCTCGACCCGCCTTCGTTCGCTACCACCCGGCGCAGTCGCTTCTCGGCAGCAAGCGATTATGCCGACCTCGCCGAGCAGGCCGCCCGGGTGGTCGCTCCCAGCGGCAGGTTGATCGCCTGTTGCAACCTCGCCAGCCTCGCGAGGGTTCGCTTCGAAGCGATGGTGGCCCAGGGGCTGGCGGCGGCAGGTCGAAGTGGCACGGTGCAGGCCCGGTTGGCGGCGTCGGAGGTCGATTTTCCGCTCGCGTCAGGCCAGTCCGGGGGGCTCAAGGTCGCGGTGTACGCGCTGGATTGAAAACGGCGGCGGCGATCGATGACAGGCGCCTGGAAGTGGACTAACAGGGTGCCACCCCGTGGAACAATCCAGCCCCCGCCGCGACTCGACCCGGTTCGGAAAGTACACGCTGATCGATCGCATCGCGGTCGGCGGTATGGCGGAGATTTTTCTCTCCCGTCAGGCCGGCCTCGAGGGGTTCGAGAAGACCATCGTGATCAAGCGGATCCGGCCCCATCTGTCGAAGCAGACCAGCTTCGTGAAGATGTTCCTCAACGAGGCCAAGCTCGCCGCCCAGCTCAACCACCCGAACATCGTGCAGATCTACGACCTCGGGAAGATCGGCGAGAGCTACTTCATCGCGATGGAGTACATCTTCGGCCGCGACATGCGGCGGATCATCCCCAAGGCCGACACCATGGGGATTCCGTTCCCGATGGTCTACGCGCTGAAGATCGCCTCCTCGGTGTGCGAAGGCCTCTACTACGCGCACCAGAAGGTCGACCTCTACGGAAACCCGCTGAACATCGTTCACCGCGACGTCACTCCGGAGAACATCTTCGTCTCCTTCGACGGCACGGTGAAGGTGCTCGACTTCGGCATCGCCAAGGCGGCCAACCAGCTCGAGCAGACCCGCGCCGGAGAGATCAAGGGCAAGCTCAGCTACATGAGCCCCGAGCAGTGCATGGGGACTCCGCTCGACAACCGCAGCGACCTCTTCTCGCTCGGGGTGGTGCTGTACGAGTGGCTCACCGGGTTCAAGATGTTCACCGGCGAATCGGAAGTGGCGATTCTGAAGAGCATCACCGAGGGGAAGATCTACGCTCCCTCGTACTTCAAGGCCGACATTCCCGAGGCGGTGGAAGCGATCTTGATGCGCGCGCTGGAGAAGGACCGCGAGAAGCGGTACCAGACCGCGTGGGACATGCAGTACGACATCGATCAGTTCCTGTCCCAGTACGAGTTCACGCCGTCCAACATCCACCTCTCGAACTTCCTCAAGCAGCTGTTCTTCGACGAGCTCGAGGAAGAGAAGGCCCGGCTCGCAGCGCGCAACCCGGCGACGGCCTCGGTCGAGCAGGAAGAAGTCATCTCCAACCTCGAGCCGGTCTCGGTTCAGGTGGAGCCATCGGTGGGCGCCTTGAGCTCGGTGAATGAACAGGTGCTCAACGTCTCCCTGAACGGCGCCGATGCGGAACACCTCGCAAACATCGCGAAGAGGCACGGGCTTTCCGTGGACATGCTACTGAAGTCGATTCTCGGGGAGTGGCTGCGCTACCGGTGAGTTTCCCGACCGGAGCGCGGGTCGAAACCTAATTCACGGTCGGGGCCGCTGCAGGAATGGGCGTGAGCGTCGGACGGGAGATTCGCCGGCCCAGCGTGGGTCGCAGGTGCACCCGCCGCCCTTCATTGCCTGGTGACGTCGACACCTGTGTCGAGGCCGACGGCTCGAAGTCGAGCTCGGGCTCGGCCGAGGCGAGCTTTCGGCTCCCTCGAGCGAGAGGCGAACCGAGGAGCAGCAGGGACACCCAGGCTCCCGCCACCGACCCGATTCCCAGCGCCGGGTGGACCGAGAACAGCGTCGTCGAAGGGTTGAATCCGGTGAGCAGCATCGCGCCCAGCATCGCGCCGGTGACCGCGACGAGAACCGTGGCCACAGTGATGGCTCGACCCCCAGACTTCCAGCCCGGAACCGCGAACCGGGCTCCCAGACCCGAGAGCACCCCGACCCACGCTGAAATCAATACGCCCATCGCCAGCCTCCATCTGCAGACCCACCCTGTAGCGGCATTCGTGCCAACTGCGTGGCGATGTAAATAGCTGGAATCATGGAATTATTGACGGGGGTCTGAGGCAACCCTGTAAGAAGGTAAGCCAGACTCCCTTCCCTATTGTCC
>JAYUUC010000622.1:0-9552 GCA_043755105.1 Myxococcales bacterium
CCGCCCTCCGTGCGGAGACGCTTCAGGGCTGGGCTCACCGTCCCGCTGGACAGGCCCCGCGCATCCACGCGGTGCGCTCCTTCGCCCGGCGCATTGACGTGAGAGGCCAGTGCGTGGATCTATCGGGCGGTGAGCTCACTCCCCTCCATTCCTCCCGCTCAGTTCGGTTTCTCCGGCACCCTCAAGGGCATCTACGTCATCCGCTATCTGCTCTTCTCTCTGGGGACTGCGGTCGCCGGGGCCCTGATTCAACGGGCCTTCAAGTGGGAGCGTGCGCCGATCCTTGGGCTGGGCCTCGGGCTCGCGGCGGGGCTGGTACTCTTCCGGGCTCAGCTGCGCCCGCTCTCGTGGCCGAGCTTGATTCTCAGCGAGTCAGCCCTCTACTTCCGCGAGCGCGGCTCGGGGGTCCGGACGGTGCCCTGGCCCTCGGTGCGAGGCATCGAAGAGCGCGACGGGGTGATCCAAATTGTCGGAGAGGAAGGCTCACGCGACCCGATCTCCCTCGAGCCCCGAAAACTGGGAACCAGCAAGGAACGCCTGCGTGAGGCGCTCGATACGCTGGTCAAAGATCCCTCTGCCCGCGCCGGACTTCCCGCCGACAAGCGGGTTCGCACCTTTCTCGGGCTGGACCCCGTCTGACCAAGACGCCGCTTGGCCCCGCTCAGCCCTTGGCCGCGATCCTCTGACGCACCACCTGCTCGAGTTGCTGTACGACCTGCGAGAGCGGCATCGAGGTGGAGTCAACACGGACCGCGTCGTCCGCCGCCTTGAGCGGTGCCAGCTCACGGGACGAATCGTCCTTGTCGCGCTGGGTCTGGTCCGCGAGCACGTCGCCGAACGAGCTCTCGACGCCGCGTTGAAAGAGCTCTTCGTATCGCCGCCGCGCACGGATTTCCGCGTTGGCGTCGAGGAAGAACTTCGCGTCGGCATCGGGGAAGACCACCGTTCCGATGTCACGGCCTTCGAGAATGGCTCCTTGTTCGGCCTTGAGCGCAAGCCGCCGCTGGAGCGCCAGCAGCCCTGCGCGCACCACCGGTCGGCCCGAGACCTTCGAGGCTCCCATTGAGACTTCGGGAGCGCGGATCTCACTCGAGACATCGGCCCCTCCGAGGAAGACCCGATTCTCTTCGCCCACCACTTTGAACGAGATGTGAATCTGACCCAGCAGCACCTCGAGCGCGGCGTCATCTTCGAGGCCCACGTTCTCCTTCAGGGCGGTGAGCGCGACGCAGCGGTAGATCGCCCCGGTGTCCACCAGAGAGAAACCGAGCCGACGCGCCAGCAGCTTCGAGACGGTGGACTTTCCGGCTCCAGCGGGCCCATCAAGCGCGACGATGAAGGGGCGACTCACGCGAGAACTTCCTCGAGGGCCTTCACCAACCGTTCATTCTGGGTGCGCAGGCCCACCGAGATTCGAAGCGCGTTGGGGAAGCCGTACCCGTTTACCGGCCTTGTGATCACCCCGCGCCGAAGCAACTGCTCGTAGATCAGCGAGGTCGGCTTCCCGAAGTCGGCGAACACGAAGTTGGTGTGGCTGTGGGGAACGGTCACTCCCAGCTTGGGCAGCGCCTCCTCGAAGTAGCGCAGGCCGCGGTGGGTGGTGTCGCGGGTGGTGCGCAAGTGCTCGACGTCATCGAGCGCAGCAACGCCGGCCGCCTGGGCGAGCGAGCTCAGGTTGAACGGCATCCGGGTGCGGTTGAGGTAGCCGGTGAGCGGGGCCTGCATCACCCCGTAGCCCAGGCGAACGCCGGCGAGGCCGTAGATCTTGCTGTAGGTGCGCAGCACCACCATGTTCGGGTGGTCTCGAAAGTAGTCGAGGCCGTTGGGGTACTCGGACCAGTCGACGTATTCGAAGTAGGCCTCATCGAGGATCACCAGCACCTCGGGAGGAACCTTGACCAGGAACGCGTCCAGCTCGGCACGGCTGAACGCGGTGCCGGTCGGGTTGTCCGGATTGGCGAGGAAGATCATCCGGGTCTTCGACGTGATGCGGGCCGCCATCGCCTCGAGGTCGTAGCGGAAGCCCGAGCGCATCGGGACCTCGACGAACCGCCGGCCGTGCGACTGGAGCGCGACCTTGTACATCAGGAACGATCCCCGGCAGAGCAGCGCCTCGTCGTCGGGGGTGGTGAAGGTCCGGATCAGCAGCTCGATGATCTCGTTCGAGCCGTTGCCCACGAATACCTGATTGGGCTGCACCCCGAGGTACTGCGCGAGCCGCTGAACGAGAAAGAAGCTCGAGCCGTCAGGGTAGAGGTGAACCGACCGGGCAGCCCGCTCGAGTGCCTCGATCGCCAGCCTCGACGGACCCAGCGGGTTCTCGTTCGAGGCGAGCTTGATCACCCCGGTGATGCCGTACTCCCGCTCGGTCTCCTCGATCGGCTTGCCGGGCACATAGGGAAGCAACGTCTCGATGTACTCGGGAACCAGTGGTCGCATGAGGGGCCCAGCAGCAGAAGGAACCATGGACGGCAAAGCTATTTCCCTGTGAAGGCGCCGATCGCGCGGAACTTCTTGTAACGGTCTTCCACCAGGGCGTCACCGGACATTCCCTTGAGCTGCTTGAGGTGCTTGCGCACCGCCCGTCCCACCGCTTCAGCTGCGCGGGCTGGATCTCGGTGGGCGCCCCCGGGGGGCTCGGGAATCACCTCGTCGGTGATCTTGAAGCCGAGCAGATCCTTCGCGGTGAGCCGCAGCGAGTCGGCGGCCCGTTCAGCCTTGGTCGAATCGCGGTAGAGAATCGACGAGCAGGCCTCGGGGCTGATCACCGAGTAGGTGCTGTTCTCCATCATCAGCAGCCGGTTGCCGACCCCGATGGCGAGCGCGCCGCCCGAACATCCCTCGCCGATCACCGTGGCGACGATCGGCACCTTGAGCCGGCTCATCACCTCGAGGTTGGTGGCGATCGCCTCGGCCTGACCTCTCTCTTCCGCACCGATGCCCGGATAGGCGCCCACGGTGTCCACGAAGGTGAGAATCGGCCGCTCGAAGCGGTCCGCCAGTTCCATCAGCCTGCGGGCCTTGCGGTAGCCCTCGGGGCGCGGCATCCCGAAGTTGCGCACCATGTTCTCCTTGGTGGTGCGCCCCTTCTGGTGGCCGATCACCATCACCGGCTGACCGTCGAGCCGCGCAAAGCCGCCGACGATCGAAGGGTCTTCCCCGAAGTGGCGGTCACCTGCCATCTCGAAGAAGTCGGTGAACAGGTAGCCGATGTAGTCGAGGAAGTAGGGCCGCGAGTTGTGGCGCGACAGCAGCACCACCTGCCAGCGGGAGAGGTCGTTGAAGATCTCGTCCTGCAGCTTGCGCGCCTTTTTCTCCAGCTTGGAGATCTCGGCACTGAAGTCGACCGTCCCTCCGTGGGAGCGGATCTTCAGCTCTTCAATTTTCTTCTCGAGCTCGAGGAGCGGTCGCTCGAAGTCGAGGGCATAGCTGACGCCGGTGGCCATCGTGAGCGATTGTGACTAGCACCCGCTCCGGGAGGATTCAACGCGCAAGCTCCTACGCACCGGGTAGAGTCCCCGCCCCGCGCCATGACCCGCTTGTTCCTCGTCTTTCTGCTGCTCGGCTTCGCCCCCTCGGCGATCGGGGCATCCAGTGCTCGGACCCTCAACGCCCGGGGGTTTCGCCTCTACCGGAAAGGGCTGTTCCCCGAGGCGATGGCCCAGTTCAAGCGCGCGATCGACACCGACGACCGATACGCCCTCGCCCACTACAACTACGCGGCCACACTGGGAGTGCTGCGCCGGGTCGGAAAGGCTTGTGAGCATGGCGCCTTCAAGGCGGAGATTCTCGCCCACCTGGAACGGTCGATCGCCCTCGACCCGTCCCGGAAGGCGCGGGCGAGCAAGGATCGGGACTTCGAGCCGGTGCGCGACACCTTGCGCTATCAGCAACTGTACGGACTCGACCCCAAGGAACTCGGTTCGGTCGGCCCCCTGCTCCAGCACCTCTCGTGGTTCTCCTCGCCGCAAGGGGCCTATGGGCCGAGGTTCGAGATTCACTTCGACGCCGCAGGCAAGCTTGTGCTCTGGGAGAGAACCATCGACGCGAAGGGCACCGTGACGCGGGAACAGCACTCCGGGACGTACCGCGTCGAGGGCCGGAAGGTGTTGCTCGCCCTGGACTCAACCCCCGCGGAGGTCGCCCATTCACTGGAGGGAACCCTGGGCGAAGACGGGAAGCTCGAAGTGCCTGTCCCCATTGGTTCGATGAGCGACGACCCTGCGGAGTGCGAAGCGTAGTTTTCCGGCGGCTGCCTTCAGGCCGATAGCGAAGGCTGGGGGCCAGAGGCGTTCAAGGCGATGAGCCGGTCGGACCCGATTCACACTTGATCCTCGCCGTGGGTAAAGCGATCGGCGTCGCAAGACCCATCGCCTCCGAGAGTTCATCCATGTCAATCACACTCAGGGATCTGGAGAAAGTTGTCGGGACCTTGAAGGAACGCAAGACCTTCAAGTTCGAGTCCTTGCCCCTCAACCAGCAATTCGATCTCTTTGATGTCTTTCCAGATGTCGAAGATTCCCTCCTCGAATCGTTTTCGCCCCGCGCGGAAGGTGACGCCCAGAGCTTCCTGATCTGGAGCAAGAGTGAAGGCACCGCATTCAAGCCACGCTCCAGTCTTGCCTCGCCCTTGGCAATGAGGTGGGGCGGCGACAGAAACTGCATACAGCTCGCCTTTGCGAAGGCCGGCCTGACCACGCTCATCGACGTCGAAGAGTCCCCCGTCGAGGGCTTCCAGGAAACCGGCACCCTGGTCATCCCGCCCGCCTCAAAAGTTATGGAATGTGATCTACGTCGGTTGCTTTCGGCGTTTGCCCAGCTTCGTCGTGAAGGGGTCACGGCGCTTGAAAACCCTGGTCCTACACGGTCGGCTGGCTGGGAGTCAGTCGAAGAGGTTTCCCGAGGTCGAGACACCACGGCGGTGTTCTGGCATTCCCAGGGCCATGAAGCCTTCGACGGTTTCGGTCAATTAAGTCAGTCCCTCCCTCTGCACTGGCGCGGGGACGACACCCTGATTGTCGACGTGCTGAAGAGGGCGGGTTTCACGGTCGAACGCCCGCAAGGCGAAGACACGACGATTGCGATCGGCAGTCCCGGCCCTTGTCCCAGACCCCTGATTGACCCGCCAGCGGCGAGCCGCGCGCCAAAGCCAACATGGCCTCACCAAGCCAAGACAGCCTTCGGTGCCGGATTCGTTGAAAGTTTTCGATTCAAGGCGACCGAGCCCGTTCCGGTAGTCAAATTTGCATTCGGAACCAAGGAGTCGGGTTTCTTGGTTGTTGATCTCGGCTACCGCTATCAGGAATTTCCCCACGTCTATCAACTGAGAACTGGACTCAGCACGGGAACATGGAAATCGCCTTCAGCCAGCAGCGGTCCCTGCGGCGGGCTGCACTTCTTGCCTGACGGGCGCCTGCTCTATACATTAGAAGGATCCGGAGGCGTTTCGTTGGAAGTCTGGAAGCCAGGAACCGAGGGGGCCACGCAGACCGCGTTCTATCCGATGAGCCATGTCGCCCTGCGGGGTTTGTCAGCGATTGATGGCCAGTTCCGGTTCGTGGCTCTGGCGACGTCCAAGGGGATTGCCCTTCGCCGGATAGGAACTTCAGAACAGCCAATTCCTCAAGCAAAGCTAACCACACCGGGGCTCATGGTTCGGAAGAAGAATCCCCCGCCGTCGACGGGCCCCGGACCCTGGGACGAAATAGGCCGAGTGGAGGAGCCTCCAGTGGATTCGTCTCCGATGCTCGCCATGACTTCGGACGGTCGCTACCTGATGTGGACTAACGGTGCGGCGATTTGCGCGAAGATGATCGAGCGCGAGAGCGGTCAGATCCTCTGGGTCACCGATTTCTTCGAGGGCGATTGGGAAGGTCGCGACACGGTTCAGCTGCTGTTTTCCCCCGCAGGGGACTTCTTTCTCGCGGTCATCGCCAAGCAAAAAGTCCTCGGTCAAAGACCGGACGGCAAGTTCAATGCTGTCATGTGGCATCAAACTCTTGTCTTCCGTACGCGGGACGGAGCCCGCACCCGTCGAGAATTCGAGGCCAAGCTCGACGGAGCGGTCTGCCTTTCGTTTGACCCCACTGACAACAAGGTCGCCGCAGGCTTCGCGGATGGCACCGTCCGGATTCACTCATTTCCTGACGGGAATGAGCTCGCATCGGCGAGTATCGCTAGCCGCGGTGGAGTCACCGCCGTTCAATTCAACCAGGTGGGCGACGAGCTGGCCCTGGGCACTGCCAGAGGCGAAGTGATCGTGCTTCGGGTGGAGGGAAACCGGTGCTGAAACCCGCTTCAAAGAAAGCTTCTGCCACGAGTAGAATACGCAAGACCGCGCGACGGATCTACCCGAAGGGAAAGACAGTTCAGCCCCCGTCGACCTTTCGGGCCTACCTCGAACGTCACTCCACTCGAACGCACAGGTTCTGGGAGATCATCGTCGAGCTCGCCAAGTGCACGGTGAGAAGTGGCACTATCGGCGCCAAGGGCTCCACGAAGAGCAAGACCTACGAGTCAGCATATCTGTCCGGCATCATCGCCAGACATGAGATCGAGCGAATGAAGCGCGCTGGCTTCGCTGACCCCAAAGAGGTGCCGCTTCAAGTCGAGGCTACCAAGGGAAGGGGCAAACCTCCCACCAAGCTCATCCGAGTCGCCGCTCCGGAGCTGGGCGGTGCTGACGAGTGCTCCCTCTCGCTCGATGGAGCGGCCAGACTCATTGGGGGGCGAGGACATTCGGTGGTCTGGGGCGAGCTCCCCTCAGGGCGTGTTCTCTTCCAATCTGCAAGGTCTCGAAAGCCGATCAAGCAGGTCCTGGTGCTCACCTCGGAACTCTGCGCGTTGGCCGAGGAGGGCGGCCTGGTGCAGCTTTTTCGCATGCACCAGATGAAGCGCGTCGCCCTGCTCAAGGGCCACACCAAGGACCTCTCCGCGATGGCGGCCGACGCCACCGGCACCTGGCTGGTCACTGGAAGCTACGACCGAACGGTTCGCATCTGGGATCTGAGGAACAACACCTCCCAGACCCTGCGGCCAGCCCCCGCCAGGCGCTCGGGCTGGATCGAATCCGTGTCGATCTCCCCGGAGGGCGCTCGGGTCTTCGTGGCCATCACCGCTGGCAATGGGGAGAGCAGCGAGGTGCTCGCCTACGAACGGGGGGCCCCCTCACCGATTTGGCGAGTCCCTTCTCCCTTCGACGTCAACGCCATGGCGGTGAGCCCGGACGGAACTGCGCTTCTCACGGTCCATCGGCATCGCGTCGAATCGAAGTGGGGTGAGGCTCCTCACCGCGGAAGCGCGAGCCGGTGGTCGACGGAAACAGGGAAGCGTGTGGTGACGTGGAAGCTGGACGCCGAAGGCACCGCGGTAGCCTACGTCGGTGCGTCGCGCGCCGTGACGCTCTCGACCCAAGGCTGCCTCCAGCTTTGGGACGTGATTTCTAAGAAGGAACTGGCGCGGAAAAAGATGCAGACCCGCACCGAGCACTTCGGCGTCAGGGGCGACCTCGTCAACGTGGGCCCCGACCTTTTCCGAGCGACGTAGGCGCCTCCTGGAGTTCTAGACTGGGCACCGCCAGAGGTGTTCGTGCTTCGGGGCAGCCCGCCGCGGGGCCCTTGAAGATGCCGGGCGGATTCGCCCGGAACATCGTCGAGGTCGGCCCTTCCCGCGACTCAGGCCGCCTTGATCTTCGCCGTCGCCGAGAGCGCGTACCACGCCGTCCGGAACGCCTTCAGCTCGCGCAGACCTGCCGGGTGCCGACCCAGCGCCGGAGCAACGGTGATCGGCAGGCCCAGCTTCTTCTCCAGCGCCTTCGCTGCGAGCAGCTCGTTCTTGCGGCGGTTCTCGCACTTCTCGCAGGCGGTCTTTGGAAGCACGCGGTTGACGAGCACCCGCTCGACCGGGACCTTCCGGCTTTGCAGATATTCGACCAGCCGTTCGGTCCGCGAGACTGCCAGGTCTTCACCCCGCGTCACCACCACGAACCGCGCCTCGGTCGGCGACGCCAGCGCATCTTCGAAGCGCTTCAGGTGCTTGAGCATTGCGGTGAGCTCGGCGTCGAGCTCGCCCAGACCCTTGGCCTTGTACTTGCCGACCACCGCTTGAATCGAGGTGATCCAGGCGCGGGCCCGCTCCGGCAGCTCGAGCAACCGCATCTCGTCGGTGGCGGGCATCGGGTCGACCACGATTCGCTTGAACCGCTCTTGCACCAGCGCGTCGGTGAGCGCCCACAGCGCCGGCAGCTCTTCGAGCCCTTGCGGCGCTGCGTCGATCAGGTTCCGCAGCAGCTCGCGGTCCTGAGAGACCTCCTGTCCCTTCACCTCGGCCGGGAAAGCTTTCTCGGCCTTCTCTCGCAGCCGCTTGCGCAGCGCCGTGAACCACACCGCGGTGTCCAGCTCGCGCGCATACAGGCCCTTGGTGCCCTTGACCTGGGTCTCGGTGTCGGTGAGCCGACTCTGAAGCACATCGGACAGCGAATGGGCAGGGTCGGCGGAAATCAGCAACACCGGCCCTTCCTTCTCGGTCAAGGTCACCGCCGCGGCTGCGGCACAGGAGGACTTCCCGACCCCGCCATGGCCAACAAAGAAGATCAGCCGGGTCGGAGGCAACGGAGGCGCTGCAATCGGGGGCATCGACGGCGCCCGCACCAGAGCAGGAGGTCCTTCCGCCGCCGAGAACTCGAGCGCCTTGCTTTCCTTCCCCATCGCCCAGTCCTTGGCGAAGGCCTTCACCCCGTCGAGGCCACGGGGAGCAAGCTCCTTCTTCGGCAGCAGCACCACCGGCACCAGCTTGTCGAGCTGCTGGAACTTCCGGACGTGGGGCGCCTGCAGCCCCCGTCGACCCTGGCAAGACGAGCAGCCGGTGTCGTCTTCAATCTGGTTCACCAGCACTTCAGAGACCGCGATGCCCCGGGTCCGAAGGGCGTTGAACAGCATGCGGGTCTGCGCTTCGGGAGCAGGCTCGGCCAGGGCGACCAGGTGGAAAGCGGTGCGAACCGGGTCCTTGAGCAGCGCCTGAACGCGGTCCAGCTGCGCCGCCACCTCGTCGAGAGGCCCTCCCTGAACGGCAACCTCTTTCTTGGCGCCGACCTTGGCTCCGAGCTTCTCGCCCCGCGCCAGCGCGACCAGGCGCCGGAGGCCGACCAGCTCGTCGAACCAGCGAAGCGCGTGGCTGGTAGCCGAGGTGTCGACCACCACCCGGTCATAGCTCTTGTCTTCCAGCGACTCGGCCAGGAAGAGCAAACCACCCACCTCTTCGAGTCCCACCAGCGACTGCTCGAACAGCTTGGTAACGTCCTCCTCGCTGAGCAGCGCACCTTTGTGGCCCACCGCCTTGAGCAGCGCGGAACGGCACTTCTTCAGAAACGGCTCGACGGCGACCTTGCCCTCGAGCTCGGCGACAAACAGACCGCCGCTGCCCTTGCCGGCGATCACCTTGCTCGGTTCGGCGGAGAACTTCTTCTTCAGCAAGTCCGAGAGCGACCGAACGGGCTCGGGCGACACCAGCAGCACTTTGTCTTTCGGGAACCCCTCGGCGAGATTCATCGCAAAG
>JAYUUC010000623.1:0-3261 GCA_043755105.1 Myxococcales bacterium
GCACGTACGCGCGGATCCACCAGACCGCATATGAGAGGAAGCGGGTGCCGACGTCTGGCTCGAAGGACCTGGTGGCTTGCAGCAGCCCGAGGTTGCCCATCTGCACCAGGTCGTCGAGGCGAGCGCCGCGGCCCACGTACTTGCGCGCGACGGTGATCACGAAGGGCAAGTTGCACCCCACGAGCTCGTCGCGCGCCGCCATGTCGCCTTGCTTGAGGCGGCGGGTCAGCACCAACTCGGCCTCTCGTGTCAGCACGGGCGTCCCCTTGAGCTGGTTGAGGTAGGGGGCCAGCGCCTCGAATTCGTCCCGATGGGTCACGGGGTCGGCTCGGGGAGAGCTGCGTGTGCGGACGTCGTCAGCGCCCCTCGGTGGGAGACGATGAGGAGCGGCTTGGTGCAGATGTGGCTGAGCCGGGTCGCCACGCTCCCGAGCAGCAGGCGAGCCACGGCGCTTCGCCCGCGGCTGCTGACCACCACCATGTCGACCTCGTCGGACTCGGCCAGGCGAGCGAGGGTCTCGGCCGGCACGCCGATGACCAGCTCGGTCTTCACGGCAAGCCCTGTCGCGGTGAGCGCTTGGGCTTCGTCCCTCAGGTAGCCCAGCGCCCAGCTCTCGTGGTGGCGAAGCATCTCCGTCATGGGGAGCATGCCCTCGGGCGGGACCATGGGCGGCTCAATCACGTAGGCCAGCAGCAGGCCTTCGCCCAGCCTTCGCGCCAGCTCCGCCGCATGCTGCTCGGCTGCCTTGGCCGGCTCGGAACCATCCACTGCCACCAGGATCCATTTCATGGGTGCTCTCTCGTGTGGCGTGTTCGGGTCGCTGTCCGCGTCGCTCAGCCACTCCGAGAACTGCGCGAAGCGTGCCAGGTCGATCCGGCCCCCGTCCCCGGCATCCGCTGCGTGCTTTGGTGCTCAGGCGCAACGGCTGCGCGGTCCCGGCTGCGTGGGGGCTTGGCCCGGCTCGTGCTTCTCAGGCTCAGCGACGCCGCCAGACGGGTTTCAAGCGGCGGAGGCAGTCCCGATGCTGACCGAGCCGATTCCGATGGTGCCGCCGGACGCGCTCAACGTCGCGCTGGTGCTAGCGCTGTCCTTTTTCATTGGCCTCGAGCGTGAAGAGCGCAAGCAGCACGAAGCCACCTATGCGTTTGGTGGCGTCCGCACCTTTCCGCTCATCGGGCTGGTCAGTTACGCGCTCGCGATTCTCTCCGGGCCCCAGCTCGTGCCCTGGCTGGTTGGCTTGGCCGTCATTGGCGGCTTCATGCTGCTCTCGTACGGGCACAAGCTCGTCGGCGAGCCGCCAGCGGGGTTGACCACCGAGATCTCCGCGCTCGCCACGTTCACCCTCGGCGGCCTGGTTCAGCGGGAGCACTACTGGCTCGCAGCCACCATCGCCGTGCTGAGCGTCCTCTTGCTCGAGCTCAAGAAGGGGCTGGAGGGTCTTACCCGGCACGTCGCGTCAAATGAGATCATCATCGTGGCCAAATTCCTGGTCTTGCTGGTGGTCATTCTTCCGATTGTTCCGGATCGAGAAGTCACCCGATCTCTGCTCAACCCCTTCAAGGTCTGGCTGGTCGTGGTGGCGGTGAGCGGAGTCTCTTTTGCCAGCTATTTGCTTCAGCGAGCGCTCAAAGGCCGCGGCGGCGTGGCGCTCTCTGCGATCCTGGGCGGGATTTACTCCTCGACGGTGACCACGGTCGTCCTGGCGCGGCAGGCCAGGACCGACACCAGGCCAAACCTCTTCGCTGGAAGCATCCTGATGGCCTCGGGGATGATGTACGTGCGATTGGTCATTTTTCTGGTGTTCTTCAACACCGCACTCGCTGCCTTGCTCTGCCCAGCCTTTGCCACGATAGGTCTGGTCGGCGTAGGGGTGGGCTGGTTGATCTCCCGGAAGAAAGTCCAGGACGGACCGGTGCAGCCCCCTCTCGAGGCCAAGAATCCGCTCGAGCTGAGCGCCTCATTCCTCTTCGCATTCGTCTTTGTGATCAGCCTGATTTTGACTCATCTGGCGCGAGAGCACCTCGGACGCGCTGGCCTCTACTTCCTCGCGGCGCTCATGGGCTTCAGCGATGTCGACCCATTCATTCTCGGACTGGCACAGACGGGTCCCACGGCAACGCCCCTGCTTGTTGCGGCTCCGGCGATAGTCATCGCTGCTGCAAGCAACAACGTCATCAAGGCGATTTATGCGCATTCCTTCGCAGATGGGTCGACGGGTCGGAAGAGCTTGATGCTCCTTCTGGCGCTTGCTGCGCTCGGACTCGTTCCGCTGGTCTGGCTCCTGTGAGCGCAACGGCTGCGCAGCGCCTTGAAATCGAGCGCAGCGGGTGCGTGGCATGAGACAGAGCCTGCTCACACACCCCAAGAGACCCGGCTCGAATCGTGCTTTGAAGGGTGAGCGAAGAGGCAGTGTCCAAGTCAACTTCCCCTGAGAACTTCATGCGCGCGTCGCTCCTGCTGGCCCTTCTCGCTTTCATTCCTGCTGCAGCGGTTTCGGCAACAGCGACGGTGCATGAAAAGCCGACCATTTCGCCCATCGTCGACCCGCTTCAGCCGCTGGCTCGCAGGCTGCTCCGTGAGCGGATGGACCGTCACGCTGCGTTGATGAGTCGCCTGGAAGGCGCGGTCTTGATGTTGCGCTTCGAGGACGCGCATACGACAGCGGAGCTGTTTCTCGAGCAGCCCGTCTGGTCCCAGGCTCCGCTCGCCATGAGCGAATTCAACGCGAGCCTGCCGCCGAAGTTCTTTGTCTTTCAAAAACAGCTTCGTGAAGCCGCGCAGCAGGTGTCAGTGGCTGCGGCAGCCCGCGACCCGGCGGCGCTGGGCGTCGGCTTTGGTCAGCTGGCGCAAGGTTGTGTGGCGTGCCATGCAGCCTTCCTCCCGCCTCCGCTCAAATCGACCGATGTGCAACTTGCACATTGAACCGGGACGTATTTCAAGATGGCTCGATGTCCTTTGCAGCCAATCGTCCGCCGTATTCATTGAGGCGATACTGAATCTTCCGGATGCTGATGCCCAGCACCTCGGCCGCTCGACTGGTGGAGCCATCGACAGCCTGAAGGGTCTGCAGGATGGCCTGGCGCTCGATCTGAGCCATGGACACCCCTCCGAAAGAAATCGTCGCACTGGGCCTCGGACCGCGCAGCGCGGGCGGGAGGTCGTCTGCGGTCAACTCTGTGCCTTTGGCGAGCACGACGGCGCGCTCGATGGCGTTCTCCAGTTCACGAATGTTTCCTGGCCACTCATGAGCCATCAGCGCCT
>JAYUUC010000624.1:0-9527 GCA_043755105.1 Myxococcales bacterium
GCACGCGTCTGAGATCCCAGCTCGCCATCCAAGGGCCCAGCCTCGAAGCCCGCCGCGTTGAGCAGCGACTGGGCCTCTGCCACGCCAACGTGAGCATCCGGCCTCGACGGCGGAGAGGAGAGTGAGTCGACCGGAATCGGGCGATGTCGTCGATACGACCCCGATCGTGGTGGAACCCGGCGTCCCCTCGCCTGCGTTGACGCAGCAGGCGACCGTCGGTCAGCTGATGTCGGGGGTGAGCGTGATGCGCCGGCCCGATGGCCGGATGGTGTTCGAGGGAAAGGCAACCCTGCTGAAGCAGACGATGGACCGGTCCGGGAACGTTGAAGGAGGAACGGGGCTGACCTTGAGTGCTCTACCCTTCAAAGACCAGGAGAAACCAAACGTTTCCGGAATCAGAGGCATGGTAGGACCGGCTCGGCGGCTCGATGAAGGACGCGGCGAATCTCACTCCCTTTGAACTGGGCACCGCCTTTCAGCTTGGCCTGGATGAGGCTGAACACGTCGTGCTCTGTCTCGCAGGGCGCTTCCGATTGCCTCCCCCTGGAAAGCCCCGCGTCGATCCCCTGGAGCTCCACGAGGATCAACGACCCCCACCCATGGCGGATGAACATTGGGATGGTCCCGCCAGCAGCAGTCTCCGGTTCCCCTCTCAGGGCGCGGTCCACCGACGGGGCACAGAGGTGTACCTGCAAGGATGGGCCAAGGGCCCAAGACATTCCTTCGCAGCGTCGTTCGAGAACTGGAAAGCTGGGAGGAGCCGCCGTGACCGTGCAAATTTCGGCGGTCGGCGCGGTCACACCCGTGGGCCTCACCGCCAGGAGCACGGATGCGGCGGTGCGAGCGCGGCGTTCAAGGGAGGAAAGTTCCCTCCGGGGGCGGGCTGCTCCGCGTCCATGAGCGTCGTGCGCGAAACCCAGAAGGGCACCGCTCCCGTCCCCTCCTGCAACACCTGCAAGCGCGTGCTGACCTCCATGATGTGCCAGAACCCGCCCGCCAAGTGATCCCATGCCCTCTCCGCTGATTGCCTTTCTGGACGACTGCGCCCGGTACGAACCGGATTTCCCAAAACATGCACAGGGCGCCAGCCATGAAGCGCTTCAGCGCGTCGAAGCGGTCGCCCCCGCTCCCATTCCTGTGGAGTTGCGCGAGCTGTGGATGGCCCTCGGTGTTCCGGCCAGGGCCGTTCAATGGACCTTTTCCCAGGGACCTCGCCTGGGGCATCGAGGCGACGCTGGATTTCTACGCGACCCGTCCAGTCCCACCGCCGAAGGACGCGGTGCACCTCGCCAGCGTCCTCGATGCGGAGACCCACTTCTTCTTGCCGATCGAAGGAGAGCCGTGGAAGCGACCCGTGCTGCTGCTCACATGGGGCTTCGATGAGACCACGGGAGCTTGGGTCGAGTCCGCGCGGCAGAAGACGGTCATGGCTCCGTCCCTGCTCTCTTACCTTTACGAGAGAGCCTTTCTCACCCTTCGAGTGCCCAAGCTGCCCCACGAACAAGTCCTTCACGGCGAGGCTCCCCCAGGGCCGAAGTCCGAGGCGCAGCGTCGGACCCAGCGGCAGGCGCTCGAGACGTTCGTCCAGAAGCTGCGCTTTCATCCGGTACCCCACGTGGACGACCGCGCCGTCTTTTACGACCGTCCAGAGGGGGCCCTGTTGTTCTACCCCTCGGTTCACGCGCACGACGCGCTGTACGTCTTTGCCGCCGACGCGCGCGAGCGGACCCTGCTTGCCGAGCTCGTCTGCGACAATCTCGATTTCCACCCCGCTGGCTAACGCGTGAAAATCCTTCCAGCCATCGTCGAACAGCATGCGTCCGAGGCGGAGTTTCTCTGGGACACCCGGGTGCAAGCCGTCAAAGCCCCTCATTATCGATGGAAGGACCTGTTCGACCTCGACGACCGCCTGGAGGCCAACCTCGAGGGACTCCTGCTCGCCCAGAATGCGGGATGGGAGATCTGCCTTCAGCAGTTGGATCCCAAGTTTCCTGGCACTCTCTTCACGGCATTCCATACCGCGCTCGTCGGCGGCCGAGAAGCGCAGTGCTGTCTGGACCACGTCGAGAGCTGCGCGGATGCGCTGGTGTCGGCCCTCTCGTATGCGCCGGCGCCTGTCGAGGCACTCGCCCTGAGCTGGCTCGTCTCGGCCGCGCCCGAACTTCGATGGCTGGGAATCCGAACTTGTGTGAACCGCCGCTGCGATCCGGGAGCGAGGTTGGCTTCGCTGGTGAGCGACTCGGATTCGAGGGTTCGCGCCGGAGCTCGCGCGCGTTGCGGGAGAGGCGGTCACAGCCATCACCGGGGCTGACCTGAACGCCCTGAAGCTGTCCAAGCCGCCGAACGCACCCTCCGAGCCAACCGAGGACAGCGAGCAGGACTTGGTGCTCGATCCCGACAACGCGCTCCCAACTCCCAATCCGGACGCTCTGGGGGAATGGTGGAAGAATCATCGCTCCCGGTTCCAATCGAACGAGCGTTACTTCCTCGGAGAGCCTCCCGCGCCCGCGGGGTGCAAAGCGGGCTGGAGCTTCTCCACTCAGCGCATGCGCTCGCGGGCCGCGATTCATCTCCTCTTGCTGAAGCACGACGTGCGGCTGCGCAATTCGCAAGCCCCGGCCCGCAAGCATAGTTGAAGAGCAACCTTGTTCATCCACGGGTGACACTGAGCAACGGGTTGGACTTCTGCAGCCGGTACTGGAGCGAAGGGGAAGAGCGCGCCATCGCCGACCGGCACGGGTGGAGGGAGTTGCCCGGCCCGCGGTTTCGACTCTCGCTCGACAAGCTCGATCGCGCCCTGCGGGAGAGCCGGGTGGCGATGGGTCTGGAGGAAGCGGTGGTGCTCCTCGGCAGGGGATACCGCTTGCCTTCGGGCTGCGAGGTCCGTCGAGCCACGCCAGCCGACCTGCCCGCAATATTGTCTTTGTGGGAAGCGCTGCAGCCGCGGCGTCAGCTGAGCCCCGCTTGTGGGGCAGAGGCCTGGCGCCAGCAGGTGGAGCGCACCCCGGGCTTGACCTGGAACGACTTCGTCCTCGTCTACCGGGGTGGCCAGCTGCGCGCTCTCGGAGCTGCCTGGAATCCAGACCCGGTGCGCCAGCTCCGCCTCGGGAAGCTGCCCTTGTCGCTGCGGGGGCTGCGCATCGCCCGCCGCGTTCTGCAGCCGCTGCTCCGTCAACCACTCCTGCCCGGCGATGGCGAGTCCGTGCGACTGCTGCACCTCACGCGTTGGGCGGCGGTGGATGCAGAAGGGCTCCGTGCCCTCGTGGCCTCGCTTGCCAACGAGCACCGGAGGTCAGGGCATCTCTATCTCGACCTCGCGTTGGACCTCGAAGACCCGCTGGCCGCCGCGCTGAGCGGGTTCAGACAGGTCCGTCAGGAGCTCGGCCTCTACAGCGCGTCGTGGAACGGCCGCACACTCGCTCTGTCGGGGGCGAGACCTGTCAGCCTGGACCTCGCGCTCACGTGAAGCGAAGTGCGGCCTCGATGCCGATACAAAGCCGGGGCACCCTTGCCGCCTGCGTGGGAGAGCCATCGCTGGCAGTGGTGGCCATTCGCCTCCGCGTCTAGACGCAAGCGGCGGGCGAATTGTCCCGAATGTCCCCTCCTTTGGGAACGGCGGCCCGGATCCGGGCCATCATCCCCGGGGCGAAAGTCCAGTACCTGGACGCCTTGCAAGTCATGACCGTCGAGCTTCCCTATCCGGCTGGCGCGGGGAAGGTGCGCTCCCTGCTGACGGCCAGCGGGCAGGTCGCTGATGTGCAGCTGGGCGCGGAGTCGTTTGCCCTTGTCCGTCCCGCAGGCCTTGAGCTTCTCCGGTTGGTTCGAGGGCGGCACCTTCCAGTCACTGACTCGGTGGCAGCGTTCCTGCGAGAACGGATCGCTTCCTGACAACGCGCTCATGCCTTCATTCTGTCGTGGCATATTCGATGAGTATTGGCTCTCGCGATTGGGCCTTGAGCCCCCTGGAGGTCGGTGGTACCGCGAGCCCCGTGTGGCAGATCACCAACACAACCCCCTATTCTGTTGCTCGCAGCTGGACCCGCGGTGCTCGCGGCGAGCATGTATGGCTCGTGGCGGTGAAGGCGACGTTCGCGCTCGGTGCCCAGGGAGTTCGCCTGGCCGAGAAGCAGCCCGAGCCACTTCTGCTGCCAGAGCACCGGGGAGAACCTGCCAGCTCCAGCCTCAGGTACGAGGCAGACCTGACCGACGAGAAGCCAAAGACCGACATCGTGATCAACGGCACCGCCTACAGCCCGAAGGGAAGGCCTCACGCCGAGATCCTCGTCGGAGCGCGTATCGGCGCGATTCAAAAGGGCCTCAAGGTCGTTGGAGACCGCGTTTGGGATCGCTCTCTGGCGGGAATTCGGCTGTCGGCCCCGAAGCCTTTCACCTCGATGCCCATTGTCTATGAGCGAGCCTATGGCGGAGCCGACCTTCGAGACCCTGACCCGCAGAAGCACCGGCACGAAGCCCGCAACCCGATCGGCTGCGGCTTCGCGCTGAAAAAGGATCACCGAGTAGGAATGAGCGCCCCAAACATCCTGAGCCTCGAGGGCGATGGGCTGACCCAGCCCGTCGGATTCGGGCCGATCCCGAGCCACTGGTCGCCTCGACACGAGCATTGGGGCACGTTCGATGAGGCATGGATTCGCGAGCGCAAGCCGCTGCTTCCAACGGACTATCGGGCTGCCGCGCTCCAGTGCGCGCCCGATGATCAGCAGTCGGGTGCGCCAATGGTAGGCGGGGAGTCAGTCCGATTGATCAACCTCACCCCCTCGGGCCAGCTGGACTTCGTGCTTCCACGGATTCAACTCACATTTCAGACCCGATTTGGCGCCAGGAGAATTCGCCACGAGGGGCGCCTGCACACGGTGGTCATCGAGCCGGACGAGCTCGCTCTTCGAATGACCTGGCTCGCGAGACTCGAGTGTCATGACGACGCCGAGAGCCTGGACGAGACCCTGGTCAGACAGGTCAAGGCGACGAGCCCGTGACCGCAACTACCCCTGGTTCAGCGTGGGTTGGCGCAGTGGGCCTTCACTCCCTGGTGGGCCGAACTGCAAGCGCGAGCGCCGCAGCGATACGAGCCCGCATCCTCCGCTTCACGGATCACCCGTACGTCATCGACCGGGAAGGAGCGCCGCTACGGGTGGCCGCCGCGTATCACCTGGGCGATCTTCAGGGACCCGAGCGTTTGATCGCGCTCGCCGCCCCAGCCCTGCTCGAGGCCTGGGAACCCCTGACCCAGGGCGTGCTGCGCGCCCCCGCCCTTTACTTGGGCTTACCCGAGCCTCGTCCGGGGTTCAGCCCCGCAGATGCACAGGCTGTGGCCGCCGGGTTGTCCCGCCTCGCCCCCTTCTCGGAGGTCGCCGTCCTATCCTCGGGACATTGCGCCGGGACCATGGCCATCGCCAAAGCCCAGCAGGCGGTCGCCTCGGGCCGCGCCGACGTTTGCCTCGCTGGAGGGGTGGACAGCAACCTTCACGACGACACCTTGAGCTGGCTCGATCGTCGAGGCCAGCTGAGCTCTTCAGGTAGCCGGTCGGGGTTCATTCCAGGAGAGGCCGCAGCCTTCGTCCTGATCTGCTCCCCCACCTCGGCTCGGACACTCGGCCTCAGGGCGATGCTCGCATTGGGGGACCTTGGGTTGGCGCACGAACCCAACCACCTCAAGACCCGAACGGTCTGCTTGGGAGACGGGCTCGCGCGCGCGATCGGACAGGCTGCTCGCACCGCGCCGGAGCAGGTGTTCTGCGACTTGAACGGAGAGCGCTACCGCACCGAGGAGTGGGCTCTCGCGGCCCTCCGCCTTCCTGACATCTTGCCCGACCCGAGCCGGTACGAGGCCCCTGCCCGGGTGCTGGGCGATGTGGGCGCGGCAACCGGCGCTGTCTGCGTCGCGGTGATGGCGCACGCACTGAGCCGCGGCTACGGTCGCGCGCGAAGCTTCATCGTATGGAACAGCAGTGAAGGCGGTCAGCGTGCCGCCCTGAGCTTGACCGCGCTGACCCCACCCGGAGCTCGATGAAGGTCACCGTCAATTCTCCCAAGACACCCGTCACCGAGGGCAGCCAGGGTATCGCCGCGGCCACCGTCCCCAACGTGTGCAAGATGCCCGGGCCCCCAGCACCGTTCGTGCCGACCCCTCTTCCCAACATCGGGCAGTCCAGCGACAGCCCCAGCGGGTACAGCAAGAGCGTCGAGGTCGAAGGGAAGAAGGTCGCGATCCAGGGCGCCAGCTTCAAGAGCAAGGGGGACATGGCGAGCAAGGGCACGGGAGGCGGGCTCGTCTCTTCGAATACCCACGGCGAAACGAAGTTCGTTGCGCCAGGCTCGATGGACGTGACCATCGAGGGGAAAAGCGTGCAGTTGCTCGGCGACGCAATGACCAACAACCACGGGAGCGCGGCCAACTCGGCCACACTGATGGGGGTGGTGCAGTCGCCCCTCGCCCCGGGAGTGCCCGCCCAGGGTGATCCCGATCCTTGCGACCACCAATGGAAAGAGAAAGAGCCGGGGAAGTCGCCGTCCCAGGCTGCAGCTGACAACAACACCCTCGTCGCGAAGAACGCGGGAAAATCCTCAATGAACGAGACGATGCGGGGCTACAGCTTCGAGAACAAGGGCGTCGACGCCAACATGAAGAAGATGAACATTCAGTCCGTGGGCAAGGTATTCGAGTGCGCCCGCTGCCAGCAGACTCAAGAGGTCGACATCGCCGGCGACAATCGCGTGGCCGAGTGCAAAAGCCGAAAGTTCAAGGGCGTGAAGAGCGCCTCCAAGCAGGCGCGACGAATTCGAGACATCCAGCACAAGGTGTTCGACAAGACTCAGAACCCGCTTTCTAAGCTCGACAGCTCTCTCCCCGACCACGCGGCCTCTCAGGCCAAGTATCTCGAACGCGGCTTTGACGTTGAGGTCGTCTAAGCGATGGACTTCACCACCGTGATCGCTGCTCCCGATGCACCGCTGAGGGACCTGCTCGCGCGGGTCGAGGCAGGCCTGATCGAGGCCGGCTTTCGCCATGACTTCTCTGTTGTGCGCGCGGGCTACGACCCCGAGCGCGGCGTGTTCGACGAACTGTTCCCGATCGAGGAGGTGCGAGCGGAGGCCGGCTTCCAGCAGCTGCCACGGGAGCTCTCGCTGTGGCAGGGCTGCAGCTGCGAGTTCTGGCGAGAGTCGCTGATGCTCTCATTGCTGATTGCCCGCGTTGGCCCCGGACAGCAGGTCAACGCGTGGGTAGAGGTCCCTCTGCGGATGTTCACCCGCCTGCTCGAGACGCAAGACGAGGGAAGAGTGTACGGGGCCCTCGGGGTCATCGCCTCCGCGCTCAATGCAAAGGGTGGGTACGGCCACCCAGAGCTCGGCTTCGAGCCGCTGGCGCTCGATCGGGCCCAGACGGCCTTCATCGACCTGCCCGAACACCCGGGTGAGCCCGCGCTGCTCGGCCTGTTACCGGCCAGCAGCGGCAATGCCCTCGAGATGCGGGCGCGGTACCCGAACTTCCACGCACGGCTTAGCACCCGTGGCTACTGGGTGCTGACCCAGGACCTCGCCGCCATCCTGCTGCCCTGATGCGACGGGAACGAGTAGAGCCCTTCTGGGACGTGCTGGAAGAGCACCTCGAGGAGGCAGCCTTCGCCTGGGGTCAGCTGGCGAAGGCGTTCGACTCTCCGCTTCATCGTTTGGCCGAGGTCGAGTCGGGGGGAGAGGAGCGGCTCCTGGCGCATCTGGACGGGCTGGTCCTGGGGGGCATGCCCGTGGCAGAGCGGCTGCTCCTCCCCGCGCTCGAACACGGCGAGGAGCCACACGTATTTTCCGCGGCCTCTGCGTTGCTGAGGCTTGACCCGGCGAGGTTCTGGCAGACCCCGATTTCGGCCTTGCAGGGAGCACCCGAGGCCAAACGTGCAGCGCTCAGCCGGGCCCTTGAGCTCGCCCCGCTCGAGATAGATTCGGAGCGGCTAAGGCCTCTGCTGGAGTCCCAGGAAGAGGCGCTGCTGCTGACGGGGCTGGAGCTCGCGATCGGCCGCCGACTGCCCGTGCCTCCGGCGGCATGGAAGTTCGCGCTGGGCGCGTCCACTCCGCTGCGAATTCGCGCGGTCTTCGCAGCGGCTCAGGTTGGGGGCGTCGGGGCCAGAGATCTGGAGCGTTCCGTTCGCAGGGAGGACCTGCCAGTGCAGACGGCCCTCGCCATCGCTTTGCTCCCGCTCGAGCCCGCCCGAGGCGTGCAACATTGCCGAGCGTTGCTGAGCTCGAATGAGCCGGAGACATGGAGCGCAGCGGCGCTGGGAATGGCGCTCTGCTCTGAGCGACCAGAGGACCTCGAGGTGTTGCTGAGAGCCACAGCTGACCCTCGGCGAGCCAGGGATGCGCTCTGGGCGCTTGGATTCAGAGGGGATGCGGCGACTGCAGACCGCTGCCTCGAGGTCGCATCCCAAAGCAAGGGCCTGAACCCCATCGCCTGCGAGGCCTTCGCGGCCATCACCGGGGCTGACGCTCAAGTTCCAGAACTGTTCGCGACCCCTACATCAGGCGAAGTGGAAGAGGAACAGAACCCGCTCGACGTTCAGCTGGCCGAAGGCGACGCGGAAAGGCTCTGCCTCTGGTGGAGAGACCAGCCCCGGAAGACGCCGGGGCGACTGCTTCGAGGCGCGCCCTTGAGCGCGAGCGTGCTCCGCAAAGCCCTTCTGAACGAGCCGATGCGCCGGCGCCCAGCACTGGCCCTTCAAGCGCAGGTCCGGCTCGCCCGCAGGAATCCGGCGCGCACCCGCGCCTTGACCCAAGTGCAATACGCGGATGTCAACGAACTGCCCGGATAGTGGCATTCGGGTCGCGCCCTTCATGCAGAAGTAAACTCTCCAGCTTTCCCCATTTCCGCGCAGCCGACGCTGGACAGCGATCGCTGCAGGCGCCCGTCAGCCAGCTGATGATTTACCTACGTTTTGGAACACCCCGGAAGGCGCATCGACAGCCTCTCTGGGGCCACTTACCCCTCCGGGAGAACGGCGGGGGTGGGGCAAATTCAGGCCTGGCTCACCTTCCAAGCTCCTCGCTCTCCGTTAGGCTCGCACCGAGTGACCAGAAGAACGCTTGGAGGCAACCCCGGGCGTTGCAGGCGCCTGCTTCGGCGGCTTGCGTCCCATCTTTCGGAGCGCGTGCCAGAGATCCCAGTCGGCCTGCAGCCCCATCCACACCTCGGCAGAGGTGCCGAGAGCCTCGCCAAGAAGAATGGCCGTCTCCGCAGTGATGCCGCGCTTCTCGTTGAGAATGAGATTCACCAACTGAACAGGCTTGCCCATCTTCACGGCGAGCGCCGCCTGAGTCATCTCCAGCGGCTTGAGAAACTCCTCGCGAAGGATCTCTCCGGGGCTGGTGGGGGGGCGATTGGTCGGCAGCATGGCTCCTTCTCCTCAGTGGTAGTCGGTCGCCAACGACATCTTCTACGCGCTGGTGACGATGGGCATCGTTCCGGCGGTGATGGAAGAGACATTGTTTCGCGGAATCATGTTCCGTCACCTCGAGGATTT
>JAYUUC010000625.1:0-9524 GCA_043755105.1 Myxococcales bacterium
CGAAGCTGATCACCTTCGCCGAAGACCGGGACACGGCGATTCGGCGGATGCGGCGGGCGCTGGGCGAATACGTGATTCAGGGGATTCGCACCAACATCCCCTTCCACCGTGCCGCGCTCGCCGAGGAGGCCTTCATCATCGGGCAATACGACACCCGTTTCGTCGAGCGGCTGCTGGCCTCGGAAACCGGCTCGCACCGGCTGCGCAAGGCGATCGAAGAGACCCCTTGACCCGAAGGTGGCGTTCACTTCGGGTCAAAGGCTTGAATCAATTGGGAAAAGAAGCGACGGGAAGGCGGCCGCATCCTTGACCTGTCCGGCAGCCATCCGCTAGCCTCCGTAGGCTGCGAAGGTTCCGTTTTCTAGAGGAAACCCCCCACGTTCCGGGGCTTTAGCCAGCCCGGGAACGTCGACCATCGATGGACAAGAACAAGATCATCGAGGGTGCGGCGAAGCTGGTCGCGAAGGGTTCCTTCGACAAGGCGATCAAGGAATACCAGAAGGTCCTCGACGCCGATCCGAAGGACGTTCGCATCCTCCAGAAGATGGGGGAGCTCTACGTCAAGAAGAACCAGAACATCCAGGCGGCGACCTACTTCAGCAAGGTCGCCGAGAGCTATGCCACCGATGGGTTTTTCCTCAAGGCGGTGGCGCTCTATAAACAGGTGCTCAAGCTCAACCCGGCGCTGATCGAGGTGAACATTCGCCTCGCCGAGCTGCACCAGCAGCTGCAGCTGATGGGCGACGCGATGGCCTACTACCAGATCGTCGCCACCCACCATGACAAGGCGGGCGACACCCGGGCCTCGCTCGACACCTTGAAGAAGATGCTCGAGCTCGACCCCGAGAACGTGCCTTCGCGGATCAAGCTCGGCGAGCTCTACGCGCGCGAGAACATGAGTAAGGAGGCGGGCGTCGAGTTCAAGCGCGCCGCCGTCTATTACAAGAAGCACAACCGCACCGACGATTACCTGCGGGTCGCGGAGCGGATCAGCGCGCTCGAGCCGGAGAACTTTCAGCTCGCCCGTGAGCTTGCCGAGAGCTACCTGGGCAAGGGCGACCCCAAGCGCGCACTGGCAAAGCTGCAGCTGTGCTTCAAGGCCGACCCCCACGACGCCCCCACGTTGAAGTTGCTCGCTTCCGCGTTTCAGGAACTGGGTCAGCACTCGAAGACGGTCTCGGTGCTGAAGGAACTGGCCAAGGTTCTCGCCGGCCAGGGCAACACCGCCGAGGTCAGCGATCTGTGGAAGCAGATCGAACAGCTCGACCCTCACGACGCAGACCTCGCGGCACGAAAGGCCGCTTCTGCGCCCGTTCCCGCGCGCGCCGCCCCGATCCCCACGTCCGCCGCGGCTCCTCTGCGTCCGTCTCCCGCGACCGCCTCCGCTGCTCCGTCGCCAGCGGTGGCCGCACCCCGCGCCGCGCCCGCTCCCGGCAAAGACCCACTGTCGAAGCTGCTCACCGAGACCGACGTCTACGTGAAGTACGGGCTGCACGACAAAGCGCTCGAGCACCTGCGGAAGATCTTCGCGGTTGATCCCGAGAACCTCGACGCGCACGAAAAGGCGTACCAGATCTACCTCTCGTCGGGGAACGCCGAGCAGGCCTCGGAGCAACTGCTGAACGTGCTGCGGCTGTGCGCGCGGCGCGCCGACGTCGCTCGCGGTCACCTCTACCTTCAGACGCTGCGCGCCGATCATCCCGGCCATCCCGAGCTCGCGGGCTTCGAAGCGGTGCTCGGGACCGGGGGGGGAGAACAGGATCTCGAAGAGGCGATCCTCGTCGACACCAATGATGAAGAGGTCTTCGTCGCCGAGGCGCCTCCCGACGCGTTGAACGTCGACGACGTCGCGCTCTCCAGCGCCAGCAATGACGAGGAGCTCCTCGACGACCCCGAAGTGCTTGCGGACGACGAGGCGGGCCTCTCACCCGAGGCGCTGGTGGACACCGCGCCGGGCGAGCAGCCCCTCGACGACGCCTATGAGCTCGAGGTCCAGGCGGACGCGGACCCCGAGGCTGACGCGCAGCAGGTCGTCGTGGAGGAGGAGACCAGCAGCCCCGGATACGAGTTCGATCTGGACGATTCGCTCGTCGAGATCCTCCCCGTCGACAAGACGGGCCAGGATGAAGCCTCCACCTCCGAGCCGGATCCCGCGCTCGAAGCGGCTTATGCGGACGCGGGCGACGGCGAAGTCCTCGACGACGAGCCGGTGCTGCACGACCCGAGTGCGGACGTATCTGACGAGCCGCTGCTCGATGAACCGCTCCCGATCGAGGCCGAAGTTGAAAGCGAGCTAACAACCTCCGAGCCCGAAGGTGACGAGCCCACCTACGCGGAGGCTGGGCCAGACGTACCCGCGCCCGAGGAACCTCCCGAGCCCATCGAGGCCGCTCCCGCGGAAGCCGAGACCGACTCTGCCGCCGAGGAGTGCGAGGAAGCGAGCTTCTTCCTCGACCAGGGCCTTCTCGAAGAGGCGCGGGAGATTCTCGAGACGGTGTCGATCGCCTACCCCGGGCACCCTCGCGCCGAGGAGCTGCTCGGTCGCCTGGCCGCGCTCGAGGCGGAGGGCGTTCCCACCTCCACGACCGGTGCTTCTGCCGACGAGGTCGCCCCGCCGTCGGTAACCCCACTGGGCGACGGGGCCAATGGGGAAATGGGCCACGATGCCTTCGATCTTGCCGCCGAGCTGGCCGAGGAACTGGGCGACCTCGACAGCGACCCGGCGCCGCCGCTCTCTTCCAGCGCGGATGACTTTCAGTACTCGGTCGACGAGGTGTTCAGCGAGTTCAAGAAGGGCCTCGAGAAGGTGGTCAAGCCCGAGGACGTCGAGACCCATTACGATCTTGGAATCGCCTACAAGGAAATGGGGCTGATCGACGATGCGATCGGCGAGTTCGCCGTCGCCCGCAAGGGGTGCCTCGGGCAGAAGAAGGAAATCGACTGCCTCACCATGACCGGGCTCCTTCAGAGGGTGAAGGGCGACTTCGCGGCTGCCGTCGAGGCCTTCCGAACAGCCCTTGCCAGCCCTCTCGTGTCCCCCGAGACCGGAAAGGCGCTTCGCTACGAGCTCGCCATGGCCCACGAAGCGGCGGGCCATCTCGGCCGGGCGCTGTTCCAGTTTCTTCGGGTTCAGGAAGCCGACCCGAAGTACCGCGACGTGGCCCGCAACGTCGCGCGGCTCGCTGGCCAGACGTCGCCGGAAGAAGACTCTGCCGAGACCGAGGCTCTGGCAGCCGCGACAGGCAGCGCTGCGCTGGGCGACCCGGCGAAGAACCGCAAGGTGGGTTTCGTCTAGAGGCCGGCGATGACCTATCTCGACTACTTCGAGCTCAACCAAGAGCCCTTCTCCAACGCGCCGGTGAGTCGGTTCTATTACAACTCCACCCAGCACTCCCAGGCGCTGATCCGTCTGATGTACGCGGTCAGCAACATGAAGGGCCTGTCGTTGCTGGTGGGCGAGGTCGGCGCCGGGAAGACCACCCTCGCCCGGCGAATGCTCGATTCGCTTCCCGAGGCCGAGTACGAAGCGGCCCTGCTGGTCATCATTCACTCG
The DNA here is from genome assembly GCA_043755105.1 of Myxococcales bacterium. Classification (GTDB taxonomy): domain Bacteria; phylum Myxococcota; class Myxococcia; order Myxococcales; family Myxococcaceae; genus JAYUUC01. Next base: position 3,554 of record JAYUUC010000625.1, read on the forward strand.
GGCATCACCGCACAGTGGCTGCTCAAGCGCATCGCCCTTCAGCTCGGAGTCGAGAGTCCGGCACAGGACAAGCTGGCCCTGCTCTCGCAGCTGTACCAGAGGCTGCTTCAAATTCATGAATCCGGGAGGAAGGCCGTCGTCTTGATCGACGAGGCCCAGATGCTCGAGACGCGTGAAATCATGGAAGAGTTCCGGGGGCTGCTGAACCTCGAGGTCCCGGAACGAAAGCTGATCTCCTTCGTCTTCTTCGGGTTGCCCGAGATCGAGCGCAACCTGAAGCTCGACCCTCCGCTCGCCCAGCGGGTGGCGCTCCGCTACAAGCTCGAGCCGTTCACGCCAGAAGCCACCGAGGCCTACGTGAAACACCGGCTGCGGCTGGCCGGTTCGCCCCGGCTGCCGTTCACCGCCGATGCCCTGGCTGCGCTCCACCGGCACTCGGGGGGCTCACCCCGGGTGATCAACACCCTCTGCGACAATGCGCTCTTCGAGGCCTTTCTCGCTCAGGTGAACACCATCGATGGAAGCCAGGTGGAGCAGATCGCGCTCAACCTCGGGCTCCTCGGCGAACCCGCGCCTGCCGGGCAGCCCAGCGAAGCCCTCGCTCCTGCGCCCTCGTCCCGGTCCCCCCGAGCCAAGCTGGATCTGGCCGAAATCGACCGGTACCTCGAAGGGCTCGGTAAGCTGTAGGTGTGGAGGCCCGACCGAAGAAGACCCTGAGGGTGCTCGCGCTGCTGGCGGGGCTTTCGTTCGTGGCCGCGCTGTGGGCGCTCCACACCCACGCTGCCTGGGAGGGGGCCTGCACCCTGGCCCGTCGCCAGCTGCCGGGGCTCCTGGGACTGGAGCTGGGAATCAACAGCTGCGAGCTCGAGCCGCTCACGCAGACGGTAAAGCTGCGCGGCGTGTCGGGGTTTCTTCCCGGCAGTGAAGTCCCGCTCTTTGCCGCGGACGAGGTCGAGGTTTCGATTCGAGCGCTGCTGCCCCCGTATTCGGTTCGACTCGGCAAAGTGCGGGTGGTGCGTCCCCGGGTGACGGTCGATCTGCGCCAGCCCTCCCCCTCGCCCGCGAAGTCGCAGCGCAGCTGCCCGCTCGAGGTGTTCAAGCACCTGCGCATCGACCACCTGGACATCAAGGGAGCGCGGCTCGAGCTGCTGCTTCCGCTCGAGCAATCGGTGTCGCTGGCACAAGTGGACGTAGGTTGGTCGGTGAGACGCGGCATCACCGAGCTTCAAGCCGACGCGCGGCAGGGCTCGGTGACCCTGGGGCCGGGCCGCGAGCTGTTGATCTCGAAGCTGTCGATCGAAGGCGGGGTGGACCTGGGCGACGAGCAGCTCCAGCTCACCCGCGCCGAGCTGACCGTGGACGAGTCGACCCTCAGTCTGTCCGGTAAAATCGACGAGCTCTGCGACCCCTCGCTCTCAATCGAGGGTCAGCTCTTTCTTCCGCTCAGCACCCTGGCCCGCGCCGAAGGCTCGACCGTGCCGACCTCGGGACAGCTCTGGTCCCGGTTCTCGCTCGGAGGCAAGCCCACGAGCCCCGAGGTCCGCGCCGAGACCGTGGGCACCGGGCTGGGCTGGGGCGAGCGGCAGATCGGCGACTTCACCGCGGGGCTGACCTACTCGGGCGACGAGGTGAACCTCACCCACTTCTCGGCTCCCGCGGGTGGGGGAAAGGTGAAGGCCACCGGGACGCTGCGGCTGGTGCCGAAGCTGCCGTTGAAGCTGAAGCTGGAGACCGAGAACGCCCAGCTCGCCCCCATTCTGGCAAAGGCGGGACTGCCCGGTGCCTGGGTCGATTTTCCTGCCAGCCTCAAGGGCACCTTCGCGGGAACGCTGCTCCCCGCGCCGCGCATCTTCGGCGACGCCGAGATTCATGCCGGTAGGTTCATTCTCCAGAATCAGTCGCTCGACGAGAGCCGGGTCACCGCGGCCGATGGTCCGCGGAAGACCCTGCTCACTTTTCCGCAGGGCAAGGCGCTGGTGCACGTCGGCGTGTTGCCGGATCGCGTCGAGCTGTCGAGCATCAAGGTCGACCTTCCCGGGCACGGCGAGCGAGGCGAAGGAGGCGAAGGAGGCACCCACGTCGAAGGGGACGTCACCCTCTTCTACGACACCGCACGGGGGATGATGATCAGCGGACACGCCGACCCGGTGGACCTCTCGGACTTCGGTCACCTCGCCGGTCAACCCTGGGCAGGCCGCGGATCGGCGCGCTTCTCGATTCAGGGGTCGGCGGCCGAGCTGCAGATCCAGAGTCAGATCAACCTGCGGGAGTTCGAATTCGACCACTACGCGCTCGGCGTCTTCGAAGGGCCGCTCACCTATCATGCGCAGGTGCTCGAGCTCCCCGGCTTCTCCGGGCAGAAGGGCCGCACTTCGTATCACGGTGCGGTGAAGCTCAGCTTTCTTCCCACCGGGCTGGAAGTCTCGGGGACGATGCAGGTTCCCAGCGGGCACAGCTCGGACCTGGTGGACATCGTCGCTGGCCTTTCCCCGTCCATCGCCGCGGTCCAGGACACCATCGAGGGAGACGCCTCGGGCTCGGTCACCCTCAATGGGCCAATCAGCCGAATCGGGGGAACGATCGCCTTCGACCTTCGCAACACCACCTACTACGAGCGTCGGCTCGGCGATGGCCGACTGCAGATGCGCCTGGTCAAGGGCGAGTCGCTGGTGCTTGATCGCACCGTGCTCCAGGGCCCGATGGGCACCACGTCGGTGCAGGGCACCTATTCGTTCGAAGGGCCGCTCGACTATCGCTTCCGGCTCGACGGCGGTTCGCTCGCCGAGGTCGTCGGGGCCGAACGGGCAAAGGGCCTGGGCGTGAGTGGCGCGCTCACCGTGGTGGGAAAGGTGGGGGGCGACTCCACCACTCCAGTGGTCGAGGCCTACCTCACCTCGCCGCAGGTCAGCTTCGCGGGCAAGCCGCTCGGCACCACCCACCTCGAGGCCCGGGTGCAGGGCAAGGACGCCCAGCTCTGGGGGCAGCTCTTCGACGATGCGAAGGCCCAGCTGAAGTTCAAGATCAAGGACGCCTACCCGTTCGAGGGCAGCCTCACCCTCGCCCTTCCGGAGATCAGGCCGCTGCTGCCCGACCGCGCCGCCGCGCAGGGCGTGTCCGGTTCGTTGGCGGGCACGGCGCAGGCATCTGGCAACCTCGCGGACCTGTCGCATGCCCGCGTCACCGCCCGGCTCACCCAGCTTGCGCTCAGCCGCGGGGACTTCAGCGGGCAGAACCAAGGACCGATTGTCCTCTCCTACGCCGGAGGCCGGGTAGGGGTGGAGTCCTTCGCCTTCAAGGGCCCGAACACCGAGCTGGTGGCGTCGGGCTTCTACGGGCCTCAGACGATGGACTGCAAGATGACCGGCGCCTTCGACATGCGGCTGCTCGAGTCGTTCGTGCCGTCGATCGAACGCACCGGCGGCCGGGTCGAGCTCAGCGCCGAGGCCACCGGCCCCGTGGCCCACCCCGCGTTGATCGGCACCGCCGAGATCCACGACGCCCGGTTGTCGATGCGGGACCAGCCGGTCACCCTTCGCGCGCTCTCGGGCCGGGTCGACTTCTCCGAAGCCCGGGTGCTGGTGACCGACGTCTTTGGCGTGCTCAATGAAGGCCGGCTCTCGGTGCGCGGCGATGTCCGTTTGCACGACTTCGACATCAAGGACCTCGAGCTCAACTTCGGGCTCGAAGAGGTTTCTTACCGACTCACCGATGATCTTCCCGTCACCGCCAGCGGCGAGCTGCTCCTCGCCGGCAAGCCGGGCGCGTTTCAGCTCTCGGGCGGGCTGGACATCATCAAGCTCCGCTACGATCGGCCCCTCGCCCTCGACAGCCTGCTCAGGCAGGTGAAGGACGTCCAGGTGGGAGGCTCGGCCGAACAGCCGAAGGAATGGCTGCGCTTCGACGTCGATGTCGCCGCGAGCGGTGATGTGCGCATCGACAACAACCTTGCCCGCGCCAAGCTGGGTGGAAAGCTCAAGGTCACTGGCACCAACCTGCGCCCGGGCCTGCTGGGAACGATCGAGGCCGCGGCGGGCAGTCAGGCCTTCTTCCGTGGCAATCAGTTCGCGGTCAGCAAGGGCGAGCTCGAGTTCAAGGACCGCTCCAGCATCGACGCCTACTTCGACCTCAATGCCCAGACTCAAGTGCGCGAGTACCTGGTGACGCTGAAGGCCTTCGGCAGGCTCTCCGAGCCCAAGGTGCTGCTCACCTCTGACCCGGCGCTGTCCGAGACGGACGTGCTCTCGCTGCTCACCTTGGGGGTGACCTCCCGCGACCGCGCCTACTCGACCCAGACCAGCGCCAGCCTCGCCGCCGAAGCGCTGTTCCAGGCCTCGGGGCTGGATCGTCAGGTGCAGCGGTTTCTTCCCAAGAATGCGCTGCTGCGCGATCTCTCCTTTCACCTCTCGACCACGTACAACGAGATCACCGGGCAGGTGGAGCCCACCGCGCAACTGGAGTCGAAGCTGCTCACCGACCAGCTCAAGTTGGGGATGACCAAGCCGGTGCTGGGCCGCGGCACCGGGGCGCGGTTGGAGTACCAGTTCAACGACAAGCTCTCGGGCCGGGCCCAGTGGGACAACGAAGGTCAGGACTATTCCTTCGGAAACCCCGGCCTCGACCTCAAGTTCCGACTCGAATGGGAGTGAGCCCATTCTGCAGAACAGGCGGACTGCTGCTGGCGCTGAGCGCGGCGCTGGCGCGAGGCCAGGGGCCCGCTGCTGCGATTCCGCCGCCGCCGAGCTTCACTCCGGTGCCCGCGCCCGCTGTCGAAGCTTCCGGGCCCATGGTCACCGCGGTCGAGCTTCAGCTCCCCCCCGGTTCGGATTCCAAGTTGCTGGCCGACGCTCCGGGCCTGGTGGCGGTGCGGCAGGGCCAGCGGCTGTCGTCCCGCGCGGTGCGCCGGTCGATCGAGCGGCTCTTTGCTACCGGCCGCTTCGCCGACGTGGTGGCGCGCGAAGTCACCGCGCCTGAAGGGGTGAAGGTGATCTTCGAGATTCACCCCAAGCAGCAGATCGCCGCCGTGGCAGTGGACGGCAACCGACTCTTCTCCGATGAAGAGATTCGCACCACGGCCCGGCTGAAGAACGACGCCGAGTACTACCCGGAGAAGATTGAAGAGGCGATCTCCGCCGTCGAAGAGCTGTACCGGCGCCGCGGCTACCAGCGAGCGAAGGTGTCGGTCGAGCTGCAAGAGCTCGGGCAGGCGTTCGAGCTCTTCGTCCATGTTGAAGAGAATGAGCCCACCCGGGTGGGGGCGGTGAGCGTCGCGGGGAGTCCGGGGTTGCCATTGGGGAAGTTGCTCTCCGCGCTCGGCATCGAGGTCGGACAGGTGCTCGACCGCGAAGCCCTGGAGAAGGGCATCGAGCGCTTGCGGGTGCTCTACCGCAGCGAGCGCTTCTACCGCGCGCGGGTATTCGAACCGGTGATCGACGACTCTCCCCGAGGAGCGCTGCTCGCGGTGCCGGTGAGCGCCGGCCCCCGCTACGATTTTCACCTTCACGGCAACCGCAGCTTCCCCGACGATGTGCTCCTCGGGGTCCTCGGCTTCGACCGCTCGGAAACCCTCGACCGCTCGCTCGAGCTGAAGCTGGCGCACCGGATCGAGAGCTACTACCGCTTCAAGGGCTTCCACGATGCCCGGGTCGAACCGGAAGAGACCCGAAGCCCCAACGGGCAGCAAGCCGTGCTCGGCTTCAACATCATCGAGGGAGGACCGCTCTACGTCCACGAGGTCAGCTTCGCCGGCAACGTGGCCTTCTCCTCCGACGAGCTGCGCGAGCTTCTCACCGAGTTCATTCGCGCCCGCACGCCCGTTCCCGAAGGCGACGTCCATCCCACCGATGACCCCAACGATCTGCAGGGCCGTACCCGCGACGAGGGGAGGCCGATCGAAGCGGTCGATCCGGATCCTTCGACCGTGTTCGTCGAGGAGGCGTACGTCGAAGCCGCCGAGGCAATGACCAGCGCTTAC
>JAYUUC010000626.1:0-9518 GCA_043755105.1 Myxococcales bacterium
CACCGGTCTTCATCCGCTGGCTGACCCGGGGGTTGGGGCTGTTCTTTCGCCCCTGGTTTCGGCCGCGGGTGCAAGGTTGGGACACGCTTCCTTCAGCCCCGTGCCTGTTCGTGGGCAACCACAGCGGTTTCGGGGTCGGCGAGCTGCTGGTCCTGCTCTGGCTGTGGACGCGCCGGTTCGGCTCAACCCGGCCCGCAGCCGCGCTTGCCCATGATGTGGGAATGACCTGGCCGCTGGCCTGGGCCGTCCGGCGAATCGGAGGTCTACGGGCAACGCATCTCGCGGGCCTCGAGGTACTGCGGCGCGGGTTCGACGTGGCGGTCTTCCCCGGTGGCGAGATCGACGCGCTGCGACCTTTCAGCGAGCGCTACCGGGTGAAGTTTGGCGGTCGGACCGGGTTCCTGAAGCTGGCGCTGGAGGCCGACGTTCCGATCGTGCCGGTGGTCATTTGCGGCAGCCATGCCCAGATGACGCTGCTCCCGGGAGGGCCGGCGGTGGCGAGGTTGCTGGGGTTGACCCGGTTCCGAATTAGCACCTGGCCCTTCTCGCTGGGGGCGGTGGTGTTCTGCCTTGCTCTGACCTGCTGGGCGGTGGGGCTGATTTCCTACCCGTGGGTGCTGGGAGCGCTGGCGGCGGCGGCGATTCCCAATCCGACCCGATTCGAGCTGAGCTTTCTTGCCGGTCGCAATGCCCGGGCGCTCCTCGATGCGCACGGAGGCGATGTGGCGCGGGCGGCTGAGGCACTCAGGCTCGAGATGGAAGGGGAGCTGAACCGACTCGCGGCGCGCAGGCGAACTCCCTGGGGCTGAGTCGTTTCAGGCACTCGAGCGACGACTGCGAACGCCCTGGCTAGCGCGAAAGAGCCTCGTCTTTCGCGACGGTCTTGCCGCCCCTGTCGATGACGTAGGTGGTCGGTAGGCCTTCGTGAGGGTAGAGCTCTCGAAACGAAGCATTGCCCCAGACGATGTGACTGGAAAAACCCGACGGCTGAACCTTCAACCACCCGCTCGACGTTGCCACGGGCGGCGTTTTCGGAGTCGTAATAGACAGCCAGGAAGAGCACCTGGTCTCCGTGAAGTTCCGCCTGGTTCACAAGGTAAGGGATTTCCCGGATGCAGGGTTTGCACCAGTCGGCCCAGAAGTTGAGGATCAAGACCTTCCCGCGAAGGTCCTCGAGCGAAGCTTCCGAGCCCGACTCGTGGGAGCGCCCAGCGCTCAGATGGCCGAGGTCTCTGGAGGCGGGGAAGCCTGCACTCCCTGAGTAAGTGGAAGCCGGGCACAATCAGAACGAAGAACCTCGGGTGAGGGTGCCCAGATCGTTCCCCTGACTGTCGAGGAAGTGAAGGGTGTTTCCGTCGACCCGGTACTGGACCGAACCCGCCGTGACGTTGGCTTTGCAGTCGAAGGTGAAGCTTCCCCGGGACATGTGCCGCTCTTCATGGCTGTCGTTGAGGGTGCGCAGCGTGGTGTCATCGATCTGTGCCGTCGAGGATGCTCGCGCAGTCAGATGGTCGCCGGTCGAAGCCGTGCAGTCGGCGGTAATGGCAACCTGGTCGGAGTCGATGCGCATCACGATGCGGGCATCGACGTAGATCTCGTCGGTGAGCCGGCTGTGAATGGGCGCAGCGCTCCACTCGCCGAGAACTCTCGCCTTGTTGTTGCCGTTGTTATTATTGTTGCCGTTGTTGTTGTTGCCGCCTCCGCCGCCGTTGTTGCCGCCGCCCCCGTTCGACCTGTTGTTGGGGTTGGCGGGATCGTTGGGACCTGGACCACAGGCGGAGAGAAGGCAAACCAGGGCGAGAGCAGAGAGGAGCTTGTTCACGGGTGGGACCTCGAAGATGTCTTCGGAAATCGAAGCACGGTGTACTTACTTGGCGGGGGAGGTGTGTTTCCGTCACACAATCGGCAGTTCTCGTGTCGTCGACGGAAAGCCATGGAAGGGGCCCGCTCTTCGGCCCCTCTGCCAAAACTCAAAGGGTAAAGACTCTTTCCTCTTGGGCTCAGTCAACTCGAGCTTGTGGCTGCCGATAACCGCGCCATGCCCGATTCCCTTCGCGTTCCGGCCTCCCGCGTTGTCCCGGCGACGACTGCTCCGAAAGTCTCGGCTCCTGTCGCCAAACCCGACCCCTTGGCGGTCACCTCGGCCAACGGAACCTCGTTCGGTTCGGTCGATGGCTTCTCCATCACGGCCCGTCGTGACCAGGCGTTAAAGCTGGGCGCGGACGTCCCTGAGCGGGTTCAAGATGGCCCCACCTGTGGGCTCTATGCGCTGGGCATGGTGATGGATTACTGGGACGTCAAGAATCCCAAGAATCTTGCCCCCGTCGTCCAGAACGCAGACATCCTCCGCCCCCGCAGCCACAGCCGCGAGGTGGACACGCCTCGCCGCCTGCTCGATGTCGCCATCGCCGACAGGTTCACCACCGTGGGGGAGATGTTCTTCGCCGACAACATGGCCAAGCTCGCCCGAGAGTTCGGCTATCAGGCGAAGGTCACCTCGAACGTCACCCTCGCCGACCTCCAGGCATGCGTCGACCGCCACCACCCGGCCCTGATCGCGTTCGACGTGGACCGCGTCGGCAACCCCGGCCTCTACAAGGGACTGAGGGCCCACTGGGCAGTCATCGAGGGTCACTTTCAGAAGGACGGCGTCGAATACCTGGTCGCCACCCACGGCTGGGAGGGCAAGGAGTACGTCTGGAGAGCAGCCGACTTCCTCGCCTCGATGAATCAGGTCGACACCTCGGACTTCCCCACTGCGCCGAAGGACATCCGAGAGTGTCTGCGCGCGAAGATGATCGAGGTCTATCCTTGAGTCGAGCGGGGACGGGCGGGAGCGGGGCCTGCGCTTTGACAGTTCCCGGCTGGCCATGGGAAGTCGAGACTTGTCGATGATCCCCTCAGCTGAAACCAACGCGACCCCCGCTCGGGTCGACCTGCCCAGCCTCAGCCTGGAGGCCCTGACCTCGTTCGTCGCCGAGGCCCTGGGCGAGCGGCCCTTCCGCGCCCGGCAGATCTACCGCTGGCTGCATCAGAAGGGGGCCACTGACCTCGAGCAGATGACCGACCTTTCCAAGGACCTGCGCCGACGTCTGGCCGAGCGGGCGACCTTGGGGCCGCTGGTCAAGGACCTGGAACAGCGCTCGGTCGACGGGACGATCAAATTCCGCTTCCTCACCCGCGACGGGAAGGCGATCGAATCGGTCTACATGCCGTCGGAGGACCGGAAGACCCTCTGCGTCTCGACCCAGGCGGGATGTGCGATGGGGTGCACTTTCTGTATGACCGCCACGCTCGGCCTGCAGCGCCACCTCACCGCCGGAGAGATCGTCGCCCAGGTTCACGCGGTCAACGCCCAGCTCCGGGAGCAGGGTGGGGCAGACGCCCCGCTGCGCCCGCTCACCAATCTGGTGTTCATGGGCATGGGCGAGCCGCTCCATAATTTTGACAACCTCAAGGCCGCGCTCAACATCCTCGAGTCACAAGACGGCCCCAACTTCTCGCACCGCCACATCACCGTATCGACGGTGGGCCTGGTACCGATGATCGAACGCTTCGGACAAGAGACCGACGTCAAGCTGGCGATCTCGCTCAACGCCAGCAACGACGAGGTGCGCTCGGCGATCATGCCGATCAATCGGAAGTGGAACATCGCCGCGTTGCTCGACGCCTGTCGAAAATTTCCGCTCAAACAGGGGCGGCGAATCACCTTCGAGTACGTGCTGATGAAAGGGGTCAACGACAGCGACGAGGACGCCCGCCGGCTGATCGCCCTGCTGGTGGACCTGCCGGTGAAGGTGAACCTGATTCAGTACAATGAAAACCCGGGGTTGGGCTTCTCCAGCACCGTCGACCCGCGCGCCGAAGCCTTTCGCGAGATCCTCGCCCAGGGTCACCTCGCTGCGTTCATCCGCCGCAACCGAGGCCGGGACATCGCTGCCGCCTGTGGTCAGCTGGCCAACCAGGCGGAGGTAGTCCCTTGATGAGCCGGCCAGGTCGTTGACTTTTCAGCTGTTATTCTTATAGAAGCCTCTCCCCTTTCGACCTTTGCTTTGGAGTCTCCAATGGCCGTCGTTCTTCGTCTCTCCCGCGCTGGCGCCAAGAAAATGCCGTATTACCACATCGTCGCGACCGACTCGCGCAACCCCCGCGACGGCAAGTTCATCGAGGCGATCGGCGCGTATGACCCGAACCTCGAGCCCCCCAAGTTCGAAGTGAACAAGGAACGCCTCGAGCACTGGCTGAAGGTCGGAGCCACCCCCTCCGAGACCGTCGCCGGGCTGCTCAAGCGCTCCGAGCGCACCATCGCCAAGGCGTAGGCTGTCGGTTTTGGTGACCGGGCTCATTGAGTACATCGCGAAAGCGCTGGTCGACAAACCCGACCTGGTGCAGCTGCGCGCGGCCGAGGCGGAGGGCGGCAAGACTTATGAGCTCAAGGTCGCTCCGGAAGATGTGGGCAAGGTGATTGGCCGGGACGGGCGCACCATCAATGCGCTGCGAACCCTGGTCTCCTTTGCCGCGCAGAAGTCAGGCGAGAAAGCGCGACTGGAGCTGATCGATGATCGGCGACCGGGCGGCGTTCCCGCTGCTGCTCCTGTCGTTTCTCCTGAAGGGAATTCGTAGGTGAGCGTCCCCACTCAGCTCGAGCTGGGCTACGTGTGCCGGGCCCACGGGTTGACCGGTGAGGTCGGGATCAAGACCTTCGACCCCGGCTCGCAGTCGCTCTTCCAGGTCGACCGGGTTGTGATTCGCCTTCGCGACGGCCTGGAGTGCGAGATGACGATCGACTCGGTCCGCTCCGCGAACAAGGAAGTGCTGCTCGGTTTCGAAGGGGTCGAGAGCCGCGGAGAGGCCGAACGGCTGGTGGGCGGGACGGTGTTTGCGTTTCGTGAAGATCTCGATCCTCCCGAGGAGGGCGAGTGCTTCCAGGGCGATCTGATCGGCCTCACCGCAGTCGATTCCGAAGGGGTCGAACTGGGGAAGATCGCCGAAGTGTGGAACCACGGCTCGGTGCCCAATCTGGTGATCCGCGCGGAGGGTAAAGACGAGATGATCGTCCCCTTCATCGACGAGTTCGTGCCCATCGTGGACATGGAGAAGCGCCAGGTGGTGGTGAAGCCCCCCGAGTTTCTGGAGTAGGGACGGTGGGCTTCGCGGCCGAAGTGCTGACCCTGTTTCCGGGAATGATCTCCGGCTACGCCTCCGAGAGCATCCTCGGAAAGGCGCTCGCCCGCGGCCACCTTGCGCTCACCGTCACCGACATCCGCACCTTTGCTCCGGGAAAACATCGCGTCACGGATGATGCTCCCTACGGCGGGGGCGCAGGAATGGTGATGAAGGCCGAGCCGCTGATCGCCGCGATCGCTGCAGCGCGAGGCCGACTGCCGGGCGCCCCGGTGCTGCTGATGAGTCCGAGGGGCCCGACGCTCGAACAGAGCCGGGTGAAGGGGCTCGCCGCTGGCGGCTCGCTGATCCTGGTGTGTGGGCGATACGAAGGCGTCGACGAGCGGGTGCTGGCCCACGTGGATGGCGAGCTCTCGGTGGGCGACTTCGTGCTGACGGGCGGGGAGCTGGCGGCGCTCTGCGTGTTTGATGCGGTGGCCCGACTGATTCCTGGCGTGCTGGGCAATGCTTCGTCCGCCGGTGCCGAGAGCTTTGAACAAGGGGTGCTCGAACACCCCCAGTACACCCGGCCTCCCGAGGTGGAAGGGGCGAAGGTGCCTGCCGTGCTCCAGGAGGGAGACCATTCCCGAATCGCCCGCTGGCGCCGATGGCAGGCGCTGACCCTCACCCGCGTACGGCGGCCCGACCTTTTTGCCCGGTTGACCCTCTCGGATGAGGACCTGAAGCTGCTCCGTTTGCCCGAGGAGAAGCTGTAGCGGTTCTAGAGGCTTGTGCCCCCAGGGCTCCTTTGATACGTACGCCCGCTCTTTACGCGTTCGGAGTTTAACGTCATGCGCAACAGCGCCATCGAGTTCATCCAGTCCCAGCAGCAGCGCAAGGATCTGACCGAGTTCCGCACCGGCGACACCGTCCGCGTGCACTGGAAGGTCAAGGAAGGCGAGAAGGAGCGCGTTCAGCCCTTCGAGGGCATCGTCATCCGGAAGACCAAGGGACAGACCAGCGCCAGCTTTACCGTGCGCAAGCTCTCCTATGGCATCGGGGTCGAGCGCATCTTCCCGCTGCACAGCCCTCGCTATGAGAAGATCGACGTGCTGAGCAAGGGCTCGGTCAACCGCAAGAACCTCTTCTATCTGCGCGGTCGGAAGGGCAAGTACGCTCGCGTTGACGTCCTCGAGGAGAACGATGAGGTTGTCGCGACTCCCGCGGGTGAGGGCGGGGCTCCGAAGGCGGCGAAGGTGAAGGGTGCCAAGGGTAAGAAGGAAGCGAAGGTTTAGGCTTTCGGTTTCGGGGATCTTTCCCTCGCGGCGCTGGAACGAAGGCAGGTGCCTTCGTTCGCGCTCGGAGGACGGACACGGGGTCGGGTTTGTTCTCGGATCTCGTGACCGTTTTCGGGTAGCCCCTTCCATTCGAACCCAGGTGCCGGCCCCGATGTTGAGGGGACTGAGCGCGTGGGCTATGGAGGCCGCCCATGAGCCAAGTTCACGTAGGCAGACGTGCCGTGTTTCCGTGGATCGGGATCCTGACGGGAGCCGGCCTGTTTCTCGGCTTCGGTTGGTTGTTTGTTGATTCTCTGCTCGACCTCAGAGCCTTTCCTGTGATTCCTCGCGAGGTCGGTGTTGCAGAGGCCACCGCCAAGGCGGACCCTGGCAGAGGGGCGTGGGTCAAGCTTACCGATTTGCGGCTGCCGTGCGACATCGAGCCCTCAATCCCGGCGTCAGGTTCCTACACCTACCGCCTGGGGACAGGGCCGTCGGGCTCGGAACGAATCGTCGTCAGCGCTGACGGTCCCTTGCCCTGTTCTGACGACCCCGCGCCACTGGTGGGAACGCTCAGTTCAACCAGGCCGGGTCGCGTCGTCGGCGTCGAGTTCGAAGGTCACGAATGGAAATCGTGGCCGACGCCGTATCAGATAACGCTCTGGACCCATGGCGGGCCTGACGACGCCAAAATCGGACTCTGGCTTGGGCCCATCTTTGCCCTGCTGGGGCTATTCATCACCTTGTATTACGCGCGGGCTGCCGCTGAGCGAAGATCGGTCGCAGTTCCCCTTCACGACAATGCGGGGAACGATCCCGTCGAGACTGAAGTTCCGCGAGTCTGGGAAGAAGGCGATTCCGTTCTGCCGCCAACCCAACTGCCTCTGTCGTCGCGATACTTCAGGACACAGACACTCACCACCGGCTTTCTGATGGTCGCAGGTCTCATGCTCGCTGTCTTAGGGGTTATCCCGACTGCCGATGAGATTGGGCAGTTCATCCAGGAACGGGATGTTTGGCAGTCGGGGCAGACTCCTTCCAGTTTGAAGATGGAGGGCCAGGTCGCCAGTCGGGCCCTGGTTTTCAAGGAACTGAAGCTCTCCCTTGTCTACGAGCAGCCCGCCGGGACTACCTACAGACGACTGATTCACGCATCGAGTCTGTTCACCTCGCTCGAAGGGGCTACCCCGATCGAAGTTCGGGTGGATCCGCGCGACCCGACAAGGGTTGCAACCTCGTGGACCTCCGTCCTCACGGTGGGCCGAATCCTGGGCTGGGCAATGTATGGTTTGCTTGCCGTGCTTGGATTCTTTCTTTTCTGGATGGCCTTCAAGGTCCAGGGCCAGACGCGTGGGGTCAAGAGCTTGGGCGCAAGACGCTCGGAGGTGCTGGTTCGGGTTCTCGGGGTGGAAACGGTTCTCGCCAACGGCATCGACGTGGGTAACCGGAAATATCGTTTTGAGAATCCCTTCGATGGAAAAACGTTTGATCTGCTCGCCGGCAGTCATGAACCCCCGCCGCTCGTCGTGGAGGGTCATGCACTCGCTGTCTGCCCTTGGGGCCAGCAACGACCATTGACCATCGTCAGAGACGGGTTCTACCCATTCGAGCTCACCCTCGAGGAGCTGCGTCAGTCCGCCATGGCATTGAAAGGGTTCGTGCGCGAGAAGGCCGAGGCCGGCCGACGGGTCGGTTGATCAGGCAGGTTCGATGAGCTTGCCGTTCCGGGAGAGGTCCGGGTCCGTGCACGCAGAGAGATCGAAACAGCAAGGGCGGCGCTTGCCGTTGTTCATCTTCGAGATCGTGACTTCCACACGCCGCTGACGCGTGTCTGGATTTTTGGTCGTGTTGACCCACCGGACCCATTCCCACCTCGCTGTCGGCGTTATCTGTTGCCAGAGAAGCTGGATTTTCTGCGGAGCCGCCGCCAGAGCGGCTCCAAGGTCTTTCGGCACCTGCGGCTCAGGCCAGTCAGCCGCGGGCTCGAGCACGAGCGTGGCGGTGTCACCTGGCTTCAATCCGGTTGCCGCCTGGAGCGGTCTTCCCAACTTCATCCAGTGGCCCGCAGAACCATCGGGTTCCAGCACCGTTCTAAAGTCGTGGTCGTTGAGAGTGCCCTGGACCGCGACCTGGCCTCGCGACGGAAGGCTCCTGCTCGATTCCTCGGGCAAGCGCAAGATGACCAAGAGACCGACCCTGCAGACGGTGGCCTCGAATCGGATCTCGAGTTGCTTGGTTCGCCTACCCATTCGAGCGCAGAGCATACCGACCGCCACGAGTCTTTGCCATACAGGAACGAAGCGCCACCACTTGCCTCGGGCGAGGGTAGGAGCATGACCACCCCTTCTCTAGTTTCTACTTGCGTGGACCTTGAACCCCTGAGGCGTCCATTCAAGCAAAGTGGTGGTCAGCGGATGATCCTCCCGCTGGTGTAACTGGTCGACGACCTTCCCGAATACCGCCAGGTGCCGACTGTCGCCGTCCGCAGTCGCCAAAATTCGATTGCGGGCCGGAATCGCAACGAGCAGGGGGGTACCCATCTTTTTCGAAAGGGGCTCCCAAAGCTCTGGCAGAACCAGGAGCGCCGACGCGTAGTTCTCATCATCCTTGTTGTTGTTGGTCCACACCCCGGAGTCTTTCGCCTCACTCATGGCGGGCAGGCTTGGAAAGGCCTTGGCGAGATTCTTTCGCGCGAGCGCGCCAACTTGTGTTTCGGTGAGCCGTAGAGCCTCCAGGTCCGCCCCCAGAAGCATCCGCAAGCTGGTGGGCTGGTCGACTACGTAAACAATGGTCAGTCCCGCGATGAAGGGCTCGCGGAGCAAGTGGCGCTTGGCCCCATTCCCGGGAAATGAGTTGAACGTTTTTTCCGCGTTCGCTACCCACTCGTCTGTCTCAAGTGTGAGCAAGACCCTTCCGGGATTGATCACTTCTCGGCCACCATCGGGATTTTCACTTGCCACTGACTCGTCGTTACTCTCCACCATCATCTGAATCGCATCGGCGCAGGCTTCTTCACTGACACACCTTCGCCGAACGTTCTCAAGATTCAGTTGATATTCTCCTTCACCGTACCCCCCTGTGTCAGCGTAGTTGTCGCCTCGGCTGAACGGCCGAGAGAGCACTGAGCGGGGCGAAGAA
>JAYUUC010000627.1:0-3251 GCA_043755105.1 Myxococcales bacterium
CCCCTCGGCGTCGCGAACCAGTCGCAGGTCCGGCGACAACCCCAGCCAGCGCTTCCACTGCGCCCGGTGCGAGCGGCCCACGAGCAGAAGCCCGACGCCATGAGATCGCGCGAAGTCGAGCAGGCCCTTGACCGGGTCAGGCGACTTCAACTTCACCACCTCGCCTCCGAGTTCCCGGGCCAGCTCCAGATTGGCGAGCAGATGTCGCTGGGCCTCGGCGTCGATGCGATGGGGAGCCTCGTCCGGAGTTTCGACGTAGACCACGAACCAATCGGAGTTGAGACGCCCGGCAATCCGGCTACCGCGCCGGAGCAACGTCTTTGCCCGCGGCGGGTAACTGGAGAGCGCCACCATCACCCTTCCTCCGATCGCACTTCCGCGCGGCTCTTCGCGCGGCGCCCTCCCGGTGTTGGCCCGGTCCAGGCTCTCGGCGACCTCGCGCAGCGCGAGCTCGCGAAGGGTGGAGAGGTTCTCCTGTTTGAAGAAGGCCTCCAGTGCCCGGTCGATCTTCTCGGGCGGGTAGATTTTTCCGGCGCGAAGACGCTCGTGGAGATCTTCGACCGCCAGGTCCAGATTCACCACCTGGTCGGCCCCCTTGAGAAACGTATCGGGAACGGTCTCGCGCACTGTCACGCCGGTGGTCCGCCGGATGACGTCGTTGAGCGACTCCAGGTGTTGAACGTTGAAGGCGCCGATCACGTTGATGCCCGCATCGAGCAGCTGCTGCACGTCCTGGTGGCGCCTACGATTGCGACACAGTGGCACATTGGTGTGGGCGAGTTCGTCGACGACCACCACCTGCGGCTTGAGCTCGAGCACTGCGTCCAGATCCAGCTCCCCCACCTCGACTCCCCGGTACTCGAAGCGGCGCCGGGGAATCACCTTCAGGCCCTGGAGCAGCGCCTCGGTCTCGGCGCGTTGATGGGTTTCGACAAAGGCCACCGCGACGTCCACCCCCCGCGCGCTGAGGGCGTGGCACTCTTCCAGCATCCGGTAGGTCTTTCCCACTCCGGCGGCGAAGCCCAGATAGAGCTTGAGCCTGCCGCGCTTTCCGCGCTCGACCAGCTCGAGAAAATCTTCCGGGCCCGGGCGCAGCGGGGGCGAACGTGAGCTGCTGGTAGACTCCTGGGTCACCCACGGCCTCCTATCGGGTTGGCCCCGACCGGACGAACCGGGCAGTGCGGTGGCGACAGTCTGCCCCGCATTCCGGAAAGCGGCGGAGGACTTCGACCTCGTCCCGGCACAAGATTTCGAGATCGAGACTGGGCGCCGCTTCCTCACAGGTGCGGACAAAATTCTGAAGGTTGCTCTGGTACAGCGCGCCAATGCCCAGCAACAACCAGGGCCAGGGCCAGGGCCAGGTCCGGGTTTGGGTCATCGGTCGCTCCCGGCGTTGCGGCCAAACTGCCGGTCCAGGGCAAGGTTGAGGAGGAGCACGTTCACCCGAGGGTCGCCGAGAAAGCCGAAGGTGGCGGTTTCGACACTGGAATCCACCAGCGCCTCGACCCGCTCGCGGCTGAGGTGACGGGCCCCTGCCACCCGGGCCACCTGCCAGTGCGCTGCCAGGGGAGACAGATGAGGATCGAGCCCGGACGCAGAGGTGGTGACCAGTTCCGCCGGCACCGGGCCCGGTGCGTCGGGGTTGCTCCGAAGCAACCGTTCCTGCTCGGCGAGTGCCCGAACGCGCAGCTTCATGGAGGTCGGTCCCAGGTTGCTGCCTCCCGAGTGGAGGCCGTCGTAACCGCTGCCGGCGGCAGAGGGCCTGGGCTGAAAGTAGCCTGGCGTGAGGAACGGTTGGCCAATCCAGACGCTGCCAACCACTCGGCCCTCATCGGTGACAGCGGGCGAGCCGCGGGCGGCATCGGGGAAAAGGACGCGGGCCAAGCCCGTGACGACCAGCGGGTAGATTCCGGCGGTGAGCAAGAGAGTCACTGCCGCGGCACGAATGGCAATCAGGAGTGAAGACATCATCGCGTCACCTTTTTCATGAAAGTCCGAGTGCGGTGAGGCCGAGGTCGAGCAGCTTGATTCCGAGGAAGGGTGCGATCAGTCCTCCGGCGCCGTAGACGAGGAGGCTGCGGCGAAGCAGCGCAGCAGCACCGAGCGGCCGATATCGCACTCCCCGAAGCGCGAGCGGAATCAACACCACGATGATCAACGCATTGAAGATCACCGCGGCGAGGATCGCGCTGAAGGGAGACGACAGCCGCATCAGGTTGAGCGCTCCCAGCTCAGGAAACACCCCCATGAACAGCGCGGGAAGGATGGCGAAGTACTTGGCCACATCGTTGGCGATCGAGAAGGTGGTCAGCGTTCCCCGGGTCATCAGCAACTGCTTTCCGACCTCGACCACCTCGAGCAGCTTGGTGGGATTGGAATCGAGGTCGATCATGTTGCCCGCTTCCTTCGCCGCCTGGGTGCCGGTGTTCATCGCCACCCCGACGTCGGCCTGAGCGAGGGCCGGGGCATCATTGGTGCCGTCCCCGGTCATCGCCACCAGCTTCCCCTTTGCCTGCTCGGTGCGAATCAAGGCCAGCTTCGCTTCCGGAGTCGCCTCTGCGAGGAAGTCGTCGACGCCGGCTTCACGGGCGATCGCCGCCGCGGTTCGCGGGTTGTCTCCGGTGACCATCACGGTACGGATGCCCATCGCTCGGAAGCGATCGAAACGCTCGCGAATGCCGCCCTTGACGACGTCCTTGAGGTGAATGATGCCAAGCACCCGGGTGCCCTCCGCCACCGCCAGCGGGGTTCCGCCGAGGTCTGAAATTCGAGCCGCGAGCACGGTGGCTTCGGCGGGCACCACACCCCCCTGGGCGATGACGTGGGCAATCACCGCCTCGACCGCCCCTTTGCGAATGCTACGGCCTTCCCACTCCACTCCACTCATGCGGGTTTGCGCGGTGAAGGCGATGAAGCGAGCCGCATGGGCCGCCAGCTCACGAGGGCGGAGATGGTAGTGATCTTTCACCAGCGTCACGATCGATCGGCCTTCGGGAGTTTCGTCGGCGAGACTGGAAAGCTGAGCGGCTTCGGCGAGCAGGCCGCTCTCGATGCCGGGAAGCGGCAGCAGCTCGGTCGCCATTCGATTGCCGAGCGTGATGGTGCCGGTCTTGTCGAGCAGCAGGGTATCGACATCTCCTGCCGCCTCCACCGCGCGGCCGCTCATCGCGAGCACATTCTTGCGTAGCAGACGGTCCATGCCGGCGATACCGATCGCCGAGAGAAGGCCGCCGATGGTGGTGGGAATCAAG
>JAYUUC010000628.1:0-3250 GCA_043755105.1 Myxococcales bacterium
GCCCGGCTGCTCCAGACTCAGGTTGACGGGCGCGAGGTCAGAAGGAAACAATCGGCAAGTGCAGACGCTCGGCTCGGTGTTGCTGTGGATCTGGGTGGCGGTGTGGGGCACGGTGCTCTTCCTTCTCGGAATCGTGGCCTTCCTCGTCGCCAATCCGCTCGTCGATCCCCGGCGGCGGGCGCAGGGGTTCATCGGTCATCTCTGGGGCCGGGGCATTCTGCTGATGCTCCCCCGCATCGAGGTGCAGTTCAGCGGCCTCGAGCGGCTGCAGAAGGGGCCCTTCGTGGTCTGCGCCAACCACCAGTCGGTGGCGGACATCGTCGTGCTGGTCGCCGCGTGGGCGCAGTTCAAGTTCGTGGTCAAGGACCGGTTCTTCCGCGTGCCGGTGCTCGGTCAGCAGCTCCGCCTGTCCGGCTTCATTCCCACAGGTTCGGGAGCGAGCGGAGAATCCGATCGGATGCTGTCCCACGCTGCCCACTGGCTGGCGTTGGGTTGTCATGTGCTGGTGTTCCCCGAGGGAACCCGTTCTCGCGACGGCCAGCTGCTTCGCTTTCGCCGCGGGCCCTTCCAGCTCGCGCGCCGCGCGGGGGTGCCGGTGCTGCCCGTGGCCATTCTCGGTACCGGCGACGTCCTTCCCAAGGGCGCATTCCGGTACAACTTTCGAGGCAAGGTCGAGGTTCGGGTACTGGAGCCGATCGATGCCAGCGGTGAGCCAGGACCTGCGGCCGCTCGCGCCCGGGAGCTGATTCGCCTCGAGCTCGAGACCATGCGGACCCCGGCCAGGGTGGCCGTTCCAACATGAGCGGGGCGGCGATCACCGCAATCGGCGCGGTCACCGGCCATGGCTTCGGGGCCAGGGCCTACTTCGATGCGCTTCTCGAAGGGCGCTCGGCCATCGCGCCGATCACCCGCTTCTCCACCGAGCCCTTCTGCAGCCAGCTCGGCGCCGAGGCACCGGCAGACGAGCGGCTCCTCGCCGCACTGCCCTCCTCCTGGGCACCGCCGGTCGATCGCGCCTCGCGTCTGTTGCTGGCGGCCGCGGCAGAGGCGTTTGTGGGCCGCTCGTGCGCCGAAAGCGTGCGAAGGGGAATCGTGGTGGGCACCACCAAGGGCGCCTTCGAGCTCAGCCTCGACGCCTGGAAGCGGGGCGAGCCAGCGCCGCTGGATCCCGTGGGGCACCCGGCGGCGTTGCTCGCGCGCGCGGTGGGAGCACGAGGACCGGTGCGGACGATCGGCGCCGCCTGCGCCTCCAGCACCCTGGCCTTTGCCGAGGCGCTCTGCCTGCTCGAGGACGGCAGCTGCGACGAGGTGGTGGTGGGCGGGGTGGAAGCGCTGCATCCGTTCGTCTACGCCGGGTTTCACGCGCTCAAGGCGCTCTCGGCTCAGCCCGCCAGACCCTTCGACGCCGCGCGCACCGGGCTCTCCCTGGGGGAAGGCGCCGCGGTGCTGGTCCTCGAGCGGGCGCGCGGTGTGCCCGACGTCGCTCGACGGGCCCTGGGTTGGGTCGATGGGTGCGGGGCGAGCGTCGATTCCCATGACCAGACCGCGCCAGACCCGGCGGGACTGGGGCTTCTTCGCGCCAGCCGCGAAGCCCTTCGTCGGGCGAACCTTGTCGCGCAGAAGGTCGGCCACTATCAGGCCCACGGAACGGCCACCGCGCAGAACGACCGGATGGAGGCCGCCCATTGCCGCGCGCTCTTCCAGGAGCGCACTGTCCCCCTCTGCGCGGCGAAGGGTTCGATCGGTCACACGCTCGGAGCCGCAGGCGCACTCGATGTGCTCGCGGCGTTGCTCGCACTGAATTCAGGCTGGCTGCCTCCGGTGACCGGGCTGCGGCAGCAGGATCCAACGCTGGACGTCGATGCGGTCCAGGGGAAGCCCCGACGCCATGGCCACGCACACGCCCTGGTGGCCACCGCGGGCTTCGGCGGTCTCAACGCCGCGGTGCTGGTGCGGCGAAGCGGAGGAGGGAAGTGACGCGACCCGACCCTGTGCCGCACTTCGGCGGCCCCGACGCCCCGGTGAGGATGAGTCAGCGCGGAGTTTCGCCATGAAGCGCCCCGTCTACGTTCGGGGCTTCGCCACCTGGACCGGCGCAGGCGCAACGCTCAACGCCGCGCCTTCTCCTTCTTCTTTGAGCCCGCCCGGACTGGGGCCGTGGCCGGAAGCGCCGGCGCTGAAATCGGTCCACCCTCGCGGCCGAAAACCTCCGGCAGCGGTGGCGTCTTTGGTCCAGCTCGCCAGCGAGTTGATCGCCGCGTGTGAGCGCCCTTCCGCAGACTCCCCCTTGGATCCGCAATGGACCCTGGACCGCAGCCGACTCGGAATCGCCCTCGGCAGTCAGAGCGGTTGCGCTGCAGAGGACGTCGGGTTCCTCGAAGGCCTCGCTGCGCGGGGTGCAGCCTTTGGCTCACCTTCTGGCTTTGTCTACACCCTCACTTCCGCGGCACCGGCAGAAGTGTCCCTCGCGCTCGGCTCGTGGGGACCGGTGTGGACCACAAGTGCAGGCGCGACCAGCGGGCTGGCCGCGGTGGCCAGCGCCGCCAGCGCCGTCGCGGAGGGCCGCTGCGACTCCTGTCTTTGCGGAGGCGTAGAGCTCGCCTCCCTACCCGGGAGGGATTTGGTGAGATTTGAGACCCGCGAAGGCATCGTGCTGCTGCTGCTCGCCGGCACCGCTCCCAGAGGCAGACCCCTGCTTCGATCCTGGAAGTCCGGGTGGGACCCGGTCCGCGGGTTGGCGGGAAGCTCGCTGCGACCGCTGCTCGGCCTGGTGGCCGCGCTTGCTGGCGGACCGAAAATGGGGGATGCCGGGGTGGTCTCCACCTCCCAGGAGGGCCACTGGACGAGGGTCGAGACGAGGACCGCACCTTGAATCGATTCCGGAATTGCTTCCGCCTCGCCGGGCTGCTCACCCTGATGTGGGTCTTCGGCGTCGCGGCTCCTGCGCGCGCCCAGACCAACGACGCAATCGACGCGGTGGCTGCCTATGTCATCGGGCCTCCCACCGTGGCCGCATTGATTTGCGACGTCGCCATTCTCTCTTCCCTCTCGAACACAGGGACGGCGGGCCGGGGCTTGACCATCACCGCCGTGTCTTTCGCCGCGGTGGACACCTTCCTCTCGCTGCTGCTGCTGGCAGTGGGCATGTCTGACTCGAGGACACGGGCCCATGCGATTCCGCTCTTTGCTTCCTCTTTAGGGGTAGCCACCGGTTCGCTGGCGCTCGCGGTCTATGGAATTGGGCACGCTC
>JAYUUC010000629.1:0-9493 GCA_043755105.1 Myxococcales bacterium
GGGGAGCGGTGAGAATCTGTCCAGTGAGCATTCCGAGGACGCCGACCAGTTCAGCGAGCACGCTTTGAAAGGAAAGCCGAAGCCCGGCGGCGGAAAAGCCGAGCCGCCCCAGGCGTTCTCGGGGCAGCCGCACGCCCCCAGAGATCACCTCCGCTCCTCGAACCGCGGCGTGAATCCTCGCCGCATCTTCAATCACTCGCTCGAACACTGCCCGCAGCGTGGCATCGGCGAGGCTGAAGTGGGCCCGAGCCCAGAGGGCCGCCACCGAGCGCTCGAATTCACTCAGTAGCTTTTCCCGTTGAAGTGAATCGCTCCCGGCCAGTGACTTGGACATCAGGCCGAAAACCCCGGCTTCGTCGCGGCCTCGTTCCCCCCCCGGGGCGAGACACTCCATTGCATAGACCATTCAGTCCTCACGGATTCGTCCGGTTTTCCGGCGCCCCAAGAAAGAATCCCCAGAATTCCCGATGTTTCAGCATGTACGCTTGTTGATACATTGGGGTCTATTGTCCTACAGGGCGGTACCTGGGCCCACCCGACGATGAGGGGCCAACATCGCGTGCGACCGTCGGGTCAGTAGTGTGTGACTGGCGAACCGGGCACTTTCCGCGCTCCCGGAGACGAACAGCGCACCCGCGCTGCAACTCGATTCCTCTTCTCGGCGACGCCTACCCCGGGGGCGCGCTGCAGGTCGAAAGACGATGGAAGCCAACGCAGCCACCAGGGTATCGATTCTCGAAGACCAATCGTTGATGCGTCAGAGTTTGAGCGAGATTCTCCAGGACGCAGGGTTCAGCGTGGTGGGCCAGTACGCCGACCCCGCCGCGTTCCTTTCCCACGTGGGAGAAGACAACCCGGCGGTGGCGATCATCGACCTCGTCCTTCAGGACAGGGGAGGCGCGCCCCAGCAGGATGGTGTCGCGGTGGTGAAGGAGATTCATCACCGCTACCCCGAGGTGGGAGTGCTGGTGTTCTCGGGGTGCGTCGAGCCGTCGATGGTGGACCGTTGCTACCGTGAAGGGGCGTCGGGTTATCTCGACAAGCTGTCGGCGGAGCGGGACAGCCTGGTGGGAGCGGTGAGGGCTGTAGCGCGAGGAGAGCGGCTGTTTCCGGTGCACCTGCTCGAGTCGCCGCTCCGGGCAGCCCCTCAGCCGCCCATCAACCCATTGCTTCAGTCGCTCTCGCTGCGAGAGAGAGAGGTGCTCACCTACGTCGCTGCGGGCGCCGACAATCTGAAGATCGCCACCTTGCTGGGCATCTCGGAGCGCACGGTGAAGGCCCACGTGTCCAGCTTGTACCGGAAGCTGGGGTCGGAGAACCGCACCCAGCTGGCGCTGCTCGCGCTTCAGCTCGGGGTGAGGGCTTCGACTGAAGTCTGAAGTCTGAAGTCTGAAGTCTGATGGGTGACGGTTCGCGCCCCCGAATCTCCTGCAATCGGAGGGGAGGGGGTTGCAGTCCGGCGTCTGCGCCCAACGTTTAAGGCGATAGGAACCGGGAGGCTGCTTGGAGACCCTGATCAAGACAGACACTGACAAGCTGCGGGAGATGTCGACCGCAGACCTGGTCCGGCATGCTTTGGAAGAAACCAAGCTTCTGGCGAAGGCCGAGATTCTTCACGCCCGACAGGAGCTGCGAGAAGAGCTGGCCGCCGCCAAGATTTCTGGAATTCTCCTCGGCATGGCGTCGGTCTTGGGCCTGAGCGGATTGACCTTGCTCTTCGCCGCGGGGGCGATGGCCTTGCCTCTGCCGGCATCGGCCTCACTCCTACTGGTTGGCGTGGTGTTGGGGGTCACGGCCGGCATCTGCGGGGTGCTCGGCGCGAAGCGTCTGCCGAAGAAGCCGTTACCCCGGACGCAAGAGCGTTTGCGGCGGGACCTGCAGGTCACGCGGGAGCAGCTCACGTGAGGGCGATCGATCAGACGGACCAGATGGCGGACCGGGTACGAAGTGAGCTGGTGTTGACGCTGCGAGAGCTGGAGCGGCGAAGGCAAGTCGCCACCGACGTTCCCTACCAGCTGCAGAAGCACATGGGGCTGATCGCGTCCGCCGCAGGCGCAGCGGTGGTGGCGCTGGGAATCGGGGTCGTGGTGGCCCGGGTGCGAAGCCGCAATCGACGCTCGGTGCTGTTTCAAGAACGGATGAGAGCGGTGATTCGGGCCTGGGAAAACCCGGAGCGAATTGCCACCCGCGCTAAGAATCGACACCTCCCCACCGAACTCGGTCGTAAAGTGGTGCTCGCATTCGCCATGGCGCTGGTGGCTCGGCTGGCGAAGCAGAGCGCGAAGCGAGTGGCGCCAACCTCAACTATTTCACCGAGTGGCAAAGTGGCCCGGGCTTAGCAGCGGCATCGGTTCGAGGCCTGTCGTCGACTCACTCTGAGCCGGTGCTCCAGAGCATCAGCGACCCTGGTTGCTCGGATTGTCACCTTAACGTTTCAACGATTCTTGACCCGACCCCCTCAGCCGTTCCGCAGGCGGGCGGATTCCCGATTGCCGCGCCAGCAGGGCCAGCTGGGTCCGATTGTCTCTGCCCAGCTTCCGGTAGAGGCTGGAGACGTGGGCCTTCACGGTCCGCTCGGAGATCTTCAGGGTCGTCGCGATCTCCACGTTGTCTGCCCCCACAGAGAGGTAAGCGAGAATTTCCCGCTCCCGTTCGGACAGGGTGCTCAGCTGTTCGGACGCCGCGTTTCTTCTCGAGGGGGCGCGGAGCAGGGACTCGACCGCCTCGACGGGAAAGATGTTGTTGCCCTGAGCGACGGCGTTGACGGCGTCAATCACCGCTTCGAAACGCGCCCGTGACTTGTCCACGTAACCCGCGGCTCCTGCGCGAAACGCCCGCTCCATCAAGTCGGGGTCGAGGGTTGCTGAAAGCACCAGCAGCCGGATCGCCGGCTGAAGCTGGTGCGCTTCTTCCAGAATGGTGAGTCCGTCGGCGTCGCCGAGGTCCGCGCTGATCAGGGCGACGTCGCAAGCTTCGGGATCGAGCGAGGCGAGAAAGCCGGGCGAGTCAAGGTGCTGCGAGAGCACGGTCATTCCGGCCGACTGCAACAGCCGGGCAAGGCAGTCGAGGAGAAGCTCCTGGGGCTCCAGGATCGATAGGCGCACGGTACGCGTCGATGTCGGGTCTGCTTCGGCCTGCACCGCGCCGATTTATGCACTGCGGTCGCGAAGCGGCACCCCCGAAGGTCCTTCGATTGAAAGGTTCCCAGCACTTTGTGCGCACGGTAGGGCTTGCCGCCGGCAGCCGGTTCGAGGAAGCCTGGAGAAATGATCAAGGACCTCTGCGTATTGACCGGAACCGCCAACCCTGGGCTCGCCGAGCGCATCTGCGCGCAGCTGGGGGTGCCGCTGGGGAAAGTGCGCTCCGAGGTGTTCCCCGATGGAGAGCGGGGAGTCACCCTGCAGTGCGAGGTCCGCGAGCGTGACGTCTTCCTGATTCAGCCCACGCAGGCACCGATGGGGGACCATCTGATCGAGCTGCTGCTGCTCGCCGACGCCTGTGCCCGGGCGGGGGCAAGGCGGGTGACTGGAGTGATGCCCTACCTGGGCTACGCGAGGCAGGACCGCCGCGAGTCCGCCCGAGAGCCCGTCGGCGCGAGGGTGATTGCGGACATGCTTGGTTCCGGGCGCCTCGATCGGTTGATCACCGTCGACCTTCACAGCCGAGCGGTGGAAGGATTCTTCCGGATGCCGGTGGAGCAGCTCAGCGCCGTCGAATTGCTCGCCTCGCACCTGCAGCAAGGGCTGCCCGAGGACGCAGTGGTGGTGTCCCCCGACCTGGGGGCGGTGAAGCTGGCAGAACGTTACGGCGCCCTGCTCGACCTTCCTGTCGCGGTGGTGCACAAGCACCGGCTCAGCGCCACCGAGGTTTCAGCGGGAGAGGTGATCGGCCAGGTTCAGGGTCGCACCGTGGTGCTGGTGGACGACATGATCAGCACGGCGGGAACGCTGGAGGCTGCTGCGGGAGCGGTGCTGCGTGCGGGCTGTGCGCCGGGGCTGGTGGTCTGCGCCACCCACGCGCTGCTGGTAGGGCCGGCCCTGGAACGACTGGCCCGGATGGCGCCTCGACGTATTCTGGTCAGCGACAGCGTCCCCGGTGAAGTGGGGGCCCTGGCCGGTGTGGAAAGGGTTGGCCTCGCGCCGGTGTTGTCGGAAGCGATCGCCCGCCTTGCCGGGAAATGAGTCCCTGCTAATCGAAGTTGAGCGCGCGCTCGAAGTCTGCCGGGTTGCTCGCGGCCGACTGGGCGGTTTCAAGGGTAATCAGCTGCCGTTTGTAGAGGTCGGTGAGGTGCTGGTCGAAGGACTGCATCCCGTAGGTGTCGCGGCCCTTCTCGATCACATCCTTGAGCCCTTCGGTTCGATTCGGGTCGCGGATGTACTCCTGCACCGTCTTGGTGCTGATCATGATTTCGAGCGCCACGGTCCGGCCCTTGTTGTCCGCGGTGGGAAGCAGCCGCTGGGACACCGTGGCTCGAAGCGCGTCGGCCAGGCGCATCCGAACCATGCTCTGCTCCTCGGCGGGGAAGACTGAGATCAACCGGCCGATGGTCTTCGCAGCGTCGGTGGTGTGCACAGTGGAGAAGACCAGGTGCCCGGTCTCGGACGCCTTGAGTGCGATGTCGATGGTTTCGGTGTCGCGCATCTCGCCCACGAGGATCACGTCCGGGTCCTGCCGAAGCGCGGCCCGGAGGGCGATGTTGAAGCTCACCGTGTCGGAGCCGATCTCGCGCTGGGAAATCGACGACTTGATGTTCCGGTGCAGGTACTCGATCGGATCTTCGATGGTGAGGATGTGAAGGTTCTCGGTGCGATTGATGTGGTCGATCATCGCAGCGAGGGTGGTCGACTTGCCCGAGCCCGTCGCTCCGGTGACCAGCACCAGCCCGCGCTCGGAGCCGGAGATGGTCTTCAGTACTTCGGGCAACTTCATCTCGTCGAGGCTGGGAACCTTGGCGGAGATGATGCGGAGAATCGCCGACAGTGAGCCGCGCTGACGGTAGATGTTGACCCGGAACCGAGACACCCCGGTGACCGCGTACGAGGTGTCGAACTCCTGGAGGGTGTCGATTCGCTTCTGCACCTCGGGGTCGGAGATGAGGTTCAGCGCCACCTGCCGGGTGTGCGACGGGTCGAGCCGGTCGGACTTGAGCGCCCGCAGCGCGCCGTTGACCCGGTAGGTCGGCGGGTCACCGGGTCGGAAGTGAATGTCCGAGGCTCCGCTTTGAACCCCAACGGCCAGCAGCTTGTTCATCGTCGCGGCGTCCACGCGTACTCCTCGTCCGGGAAGGTGGTCGGACTGTAGCAACTCGGGGACGCCTGGCGAGGTTCAGGGCCGCGGGGCGATCGCGTCGACCAGGGCGCCGATGTAGTCCGCATAGCGCTGCTTTTCACCGGGCATCCCAGGGATGCGCACCAGGCGGCTGGGACCATGGCTGGCGAGCAGCTCGCTGGTGGCGGGCGAGTACCAGTCCTCCTGAATGATCAGCGGAACTTTGCGGGCCTGGATGATCTGCAGCACCTTGGCCACGTGCCCGGTGGAGGGGGGCAGGCCCGGCTTCGGCTCGACGAAGGCCACCTCTTCCAGCCCGGCCCAGTCGGTGAAGTAGAACCAGCTCTTGTGGTAGGTGACGACCGGCTTGCCCTTGAGCGGCGCCAACTGCTTCTCCCACTGGGCGATGCGCGCTTGCAGGTCGGCTTCGAACTTCTTTTCTCGGCCCTTGAAGGCGTCGGCGTGGGCCGGATCGAGTTCGGCCAGCCGGGCGGTGATTCCCTGCGCCAGCGCGATGCCGTTGCGCGGGTCCTTGCTGTAGTGGGGGTTGCCGCCCGGGTGAATGTCGCCCATCGAACGGTCGAGCTTCTGAGTGGGCACTTCGCGCGGGGTGATCAGGGTCGAGCAGTCGAGGTAGCCGGGCTCGCCCTTTTGCAGATGCGAATTGCGGGAGGAGGTCAGCAGCACCGGCAGCCAGCCGATCTCCATGTCCATCCCGGTGAGCAGGACCAGGTCGGCCCTGGCGAGCAGCACCACCAGGCTCGGCTTGGCGTCGACGAAGTGGGGATCCTCGGTGGGCCTGGCGAGGATCCGAACGTCGGCGTCTTCGGCGCCGATTTCACGGGCAATCACTCCGAGGTCCGACGTGGTGGCCACCACCTGGACCTTGGCCTCGGCCACCGAGCCGAGGGCAAACACGGCACACAGCGCCAGCAATCGTCTGTTCATCGAGAGCTCCTTGAGGTTCCTGGGGGAGTGACAGCCAAGAGGCCGCCGAAATTTGAAAGGGCTAGAAAGCATGGGCACCGTGGGCGCCCACCGAGAACTCGGCAGTGAGGAAAACCGCCCAGTTGGGCTGGGCCTGCCAGCCGAGCGCATCGCGTGACCCCTGGAGTCGGATGCGGGAAAACTCGGTCGGCCAGAAGGTGAGATTGGCGCTCACCCGGTGGCGATCTGCGGTCCAGAACGGGTCGAGGTAATCGTCGGCGATTCCAGTGCGTCCCCTTGCCACGCTGCCGTATTCGTAGCGGGCCCCCGCCGCCCAGCGGGGCTGAAACCGCCAAAACAGGTAGGCGTAGCCGCCCACGTCCGAGAGCAGGTCCTCGGGCACCTGACGACGACGATAGAGGACCTCGGCTTGGAGCGAGACGATGGTGAAGCTGGCGTTCGAGAGGGGTCGATATTTGAGGTAGAGGTCGGTGCCGTAGATGTCGCTGCGGTTGCCGACGGCGGTGGGATTGGGAGCGGTGGCGGCGGACAAGCCCCACGCCAGAGAGAGGTCGTCAGAAAGCTCGAAGAACTGCTTCAAGGCGAAGGTCAGCTGCAGGTCGAAAGGGCTGTGAATAACAGGCGGACCGTCGGGGGTGTCGCCGAGGAAGCTTCGGGTCGCCCCGCCTTCGGTGGCATCGGTGACCGACCCCACCAGCTCGACGTACCAGGGCAGCGGAACGAGATACGAGGCCTCCCCCCCAAGCCCGCGGTTGTTCTCCCCGCCGAAGTTGCGGCTGAAGGTAAACGGCTGGTCGACGAACGCCCACGCATGGGGGTGGGTGTTGTTGATCCTTCCGAAGCGGGTGAGGAACTTTCCCACGCGCACCTGGAGACCGAACGGCAGCCCCAGGCTTGTGGCGTAAGCCTCCTCGATTTCCACGCCATCCGCGCTGAAGACGATGTTGGAGTCGAAGCGGAAGAAGGGATCAACCGACGAGCCGATGGCGAGCTCTAGCTGCTGGAGCTTGAACCCATTGCGCCGGGGGTCGTGACCGCCGGCCTGCAGCGGGGTGTCGGTGGAGAACCCGGCGAGGGCCACGTCGAAGATGAACGACAGGTCGGGATTGAGCGACTGAAGCGATACACCTCCGGAAGGTGCGACGCGGGGAGCTTCCTGAGCGGCAGCACCCATTCCAGGGGTTTTCACCTTCTGGTCGGCGGCGAGGGCCTTCTCGATATCGGAGAGATCCTGGGCGCTCATGCTTGTGCCGCTGTCGGAGCTGCCGGCATCGGCGGTGTCCGCGTGGGAGACCAGGGGGAAGCCGGCGCAGGCGAGTAGCAGAGCAGAGCGAAACGCCTGGGCAGGTGCCCAGGCAGAGAAGCAAACGTCATTCATGGAAGAGACCCGAGGGAAAGGCGGCAGCGCCGCCCAACCGACGGCTCAACCGTGCAGAAAAAAACCGCGCAACGACCCAGACCCGCCGTCTTCAGGGGGGTCCTGCTTGGGCGCGCGCCGACGATCGACCTTCACCCACGGAGCTGCCCGCTCCAGAAACTCCAGGTTCCAGAGGAGCGTGGCCGTGGGAGGTGCCAGCGTCGGAGCGCTCGGCAGCTCGCTCGGTGTCCGTTCAAGCTGACATGCGGCGCAGAGCTGTTCAGCGCCCCGTTCGCCCAGGTGCGCGTGCGGGAACAGCACCGCCGCGCAGAGGAAAAACAGGAGGAAGAACGAGGCCCGACGCATGGCGCGCAGATAAATCCCGCGCGCGCGGAACGTCAAGGGCTGCTCGCTTGCCTTCCTGCCTGACCGCCGAGCAGCGCCTGTTTGCGCACACCGGCGCTGGTAGGCGGCCTGGCCTCCTACCTGTCGCGTGAGAGACAATTTTGTCCGGGAATTACCCCCCAACTGTCTACCGTTGAGAGGCAACTTTGTCGCCCACCGTACTGAGCCTCCTCCTCTCGCTGAGCCGGCTTTCTCTCGGAGCAACTCCCGAGCTCGCCTCGGCGACGCCCGAAGTTCAAGTGCCCTTCGCATGCGGCCGCTCGTTCACGGTTTCGCAGGCGCACGAGACCGGCAGCCATCTCAACAACGACACCTACGCCTGGGATTTCCGGATGCCTGAGGGCGAGCCGATCGTCGCCGCCCTGGACGGGGTGGTGAGAATGGCCCGAGGGGACTCGACCGCGGGCGGCTGCGGCATCGAGTTCGCCAAGGACGCCAACTATGTGGTCCTCGCCCACGCCGGAGGCCTGGAGACGCAGTACCTTCATTTTCAAAAAGTGATGGTCAAGGCGGGCGACGTGGTCAAGGCGGGCGAGCTGATCGGCTTCTCCGGGAAGACGGGCTGGGCTTGCGGTTCTCACCTTCACTTCAAGGTGGCGCAGACGCAGACCGACGGGTGGAACAATCCGTCGGTCCACGCCACCGTGGCCCGCTACGGTGACCCTCAGACCGGGACGTTGATCTTCGCCGGAGACTGCAGCGAGTCGCGCCCCTACATCGCTTCGATGGATCGAACCCCGACCACTGTCGGCGACGGCAAGCAGGGCAGCGGTGGCGGGACGGCTCCGACCGGCGGGGCCAGCCCGTTCGGTCGCGACGCTCTCGCCGCCCGACCTGCTGCGGCACTTGAACCGGTGCGGGGCGCTGCCGCTCCGGCCGACCAGATGCCGGCCAACGGACAGACGGTGCTCAGCAACAAGTAGGGCTTCAGCCGATCGAGTCGATCACCTGAAGCACCTGAGCGAAGTTGGACAGCGCGTGGCTGGGGTGTGACTCGGCCTTCTGTTGCTCGCCCTCGAAAAGCGAGGCGGCGTGGCGGCGAGTGACCGCGTTGGAAGAGATGATGTCCAGCCGTTCCCGGTACTCGGTCGACACGTAGGTGCCGTACTCGGCCCAGCAGTCCACCGCGCCCACTTGCTTCGCCACCCCGACGTCCTTGCGGACGCTGTCGCCGACGACCAGGGTTTCTGCGGGGGTGACTCCGTGGGCGGCGCAAATCTGGAGCAGCCCTTGGGGATTGGGCTTCTCGAATTCGCGGGGCAGCTCGATCACGGGACAGGCTGCCTTGTAGTCGCCGCGTTGATCGCGATCGGCAATGGCGGGCGCGATCAGCTTCTCGCCCTCGGCGGTGGCGGGAAAATGAAAGCCGGGCAGAGTGTAGAGCGCGCTCATGTAGCGGTCGAAGCCCAGCCGCTTGGCGCGGGACTCGGCGGGGTTGCGCGGCGCATCGGTGAGTCCGACCACGATCAGTTGCCGGGCCTTGAGCGCTTCGAGGGTGGCGAGCACCCCGCGATA
>JAYUUC010000630.1:0-3238 GCA_043755105.1 Myxococcales bacterium
CTCGCTCTTGGCCAGGAAGAGGTAGCCGCCCTGCCGTAGCCAGACGTTGATGCCCATCTCCCCGGCAAAGCGACCCATCAGCTCGATCGACCGCTTCGCCAGCTCGATGTTCGAGGCGGTGCCCCACTGCATTCGCACCCCGCCGCCGTTTCGACCCGACGCTCCGGCGCAGAGGTAACTTTGCTCCAGCACCACCACGTCGGTTTCGCCTCTGAGCGTGAGATTGTGAGCGAGAGCCAGACCCATGATCCCGCCGCCGATGATCACCACCTTGGCGCGCGCGGGAATCGTCCCCTCGGGCCGAAGCGCGGTCGGGGTCGAGAGAAGTTCTTCCGGCGCTCCTTCGCCCTCAATCCGGGGCGCCCCCGCCGGAGCGGATGCGAAGATCGACAGCTCGGTCGGGTAGAGCGGAGGCCTCGGCGTGAACGGCAGCAGCGCATCGGCCTTCAACTTCGCCTTCTTCTCGAGCAGTCCCGCGACTGCGCAGAGGCAGCTCTTGCCCTGGCAAATTCCGGTCCCGAACCCGGTGTAGCGCTTCACGGATTCGATGTCCTTGAACCCTTTGGCGATCGCCGCCTCGACATCGGCTTCGGTCACGTCTTCGCAGGAACACACCAGCGCCTTGCTCACGCTCGCTCCTTCCCGAGGTCGGCGACAATCGCTGTCGCTGCTCGTTTGCCCGAGTCCCGTGATCGCTCGGGTTCGCAGATCCCGGTCATCGTCCCGACCACGAAGAGGTCGTGGCTCGCGGTTCGCCCGTCCCCATCAACCACCACCCCAAAGCTGCTGCTGCGCTCGTCAAACACCACCTCGGCCCCGCCCTGGCGCCCCAGCTCGAAGGAGGGGACCTGCACCCCGCACAACCCGATCGTGTCGCAGCGAAAGTGCCGCTCTTCACCCGATCGTGCCCTCACGGTCAGGCCGGTGACATGCGCAATGCCATGGGCGCGGACGGGGACTCCCTCGAGTGTTCCACTCCGCCCCTCGCGGTCCACCACGGCGACCACCTCCGCCCCGCGCTGGGTCAGTTCCGCGGCGAGCGTGTTCAGCTCGGGCCCACTTCCCACCAGGCAGATTCGCTCGCCCGGCATCAGTCCGTCGCGGAGCAGCAGCTTTTGCATCGCCTCGGCAGCGTAGATGCCGGGAAGGTCATTGTTCTCGAACGTGGGCAGATGCGGATGGCTCCCCATCGCCAGCAAGAACTTCCGCGCGTACACCTTCAACAGCTGCGGAACCTCGTGGGTCCTCTGCACCATCGCGAGAAAGCGTCCCCCCGCGTCTCCATAGATTCCGATCGCAGCGGTCCGGGTTCTGACCTCCGGGCCGCTCCCTGCCTCACCGAAGGGCGCGTCTCGTTGCAACCTTGCCCTTCCTCCCAGCGCCGCTTCTTTCTCGAACAACCCCCAGCGGCATCCCGTCCCCGAGAGCACTCCGGCGGCTGCTTCCCCCGAGATGCCTCCTCCGACGATGGCGACGTCCAGCTCCAGGTTCTGTGCTGGCGCCAGCGGGGCCACCGCCTTGTCGGGAAGCACGCCCAACCCCGCCAGCTGCCGGGCCACCTTGGCCATCACCTGATCGGCCACGGGTACACCGGCGAAGAGCGAGTGGTGATCCAGTCCCTTGGCGAAGATCCAGTCGGTCGCGGCGAAGACGTCAAAGCTCGCCGAAGGGAACGCGTTCTGTCGGGCGACCTTCATCCCCTCTCGCAGGGCGATCTGGCAGGTATAGACGTTGGGCACCCCGTCCACCCGCATCAGGCAGCTCGAGCAGGCCGCCGCGAAGCAGTAGGGCCCCCGGGGTCGGTGGTATTTCACCGAGCGCGAGAACACCCGCTCCCCCGCCGCCAGCAGCGCGCTGGCCAGCGGCTCTCCTTCCCTTCCTTCCAGCTCCCGGCCTTCGAAGTCGAAAGGAACAGTCTTCTCGGAGCCAGCAGCAGGGCGCAGTCGTCGCATCGTTCCCCGGGATAGGAGATAGCGGACAGCCCGTCAACGAACGGCCGACGTTGCCCGGGCAGAACCGGGGTTGATCGAACCGCCCGGCCTTATATGTTGCGCAACCTTCCGGCGGACCTTCGCCGGCGAACAGGTGCCAGCGATGATCCACGGAAACGTCCGCGTACCCACCCCGAAGAATGAGCCGGTCCTCAACTACGCCCCCGGCTCGGCCGAACGTGCGCAGCTCAAGGCGACCCTCCAGAGTCTGCCGGCGGAGCGGATCGACATTCCCCTGGTCATCAACGGCAAGCAGGTGCGCACGGGGAAGACCGGCGAAGTCCGCGCTCCGCACCGCCACTCCCAGGTGCTCGCCACCTACCACGAGGCCGATGCCGGCCAGGTCCAGCAGGCGATTGCCGCAGCGATGAACGCCCGGGCGGGGTGGTCCGCCACCCCTTTTCATGAGCGCGCCGCGATCTTCCTCCGCGCCGCCGAGCTGCTCGCCACCCGCTACCGGCCGCTGATCAACGCGTCGACGATGCTGGGCCAGTCGAAGACCGCTTACCAGGCCGAGATCGACGCCGCCTGTGAGGCGATCGACTTCCTTCGGTTCAACGTCCACTTCGCGGAGCAGATCTATTCGCTCCAGCCGGAGAGCGGCCCGCAGATTTGGAACCAGACTGACTACCGCCCGCTCGATGGCTTCGTGCTCGCGGTGGCGCCCTTCAACTTCACGTCGATCGCGATCAACCTGCCCACCGCGCCGGCGCTGATGGGGAACACGGTGGTGTTCAAGCCGGCTTCGACCTCGCTCTACAGCAACTGGTTCTTCATGGAGCTGATGCGCGAAGCAGGGCTCCCCGACGGGGTGATCAACTTCGTGCCCGGGCCGGGAGCCGTGGTGGGCAACGCGGTGCTCGCCAGCCCCGACCTCGGCGGCGTGCATTTCACCGGCTCGACCGGCGTGTTTCAGGGGATGTGGCGCCACATCGGCGAGAACATCGCCCGCTACAAGCAGTACCCGCGGCTGGTGGGCGAGACCGGCGGCAAGGACTTCATCTTCGCGCACCCTTCGGCGATCGACGACCTCGACGCCCTCGCGGTCGCGATCGTTCGCGGTGGCTACGAATACCAGGGGCAGAAGTGTTCCGCCGCCTCGCGGGTCTACGTGCCGCAGTCGATCTGGCCGAAGCTGAAGGTTCGCCTCCAGGAGATGATCGCCGAGCTCAAGGTGGGCGACGTCACCGACTTCCGCAATTTCATGGGCGCGGTGATCGACGAGAAGTCGTTCAAGAACGTGTCCT
>JAYUUC010000631.1:0-3237 GCA_043755105.1 Myxococcales bacterium
GAGGCACAGCCGGTCGACTTCCATTGGCACCGGAGGGCAGGGTACACACTGCCCTCTTTCCGTGCTTCGGTCTGACCCCTCGAGAGTGCCTTGAACGCGCCTGCTCCCCTAAACGAACAATCGCAAGCACCCCTGCTGTGGTCGCGGCTGGGGTCGCTGCTCGCCGTGCTTCCGCTCGGGCTGTGGACCGTCAACCACCTCTGGGACAACCTCTCGGCATTTCGGGGCGGCGAGGCATGGCAGTCCGCGGTGACCCGCCACCCCCATCCGGTGGCCCAGTTTTTTACCTACACGGTGGTGCTGCTTCCCCTGGCGCTCCACTCGGTGTGGGGCGTGCAGCGGATGCTGCGGTTTCGCCCCAACAACCCCACCTACCGCTCGTACGGCAACCTCAAGTACCTGCTGCAGCGGCTGTCGGCGGCAGGGGTGTTGCTCTTCCTCGGGGCACATCTGTGGCTGGCCCTGATTCACCCCCGGGTGGTGATGGGGCAGGCAGAGACCTTCGCGGACATCGCGGGGACGATGCGGTTTCATACCCCGACCCTGGTGGTCTACCTGCTGGGAACGCTGGGGGTGGCCTACCACCTCGCCAACGGGCTGTTTGGCTTCGGCTGGACCTGGGGCCTGATGTCCGGGCGAAGGGCTTTCAAGCTCTTCGACCGCGTTTCGCTGCTCGCCTTCGTGGTGCTGCTCGGCATGGCGTGGGGAGCGATCTACGCCCTCTGGTCTGCGGGCGCCGAGGTCGGGCCGCCGGCGGAGCACGCCCAGAGCCTCTGAGCACTCACGCCTCTTTCAGCGCAGAGCGGGCCAGCCACTGCTGCAGTCTTGCAATCCGAAGCGCGGCCTGAACCTCGCCCACCTCCTCGAGCTGCTGGCGATAAGGTTCCAAGCTCTCAGAAGTGCGCGGTTGGAGCAGGTCGATCCCCTCTTCCAAAGGGGAGCGCAGTGCGGCAACCGTCGGAGCTCGCAGCAGGAAGATTGCCCCCAGCAGCCGCTCGGGGCTCGATGCGAGACAGGTGAGCACTTCACGGTAAAACCCGCGGGCCGCTTCAGGCTCGTCGGCCGAGACGGAAAGGCGCCGGAGTCGCGCCGTCATCGACTCGATCAGCTCGGGGTCGGAAGCAGAGGCCACCTGCTGGTAGAGCTCGCGAGCCAGTGTCTTCCGCTCGTCCTGCTGCGCCACCGGCCAGCGCTGATGAACGCGCCCAAGCACCTCACCCAGCAGCGCGTTGAACCAGAGCAACTCATCACAGGCCAGCAGCGGGGGAGAGCGGCCTTCGGCCACCGCGGAAGACAGCTTGGCGATCTGCTCCCTTGCCTCGAGCGCGTCGGTGGCCTGCCGAAGTTGGGACTCAAGCTGCGCGCTCGAATCGACCCCGAGAGGAACGGTGCCCGCTCCGAGGTTGGCGTCGAGGCAGCACTTCTTGAACTTCAGCCCACTGCCACAAGGGCATCGTTCGTTGCGCCCCGCTACCAGACCCATCGTGACTCCGCGGTGAAGACGGGACAGATGTAACGTGCCCCGCTGCCGATCGCGACCGCTGTTCTGCGGCCAAAGCTCGCCGCGACCCCCTGGAGGACTGGATGGCCTCACTCCCCGCTGCCGAAGCCGACCTGCGCAAGCTCGCCCTCTCGCTGCCCGAAACCCGGGAGGATTTCCCCTGGGGAGAGAGTGCGAGCACCTTCCTCCAGAGGTTCGACGCCGAGGCCGCCGCGAACGGGGAAGCCGAAATCTACTCCCGCAGGGCGAACTGCGAAGAAGACCCGCTGACCTCCTGTCGTCTGAAGGCCTGAACAGACCGACCTTCACCGACAGCGACGCCGGGGGCCGGGGGCCGATGCGTTCCCAAAGTGGAAGCATCGTCTCGGCGGAGCTTAGGATGAGGGAGCAAGGAGCCGATGTGAGCGAGGAGAGCGACCCCCAGGCCCGGTTTCAGAAGCTGATCGATGAGCTTGAAGTGTTGCTTGCGCGACGTGGAGATCGCCGCGATCACAAGCGGGCCCTCGACGACGCGGCACGCCGTTACGACATCGAGCGGGAGTTGATCCTGTTGATGTCGCCGATGCAGGCCCCGTCCAATCGCACCGACCGCCGCCGCAACGTGCGGGTGGCCTGCGAGCTGGTGGGCCGAATTCGGGTGAACGAGGAGGAGGCTAAGGCGGTCGCCCGCGACCTCAGTGTCGGCGGCGTGATGATCGAGACCTCGGTGAAGCTGTCGGCAGGCACCGAGCTGGCCTTTTCCCTCGATCCCCAGAAGGGGCTGCTCGAATTCCCGGTGACCTTCGTCGGCAAGGTGGCCTGGGTCAAGCCAACCGGAGTCGGGGTGAGCTTCACCAAGCGCTCCGATGGCTCCGACCACCGGATCACCCAGCTGGTGGTGAACCTGCTTCGCAAGCGCGGCTCCCAGCTTTCAAAGTAGCGCGCAGCGCTCCGGACCGGCTTGACCGCGGGGAGACACGTCTTTATGAGAGCAGGCGACGATGAGCCTGCTCAAGTCCCGCCCGATCTGGCTTCTGATGGGCCTACTGATGGTGGCTGCGGGCTTCTATGCCTGGAAGAGCTCTCGGCGCAGCGGCAGCGAGCTTCACTTCGAAACCGTGAAGGCCGACCGGGGCCGGGTGGTCTCGAAGGTCACCGCGACCGGAACGCTGTCGGCGCTGGTCACCGTTCAGGTGGGAAGCCAGGTCTCGGGGCGAATCGCCGAGCTGAAGGTGGACTTCAACTCCCAGGTGAAGAAGGGAGACGTCCTTGCCCGCATCGATCCCCAGCTCTTCGACGCGGCCCTCGAGCAGGCGCGGGCCAACTATCTCGCCGCGCAGAGCAACAAGGAGAAGGCGGTGGTGCAGGCGGCCGATGCGAAGCGGCAGGCCCAGCGCGCGGCCACCTTGCTATCGCGGCAGCTGATTGCACAGGCGGACTTCGAGACCATCCAGGCCAACGCGGACGTTGCCCGGGCGCAGGTTTCGGCGGCTCAGGGCAACGTGCTCCAGGCCCAGGCCGCGCTCCACCAGGCTCAGGTGAACCTCGCCTACACGACCATCGCCTCGCCCATCAACGGGGTGGTCATTTCCCGCAGCGTCGATGTCGGCCAGACCGTCGCTGCATCGCTGCAGGCGCCCACCTTGTTCGTGATCGCTGAAGACCTCCGCCAGATGCAGGTCGACACCAACGTCTCCGAGGCGGACATCGGTAAGGTGAAGGCGGGGATGGCGGCGAGCTTCACCGTCGATGCCTTC
>JAYUUC010000632.1:0-3233 GCA_043755105.1 Myxococcales bacterium
GTTGTACCCCCCGACTCCGATGCTCCCCCCGGGGTTCATCCTCAGCTCGGCGAGGGTCGCAGCGGGGACGTTGCCCTGGATCATCATCGCGATGAAGCCATCGGTCGCGTCCACGGTGTTGAGCTGCACCCAGCTGCGAAAATGAATGTCGCCTGTCAGGTCGGGAACCCCGGTGCCTTCGAGCCAGTTCGACTGGCCAGCACCCGTTCCGGCGGTCACGTCGTCGAGCAAGAGGCCCGCTTGACCTCGGTGAGCGGCCTGCGGCGCAATCCCGAAGGTGTTGCTCGCCTCGTTGTTGCCGAGCGCGCTCCACACGCCAACCGAAGAGCTGTTCGGCAACTGCAAGCCCGACTCGAAGTCGTCCCCGAGCAGCTGGCTGACGCCGCTTCCCCCGCCCGCATCGACGGCCCCCGCGTCAGGCGTGCCCGCGTCCGGGGCAGGGGACACCACGGTGGTCTGAAACGACGAGGTGAGAAAGTCGAGCTGGGTGGCCGTCAGGGTCGCAGTGCCGGTCGCCATCGGCTTCCAGTGAACGCTCGCCGAAGAGCTGCCGGCTGCCAGGGTGAGTGAGGACTGCGGAGCGCCGGTGCAAGTGGCGTTGCCATAAAAGGTGCCGCCACTGCTGTCGCTCAGTGCGGCGATCACCGCATAGGGAGCGGGCGCGAGCGCTCCCGGTCCGTCGATCAGCTCGATCACCGCCGGCTGACAGCCGCCTTGCGGCGGTAGCCCTGGCGCGGTGGTACGAATTGACAGCGTCGTCGCCGGGGGTCCATCGGTGACCCGGGGGTCGTCGAGATACATCTGGCCAGTCCAGGCGTGATCGCCCCAGGGCATTCCCGCCAGCACACTGATGTAGCTCCTTCCGCTCCAGTCGAGGTTGGTGCGGGCGAGGACCTTGGTGCCGTCAATCCAGAGCTCGCGACTGCCGGTGGCAGTGCCTACCCCCTTCGCTGCGATTTCGATCAGGTGCCAGGCGCCGACGCTGAAGGTGTTCGTCCCGAGGTTGCTGAAAATGTAGGCGGCGCTGTTGTCGACGCCTCCGAGCCCGGGGTTGCCATTGGGGTCGAGTCTCAGCTCGGCCAGGGTCGAGCCCGGGACGGTGCCGTGAATCATCAGAATGCTGAACTCCTGGGTGGGGTTGGGCGTAACCAGCTTGACCCAGGTTCGAAAGTGAATCGCGCCCTGGCCGTCGGGCACGCCGCTCGCTTCAATCCAGGTGACCTGGCCTGCCCCGGTCCCGGTGTTGATGTCGTTGAGAGACAACCCCGCGCTTCCCCGGTGGGCTGCAACCGCGGACTGAGTGAGGGTGTTGGAGGCCTCGGTGCTTCCGACGTAGCTCCACACACCCGGCGGCGACGCGGTGCTGAGCAGGTTGGGTGACTCGAAGTCGTCGGCGAGGAGAATCGCCTGCGCCCTGGCGAACCCCGGGACAACGAAAAGCATCAGCGCGGAGAGCAGCGCCCGATGTCTGCTTTGCTGGGTTTTCAAGAGCGCCATATTGAAATCATCGGGCCAGCTCGCAAAAGATTTCCACGTGAGGAGAAGACCTACTTCGACTCACGCCCATCACGCCCCAACAGCGCTCTTTTTCATCTGACAGTCCGAAGGGTTGCAGCCCGCCAGGTGGGGCCACGTCGGCTCAGGTGAGGAGAAGAGGCAGGACTGGAAAAGCTCAGCCGCTCACCTCCGGCGCTCTGTGGATTTCCAGGCAAAGGCAGACACCCGGTCCGCAACACGTCCAGAAAACCGAGAATAATTTTCCGTTTCCGTCAGCGCAGGCCTCTTTCCTCTGCGCGACAGCGCTCCGGTTTTGACCTTCCAATCCAGTGGGTTGGCGTGACCGCTCGCTCGGTGAAGGGGGCGGCATCGGCGTTGCAGACATCGAGGTCGGTGCAGGCGGGGAGATGGGCAGGTCGAAGGGGGCGGACATGCGGTCGCGAGCGATGGGCGGGTTCCAGACGGTCTGGGTGTTGGCCGCGGTGGCGCTGCTCGGGTGTCACAAATCGCAGCTCGGCGACGCCGATTCCGGCTTCCGCGCCGAACCTGCGGCGCTCCAGTTCGGGCCCACGGCGATCGATCAGCCGCAATCCCTCACCCTCACCGTGAGCAACGCCGGTCGGGCGCCCTTCCGCGTCCTCTCGGCCGACCCCAGCGTCGCGGGCGTGACAGTGGAGGACTTCGCCCCTTTCGCGCTCGCCTCCGGCCAGAGCCGCGTGCTCACCGTCCGGTTCGCCCCTCAAGCAGAAGGGGTGATGACCGGGGAGCTCCTCCTCGCGACCGATACGGCGAGCGCCGGGGACTCGGGCGTGGCGCACCTCCCCCTTGCCGGCGTCGGGGTCGACTCCTTCGTCACCGTCGGCGAAACCAAGCTCGACTTCGGCAACGTCGAGCTGGGCACCGTGAAGATGGCCGAGATCTCGCTCTTCAATCCCACCCGAGCTGAGGCCCCCTTTTCGATCACCGTCGAGGGCTCGGACGCCGAGATGTTCACCGCCAGCGAGATCGGAAGAGCGCTGAGCCTCGCGCCCGGCGAGTCGCGGAAGGTAGCGCTCGCCTTCAAGCCGAACCGGCTATTCACAGCCCAGGCCTTTGCCAGGGTCTCGGTCTGTGCCGCTTGCGAAGGCCACTTCGTCGAGCTCGCCGGGTTCGGGATCAACTCCGTGGTGGACATTCAGCCGCCCCGGATCCAGTTCGGCCGGGTACCGCTGGGTTCCCGTGCCGAGCAAACGCTGACCATCACCAACAATGGAAACGAGCCGCTCGACTTCGACGGGCTGGACTGGAAGGACTCTCAGAGCGCCTACGCCTTCGAACCCCTTCCCCCGGGGCAGATTGCCCCCGGCCAATCGCTGCGGTCGCGGGTGCTCTTCGCCCCCCAGTTGCTCGGGCCGGTTCCCCTGGCGCTGCTGCGGGTGAAGGTCCACGCGCGAAACACCGTTCCCGGGAGCGCTCCGATGCTCCCGGTCACCGGAGAGGTGGGCAGTGCCTGCGTGGTGGTCCTCCCGCGGGCGCTCGCCTTCGGGTTGGTGCCGGAAGGGATGAGCAGCACCCGCCGGGTCGACCTCTTCAATCGGTGTGGCGAAGAGGTCACCGTCACCGACCTCCTCGCCCGGACCCAGACCGGGGGCTACTTCACCCTCGCCCAGTCTGCCCAGAGCTTCCCCTTGACCCCAGGCGCCGCGTTCCCGCTCGCAGTCACTTTCACCCCCAAACCCGGCTCGGGCAGCAGCGCC
>JAYUUC010000633.1:0-9439 GCA_043755105.1 Myxococcales bacterium
GCCAAAGCTGTCGCGCGCGGTGACGGTCGCAGGCGAAGAGGAACCGGCGGCGAGTGTGCTGGGCAGCCCATTGACCACCAGTCGGGTCGCGGACCCGCCGATAATCTGGAACGGACTGCTCGCTGCCGCGGCGACAGGCCCGCTGACGGTGAGGGTGAAAGTCCCCGCGGTTCCAATCCAGACACTGGGAAAATTGGCGACGCCTGCCGATGCGATTGCCATCGGGCTTCCTCCCAGGGCGGCGCCCGCAGGGCCTGATGCGATCGCGAGCGTGAGGGTGGCGCTGGAGCTGACCGCGATGTTGCCGAAAGCATCGAGAAGGGTGACTTGCAGCCCCCCCGCACCGCCGAGGACAGCTCCGGCGGTGGTGCTCCCAGGCTGAACGGTGAACGCCATCGATGCCGGCGGACCCGCGCTGAAGGTGACGCTTGCCTGAGGTGAAAGAAAATCGGGGTGGACTGCCGAGAGCAGCGCGCTGCCCGAGCTGTTGCTGCGGAAGTAGACCGTCTGGGCGGTGGTGCTTCCTGCGATGAAGTTCACGCCCGTCACCGCAGTGACGCAGCCGCTGTCCGAGTAGAAATTCCCGGC
Source organism: Myxococcales bacterium (assembly GCA_043755105.1). Taxonomy (GTDB): domain Bacteria; phylum Myxococcota; class Myxococcia; order Myxococcales; family Myxococcaceae; genus JAYUUC01. The sequence continues at coordinate 589 of JAYUUC010000633.1, forward strand.
GACGCCGGTGGAGCCAAGGGTGGCGGTAAGCGGGTAGGGAACGGGAGCAATGGCCCCTTCCGAATCCTCGAGCCCGACAGTCACCGGCACGCAGCTGCCGGCACTCACATTGCCGCTCGCGTTCGCCACCACCTTGCTCGCCAAGGGCTGGGTGGATGCACGGACATCATCGAAGTCGAGCGTGCCGGTGAACGCGAGGTTGGCCGCATAGGGCTCACCGAGTGCGGCGACCTGGACGTCGTCGCCGGTCCAATTGATTCCAGTCGTCTGAGCGAGCTTGGTGCCATTGACCCACAACGTCCGGGTGCCGCTCGCCGAGCCGGCGCCCAGAATCCCGATTTCGATCAAAACCCACCCGCCGCCGGGCGGCTGTCCAGTTCCCACCTGAGCGTAGGTTCCGCCCTGGTCAGAGCCGCCCAGATAGAGGACTCCGCTGGGGTATGAGATGCCCACTTCCGCCATCGAGCTCGCACTGGCGGCGGTGCCTGTGACGCGTAAAGGAAGGATATCGCCCAGGCTGTTGGACGAGGCGAGCCTCATCCAGGTGCGGAGGTAATACTGGGTCAAGGGCGTCACCCCTTGCGAGACCCAGTTCTCGACCCCGGAACCCGGCGCACTGGCATTGTCGACGAACCTCAAGCCGACGCTGCCGCGATGCGCCGCCGCGGCGCTGATGCTGCGAGTGACCTGAGCGCTGGTGGCCGTTGCTTTCGACCACGCGCCAGCCGGGGCGTCGGTGTACAGCAACGTGCCGCCCTCGAAGCCATCGGCAAGGATGTCGGGGGTGGCGGTGAATGCTTGTGACATCGCCGTCAAACCGGTCGCCGTGGCCGTCAGAGAAGAGCTGCCCCCCTGTCCGTCGCGAAAATAGAAACTGACGCTGGACTGGCCGTTCGGAATCGAGACCGTCAGGGTCGGTGTCCCCACTGCCTCTGGAGCTGACGTGGCGCTGAATCGGCCCAGTGCAGAGCTGGCGCTGAGATTCACCGAGACGGTGCCGACGGTGAGCGCGGCGCCTGCTCCGTCCTGTCGTTGAAGGGTGATCGCTGACGACTGCACCCCCGCTCCCAGGGTCTTCGGCGCGCTGGTGAAGACCAGCTTGCCGGTCGCCGATTGAACGGCCAGGGTGGTGGTGCCGTTGTTGAGTTCGATGTGCGAGGCCTGCAGGGTCGCGGTGCCCGCGCTGGTGGCCTTGAAGTAGACCATCGCGCTGCTGGCGGTCTTCGGAAAGAGCAGGGAGGTCGTCGCGCTGGCGCAATTGCTGTCACTGAAGAAGCTGCCGGTCAGGCCGGTGACCGTCATCAGGGCGGAGACATCGAAGGCTGCGGGGGCGACACTTCCTCCGGAGGAGCGCAGCCCGATGCTCACCGGAACGCAGCTGCCCACCGTCACCGGGCCGCTAGCGCTGAGCGCGAAGGTGCTCGCCGGAGGGTAGGTCGAGGAAGCGAGCTCGTCGAAGTCGTAGCTGCCCACGAAGCGCCGGTCGGTCGAGAAAGGCTCACCGACCGCGATGGAACCCACCTGAAGACCGGTGAAGTCGAGGTTGGTGGTGCGCGCGTATTCGGTTCCCCCCACCCAGAGAATGCGAGTTCCGTTGGGGGTTCCCAGCCCGAGCAACCCGACCTCGACCAGCTCCCAGCTGTTGGTCAGCGCCGCCCGACCGGTGACCTGGTTGGTGTAGGCGCCCAGGGCATTGGCGCCGCCGAGGGCATAGGTGGCTCCAGGGAAGGTGAGCGAGAGGTCGAAGAGGGACGTGGAATTTGGCGTGAGCAGCTGGACCAGGCCGGCCGCACCCAGGTTGTTCGAGCTGCGGACATTGAAGCTGAAGCGGAAGTAGAAATCGTTGCTGTTGGGGCGGAAGACGTACTGGACCGCGTCCTGCCCCCCCGCCCCGGAAACGTTCTCACCGTCGGTGTAACGAAGCCCGTAGCTCTTCCAGTGCACCGCTGCCGTCGAGGCCGCCACGGTATTGAGCGGGCTGAGGTCTTGCTGGGCGTTCCACTTCCCCTTCGGCGCGTCGGTGATGAACAGGGTGCCGCTCTCGAGGTCGTCGGCGAAGCCTTCCGCGGCAATCGTCTCCACCTGGGTGGCAGGCCCCTTCCCCGAGGCGGAAGCAGTGAGGGTGGCGCTGCCCAGGGTGCCGTCGCGGTAATAGAAGGTGAGGGTGGACTGGCCGGCAGGGAAGGTGAACGAGCCGGTGGGATTCCAGAGCAGCGTGCTGGGATTTTCGGTGGCCGAAAACTGACCCTGGGCCGAGCTGCTGGTGAGGGTGACCGCCAAGGTGCCGCTGGTGAGTGGGGCCCCGGAGCTGTCCTGGCGGCGCAGGGTGATTGCCCCGGACGTGGTCCCGAAGCCGAGGACCTGGGCCGTCGTGGTGAACACCAGCTTCTGCGGCCAGATCACATTGAAGGCGCTGCTGCTGCTCGAGGCCAGCCCCGCAGCGCTCGCGTTCAGGAAGTACCCGGTTCCTTCGAGGTCCACCGCCAAGTCGGCGAAGGTTGCGATGCCGTTGACGGCGTTCACCGTCCGGGTACCGGAGAGAGTTGCTCCGGCGGCACCACCGCTCAGCGTGACGGTGATAGCGATGGTGGCGGTGGTATCCACGTTGCCGTTGCTGTCCTCGATCGCCACCTGGAGGGCAGGGGAGAGCACCGTTCCGGGGGTGGTGTTGACGGGCTGATTGAGAAAGGCGACCCGGTCCGGATTGGCTGCTACCACCGCCAGGGGAACTGAGAGAAAATCCAGCTGCGAGGCTTGAAGGGAGAGCGCGCCGCTGCCCGAGGACTTGAAATAAAAAAGAAACCCCGAGCCGGTGAGCGTGGGACCGCTGAGCAGGGTGGTGCACGTGGCGTCGGAGTAGAAGGCACCACTCGCGGTGGCGCCCGTCGCGCTCAGGGTCAACGAAACGCCGTAGGGAGGAGCAGCGAGCTGGTCGTCGCTCGAGTACAGCTTCACGTTGTAGCCAACGCATCCTCCCGGCCGCGCGAGGGTGGGGCCTTCGACCCGCAAGGTCGAGCCCGGGACGACGATCGACGTTCTGGGGTCGTCGAAGTCCAGAGTTCCCGTGAAGATCCGATTCTCCGACCAGGGCTCACCCAGGGTGACGCCGGAGGCCCGGGCCGCGGTGAAGTTCAGACCCACAGCAGCCGCGCGCTCGACGCCATCGACCCAGAGACGCCGTTCGCCGTTCGAGGTTCCCAGCCCCCCTACCTGCAGCTCGAACAGGTACCATCGGTTGACGGTGAGGTTGATCCCCGTGGCGGTATTCAAATAGGTGTCCGCGTCGTCGCGCCCGGTCATCGTCAGCGCTCCGGTCGAACCCTGGACGAAGAGCCCGACGATGTCCGTGTCGGGGTCGGGGTAGGCTTCGATCTCCGCGAAGGTGAAGACGCCAGTGGCACTGCTGGAGGTCAGCCGCGACCAGAACCGGTAAAAGTAACTCCCGCTCAACCCCGGACTGAAAAAATAGAGGGTGTTCTGTCCGGCGAACCCGCTTTGACTGTCGGCATCGACCAGCCGCATCCCCCAGCTGCCGCGATGGGCCGCGGCGCTTGACGCAGTGATGCTGTTCGCCGCGGCGGGATACCAGGAGCCATTGAAGCCACCGGGCGGAATGTCGGTGACCTGGAGCGCTCCGGTTTCCAGATCGTTCTGCCAGGTGAACCAGTCGAGGATGACCGTCTGATTTGCGGAAGTGGTGGCGGGCGCCGCAGCAGTGAGCACCGAAGAAGTGGTCTGCCCGAAGGTGTAATTTCCAGTTTTCGCGTCGCGGTAATAGACAGACGCGGTCGACTGTCCCGCGGGAATGTTGACGTTGAGGGTGCTGGTCCAGACCGATGATCCGTCTGGCGAGATTGAAAACTGACCGAGCGACGAGTTGGAGCTGAACCCAACCGTCAACGCTCCTGAGGTCAGCGCGGCGCCGGATGAGTTCTGACGCTGAACGTTGATTTGCGCGCTGGTGCCTCCGCTGCCGATCTGCTGTCCCGCGGTGGTGAAGACCAGCTGGTCGCCAGCGAGGGCGGCAGTGCTGCGGCTCAGTAGGCTGGGTCTGGAGTCCGGTGTTTGCTCACAGGCAAGGCAAAGCAACAGCAGCCAGCCGAGCACCTGCGAGAAGGGCCGAGAGGTTGAAGACACGCTTCAAAAGTATAGGGGAGTTCTGTCCCTGAGATCAGGTGTTCCTACTCCCACATCGACGGTGTTCGGCCTACCTTGAAAGTCGGGATTGAGCCCCAAGTCAGACATCGGTCGCCGGCGGGTTTTTCCAGTGTGAGGCGGTTCGGGCCAGGTAATCCGCGATCGAATGAGGGCGTCGTCCGAGCAGCCGCTCCAGGGTCGGATCTACTTCTTCGGCGTCTCCCCGGCGAAGGCCCAGGTGAAGCACGGTCTGCACCGCGACCTGAATCAGCGGCAGCTTCCGCCGAACGCTCAGATGCCAGAGGTAACCCGCCACCGATGCAGGCTGATAAACGACAGACCTACCCATCGCATGGGTCAGCAAATGTGCCACTTCGCTGAAGGTGAGGGCTTCGGGGCCCGTGAGCGTGAGCGCCTGGCCGGCCTGCGGCTCCGGTTTTTCGAAGAGAAGGGCTGCCAGGTCACCCACATCGCGCACGTCGAGAAAGGCCACCCTTCCTTCCGCCGCGGGCACGTAGAGACGGGAATCTTCGAGGATGTCCGCCCGATACGCCTCTTCCAGGTTCTGGGCGAAGAAACCGGGGCGGAGCACCGTCCAGGCCGTTCCTGACTTCTCGAGATGAAGCTCTACCTTCCGATGCGGTACCCATTTCATTCGGTCTGCACCTGCCACCGAGAGGAACAGCAGGTGCTTCACCCCCGCGGCGTACGCAGCATCGATGAAGGGGTTGAGGGTGGTTTCCATCTTTCCGATCGGGGGAGGACGAACCAGAAACACCTGGTCGATACCGGCGAGCGCCGCGGGCCAGGAGCTCGAATCGAGGAAGTCGACCCGAGCGGTCTCGAGACCTGGGTAGGCCGCTTTCAACGGCGCTTCCTCACGATGAGAGACCCGAATGGTCAGGCCCCGGGCGACACAGGCCCGCGCCACTTCCCGTCCGACGTTCCCCAGTGCCGTGGTGACCAGAACCTTGCTCATTAAAAGCTCCCTTCCCGCGCCTCGAAATGAGCAGTCTTGCCCAGCGCGGAGGTCAGCGTACTGGAGTTGGCGTCCGGGCGAGAAAGCCCTGGTAGCGGCGGTCCACCGTTCTGGCAAACCAGGCAGTGGAACGTTCCCGCTTCATCTTCGGGCTGGAGATGACCACCTCGGGGACCTGGGCGTAGGGCGCGGCCCGTCCGGTTCGCTCGGCGAAGACCCGCTTCACCGTCTTGAACGTCTCGGTCTCGTCGAAGTCGCGCTCCTTCTCGTGGGTGAGATCGGAGCGGATCCGTCGCTCGCTCAGCTGGGGCGCGAAGCGGGCGCGAAACAGGAGCAGGGCCTCGAGGCTTTTGGTGGTGCGGTCGATCGGTTCTCCCGCGGCGTCGTAGGCACGCAGGTCGCCATCCGTCTGCAGCGAGGCGCCGGTCAGTTGATTCAACTGCGCCTGCAGCGCGGCGTTGCGGCTGGAGTAGAAGCCCGCATTGTAATCGGCGAAACGGTAGATCGGTTGGTCGTAGGCGGCGTCGTATCCGAGCAAGCGCGCGGTGCCGAAGTGGACCCCGCCCCGCCGGGTGTAGAGCGCTTCGCGAATTCCTTCAGTCGCTTGATGGCGTTGATGGGCCAGCTCAGTGGCATACCGCACGCTCACCTGCATCGAGCCGGAGGTTGTGATGGGGTTGAAGTCCTCGACCCGCTTCGACGCCACCAGACGGCCGAGCAGATTGGCAAGTCCGAAAGTTGCGGGGTGCTGGGCTTCGAAGGACGCGATCAAGTCGCGGAAGATCCGGTCGAGGTCGCCTTCGGTGCGGACCCGGTCGAGGCGCTCTTCAAAGGTGAGCGCGTTCCCGGGGGCCTTGTCCTTGAGCAGCGCATGGAGCGCCGGCTTTCCGAGTGGACCGAGCTTGTCGGTCTGGGCGTCGAGGTGCTCGCGAACCAGCTTCGATAGGCCCGGGACCGCGGGGTCCTCTTGAAAGTTCGACTCCTGTTCAATCACCGCCAGCACGGCGCAGACGTTTTCGCGCTGGGGACGGAAGTGATTGTCGAGCAGCGACCCCTCGACGTCGGCGGCCCAGCCTTGCCGGTCCTTGACGTGGGCAGGGATCAGCTCAGCGATCTGCGCAGTCGAGAGGACCGGCGGTTCGGGGGGGGCCGGTGATGGCCCCCGGTGGACGCAGCCGGCGGCGCCTAGAGCAAGGGCCAGGCTGGCAAGTCGTGCCATCGGTCGTCCGGTCATGGCCTCGCTGCTATCTGCATTGAGCAAACGAGGCCAGAGCACCTTTCCTGCCAACGTCCGGGAGTGACCACCGGGGAGGGTGACAGGCTCCCGAAGGCTTGAAGATCAAGATCCGCGCTGCCGGGGCATACGGGTAGCTGAAGAGCTGACCAGGTCGCTATTCCCGCTGAAGGATTCCCGAAAGTGTCACCGTGCCTCCGTCCATCGTCTTGGTATCAGGCCCTCCGGTGCCGTTGATCATATCGACCTGCGGCCAGGTAACGCCGTTGAGCGTGAGAGCCTTTGTCGTGACGTCGACGGAAACGCCCGTGCAGGGAGTCGCCTTTGCATCGCACCGGTAAGTCTTATCGTGACTGGGATAGTTTTTGAAGGTGTACACAGAGGCTCCCAAGATCACGCCCGCGTCGCTGTAGTCGACGAGCAGTCCGACCTTGTTGGGGACGGCCCCGAAGAGCTGATTCCCACTCTCCGTCGTGCCCCAGACCAATTTAAAATCATAGTGGCCGCTCAGGGCCGTGTCGGTGGCCTGAGAAATGGTGAGGCCGCTGGTCAGAACAGGGCTTCCGGCATCCGGGGTGATTCCTGCGTTCTGACCGCCATCCACGTTCTGCTGGGCTGGATTGGGACCGCAGCCGAGGAGGCCGAGGACAATGCAAACCGCGGCGGTTCGAAGGGGATCTAGACTCAAATGAGTTCTCCGGGCTGAGTTGATGGGCACGCCGGCCTGTAAAGGATTGTCGCGGTTCTTCGACCAAAGTTGCTTTTCTGGGGGCAATATCGCTGACAAATCATTCCTACTTGAGGGTCGTCACATCAGCGGCCCAGCCTTGCCGGTCCTTCACGTGGGCGGGAATGAGCTCGGCGATCGGCACAGCGGTGAGCGCCGGCGGTTCGAGAGGGCCCGGCGAACTGCCTTCAAAATCGACCTGGCGCTGCTCCGCTCGGTTTAATCACAGGGGCGCTGGCTAGCCGTACGAGCTGATCGCCGTGTCCGTGGCAGTTGAGTAGCGGTCAAAGCTGGTCGGGGTTCCCCACCACATTTCGCCATTGGCGCCGTACTGCTTGGAGAGACCGATCTGAGTGAAGACTGCCCTCACCTTGTCTTTGGTTGCCTTGATGTCCGCGTCGTCCTTACCGGTGACCGAAACCACGAAGCTATGGCCATCGGCGAGCACGCGGGTGATCTCTTGCCCGTTCCCCACCTTCAAGCCTGCAGCGGTCAAGGCCTCTTCCAGTACGAGCCCCTGAGCCTTTGACTTGCCTGTCGCCGACGCGGTTGCGGCGGCCATGCGAGCGTTGAAGTCCCGCAGCTTTGCGGGGGTATCGAGATCGTTGATGAGGGTGGGCTGGCCAGGATCGGGTTTGGCAGGCGTGACGACGGTAGGCGGGGTGGCAGGCTTGGCGGGGGGCTTGATCGGCATGGGGGGGACCTCATCGCAGGAGGAAGGGTTTCCGGCGGCTGTAACGGATTGTCTCAGCCCGAGGCCTGCGGTTGCGTCTTCAAAGTAAATTTTGCTGACGCACTGCGCCCTATTTGATCAGCCCGATTTCCCTCAACCGCTGGCGCAGAAACGCGTCGGCGGTGATCGGCGGATAACGCGCTGGATTGTCAGGCGTTTCGGTCACCGGCAGGGGCGCGAGCACACACTGGGGATAGGGGTGGACGAAGAAGGGCATCGAGTAGCGTTCGAGGTCCTGAGCCGAGCTGGGGGGATTGACCACCCGGTGCGTGGTGGCGGGAATCACGCCGTTGGTCACCCGCGAGAGCATGTCGCCCGAGTCGACCACGATCTGTCCCCTCAAGGTATCGACCGCGATCCACTCGTTGTCGCGGGTGAGGATCTCCAGCCCGGACGCGGTGCCCTCGCAGAGCAAGGTGATGAGGTTGATGTCCTCATGCTCGGACGCCCGCACTGCACCGGGAATGAACCGGTCCTTCAGCGGAGGGTAATGAATCACCCGCAGAATCGAATTGCCGTCGACCGCCATCTTCTCGAAGGAGTCGATCTCCACCTTGAAGTACTCGGCGAGCGCTCGCAGCATCGACGCAGCGGCGGTGTCGAGCGACTGGAACAGCTCCAGGGTCGAGGCCTTGAACCCGGGGACCTCTTCGGGCCAGACGTTGCCCCCAAAGCCCGCCTGCTTGGCGTGGGTGGGATCAAGCTCGCGGCCGACGTGCCAGAACTCCTTCATGTCTCCGACCTTGCGGTTCTTGGCGTGCTCCTTTCCGTAGCCGGTGTAGCCGCGCTGGCCGCCGCCGCCGGGAAGGTCGTAGCGGTCCTTCACCGCCAGGGGCTGGGCGAAGAACTTCTGCACCTCGGCATAGGTGCGCCGGATCAGCCCGTCGTCGATTCCGTGATCCTGAACCGAGACGAACCCGAACTCCTTCAGGCCCTCGCCGAAGGCAGCGATGAAGCGCTCCTTTTCAAGCGCGGTGCCGCGGGTGTAATGGGACAGCTGGACGAGGGGGACGCGACGACCGGGCGAGGAGCTCATTTTTC
>JAYUUC010000634.1:0-3231 GCA_043755105.1 Myxococcales bacterium
GAGAAAGGCCCGCACTGGAGGTCAAGAGGGGCCAACTGCTCGAGCGTGAAGGAGAGGGGAGGGGAGCACTCGCGGCGTATGCCGCAGCGCTGGGAAGGCTCAAGACCGATGGTTCGCCCGGGCAAGAGTCGGCGGTTGCCTTGTTGCCTCGAGGCGACCCTGCGGCGGCCTCTGACGCGTCCAACGGAGCGAACACGGGGCCGCTCGAGAGCCCGTCCGTCACCCTTTCGCCTGCGGCCGCCGCGACACTTCCAGCGGCGCTCACGGATCTTGCTCTCAAGCCTTCGCCCGATGTCCAGGTGCCGAATCCGGCGACCTTCGCGAGCGCCGCTTCAGCGAAGTCATCCGCGTCCGACGAGGTGGAGGCCGAGGCGGTGGCTGGCCTCGAGCGGCTGCTCGAGCGCGACGATGTCCGCGCCGACGCGGCCAACTTCTTGGCTCCGCTCTACCGGGCCCGAGGCCAGCACCGCCTGCTCGCGGAGTTGCTCGAGGTCCAGCTCGAGAGCGCCCCGCCTCGAGACCAGCCCCTGCTCTTGCGACAGTTGGCCGAACAGCGTGAACAGCGCGGTGAGCTTGCCCTCGGCCTTGCGGCCCGGATTCGTGCCTTCCACCTCGTGCCGCTCGACGCAGCGGGGAGAGCCGCGCTGGAACAGGCTGCCGAGACTTCGGGTGCATTCGAGGAACTGGTCGCCGCCTACGAGGACCAGCTCGAAAAGGAAGCCGACGGACCGGCTGCGCTCGTTCTCTGGGAGCGTCTCGCCTCTTTTTATGAAGCGTATTTCGATCGCCCTGACCTCGCCGCTCGCGCCTGGGACGAGGTTGCCCGGCGGCGCCCGCTCGATCCTGAGCCCTTGCGCGCGCTCTGCCTCGCCTGTCGACGCAGTGGTCAGCTTTCCAAGCTTGCGGATGCGCTCCAGCGGTTGGCGGAAGCCGAACCTCCCTCCGAGGCACGGGTCAACTTGCTCTACGAGCTGGCCGAGCTCGCAGGGGGAACGCTGAACGACCTGCCCCGCGCTGTTGCGGTGTATCGGCAAGTCCTCGAGCAATCGCCCGACGATCGCTCCGCGATGCGCTCCCTCCAGCACCTCCTTCAGGACCTCGATCGACCGGGGGAACTCGAACCTCTGCTGGTTCGCGAGCTGTCCCTCACCCACGAGCCCGAGCAGCGCGCCCAGCGCACACTCGAGCTGGCAGAGCTGCGCCTGCACAAACTCGACGACGCTCCAGGAGCGCTGGAAGCGGCGCGGGAGCTGCTCTCTGCGTCCGCTCCCTTGCCTGAAGCGGAGCGGGAGAAGTGGATCTCCCTCCTCGAGCGGATCTGCGGACCAGGAGACTCAACCTCTCGGGACGCCGAACCCCTTCTCGAGACGCTCCTCGAACAGAGCGGAGCGGGGGAAAGGCTGGCCCAGCGCTTGGAAGCGCAGGTCGTCGAAGCGCCATCGGCGCCGGAGCGCTCCCGCCTGTTGCGGCGAATTTCCGAGCTACACGCCCGCGAAGGCCACGACCTCGCGGCGGCGTTCCTGGCCCTGGCTCGCGCGCTGAGAGAGACTCCCTTCGACGCTGACTTGCTCGAGAGCTGCATCCGCTTGGCAGACACCGCCGGGTGCAGGGAAGAGTTGGCAGCCTTGCTCGACGAGCTCTCGAAGACGGCTTCTGCACCCGCCCGGCCCAGCCTGTTGAGGGCATTTGCACGCATCCAGGATCAGCTCGGCGAGCCGCAGTCGGCGGCACGAACATGGAACGAGCTGATCGCCATGCTCCCCGGCGACCCCGAGGCGGTAGGGGCTCTGGAGCGCTCGTTCCTCGACAGTGCCGACGATGCCGGTCTTGCCGGGCTGCTCCGGGCCCAGCTCAAGCAAACGCCGTCGTCAATTGCCCGTGCCGGCCTGCTTTCGCGTCTCGCCGAACTGGAGCAGCGCCGCGGCGCCGTGGATCTCTCCATCGAGGCCGGTCGTGAAGCGTTCGAGCTGGAACCGAACGACGCGCGGGCGCACTGGTTGGCCTCGGCGCTCGCTGCCTCGGAACGCTTCGACGAGGTGGCCGCCCTGCGACGTCGTCTCGCGGAAGCGAGCACCGAGCCCGAAACAGCACGGGGGCATGCACTCGAGGCGGCGCGGGCCACCGCGCGGAGTGGAAACCTGGCCGGGGCCGGCACTGCCTTCTCCGCGGTGCTCGCGCGCTGGCCTGGAAACCTCGAGGCCATCGCGGGGCTCGAATCGCTGATGCCCTTCGAACCGTCGCGGCTGCAGGTGGCGGGTGTGCTTGCCGAGGCGCATCGCCACACCGGTGACCGCAAAAAGCTGGCGAGCGCAATCGATGCCCTGCTCGACGTGCCCCGCTCGCCCGGTCCCCCGCTCGAGCGGGCCCCGTTGCTGCGAGAGCTGGCTTCGCTGAGAGAGGCGATGGGCGAGGGTGCCGCTGCGCTCGCGGTGAGGCGGCGCGCGTTCCGCGAGCATCCCGATGACGAAGTCTGGCGCGAAGAACTGGCCGCGGCCGCCTTCCGCCTGGGTGCGCTGGAAGAGCTGGCGGCGGCCTACGAAGACGAGATTGATCTCGCCACCGAATCCCCCCGGGCGCTCGAGCTTCGACGCGAAGTCGCGCGCCTGCGGGGCGAAAAGATGCGGCAACCCGCGCTGGCTGCCGCAGCCTGGGACGAAGTCCTTCGTCGCGCTCCGGCCGATCGCGAGGCACTGCAGGGACTCGCCGAGATTTACCGCGCGGCGGACAACCACGAACTGCTCGCGAGGGTGCTCCTGCGTCAGGTGGCTCTGCAGCCGGAAGTGGAAAACCAGATCGCCCTGCTGCTCGAGGTCGCGCGTCTGGCCGAGCAGGTGCTCGGCGACAGCACCCTGGCAGCAAGTTGCTACTCGCAAGTCTTGCAACGGCGACCGGACAACCGCACCGACCTTCAGGCGCTCCGTCTGGCCCTGGGTCAGTCTGGTTTGTCCGAACCGCAGGCCAAGGTGCTCGATCGAGAAGTCGCCGTCGCGCGGGCCGAGGGCGACCTCGCGCGCGCTGCGAATCTGCTCCTGGAGCTAGGGCTGCTTCTGGAACAGAGATTGGGTGACAAGCGGCGCGCACTGGAGTGCTTCGAAGCCGCGCTCGAGATCGCCCCCACCCATTCCGGGGTCATCGCCGCGCTGGAAGAACAGGCGCTCGGGCACCACCTCTTGAGTGCGAGGGCGGCGGCCGCGGTCGAACCCGCCCTCAAGGCCGCGGGCGAGTTTCGAC
>JAYUUC010000635.1:0-3215 GCA_043755105.1 Myxococcales bacterium
CGGAAACCCGTACCTTTTTTCGCCATCCCCCGATCAGATCAGCTGCTCGCCGTGATCAGTTCGATGAACGATTGTACGCCCTACCGGGATAGGCTCTAAACTGGAATATGGGCCCCTGGGGGTTGTCGATCAGCCCTACATGAAACTCTGGGTCGCGAGGGACCCCGAGCTGTTCCGGATCAACGACCTGCAGCTGGCGCCGTTGCTGAACATGAACGATTTGAGAGGCCAGTTACTCTACTGGAACAACCAGCCTGGAATCTGTCTCGTGTACGCCAGGCTGGCTGAGTTGAAGGCCGCGAACTCCATCACTGCCATCCGAAAGTTCTTCGAGACTCCTGTGAGCGGGGTCATCGCTGGCAGCGTGGAAGGCGTGCAGTCGCTGTGGCGAATGGCCGTGGCCGCGGGCGTGGAGGCGACCGCAAGTGTGATGCTTCCGGAGGGCCAGTGGGTGCCCTTGGCAGAGCATCCGTTTCTTCGCGACCACGAGCAGGAAAGTGGGTTAACCGCCGCACTCGCCGAGGACCTAGCAGTGCTCGAACCTTCGATGCCTGCGCAACCCGTGGAACGGCTTTACGCCATCCTCCGCTTGCTGTTCGATGAAGGCCCCAAGCACGAGTTTACCGAGCTTGTCGATGCGTTCGTCAAGGCCCGCGCCTCGGGCGCGATGCTTCCGCTCGACTTGCGGAAGTGGCCGGCTGAGCAAGTCGATCAGCCTCTCGCCGAGGCTTTCGCTCATTGGGACCACCTCGGTGGCGTCTCAGTCCTGGCGGGTTTGACGATGAAGTTGCCGCCAGGAAAGCTGGAAGCCGTCCTGCTGGGCAAGGGCTTTTCTGCGGGCCAGGCAAAGCAGTTCGCTGCTCTCGGGGATTTGCTGGGTGAGCTCGATGGCGACGAGGTTGCGTATGTGTTTGAAACGTCGCTGGGGGAAGATAAAAAAGTCGATTTTGACGACCTTCAAATGCGGCTGGCCTTGTTGGCCTTTCCCGAGCAGGGCGGGTCTCTCGAGTCCATCCTCGATCTTGGCCCCGCGGATAGGTTTCTTTCGGCCCTTGCTTCTCGTTTGAGCCAGTGGCCGGTTCCCGCTCGAGCGGTGGCCAAGGTGCGATCTTTTCTCTCCACCAAGCTGACCGATGGTGAATTGAGCCCCGAACAGGTGAAGGCGTTGCTGCCTCCTTCGATCATCGGGGCTCTGGAAAAGAAGGTTCGCGGTCAACTCCTGCGTGCAGTGGCGACGGTGGCGAACGCCCCCGAGGAAAAGCGCCCCAAGGCGCTGGAGAAGCTCGTCGAGGTGTTGATCGCGGGAGCGACCACGGCCTCGCAGGCAGAGCTGATCTCGTCGGCCTTGGCCGGGCTCTACCAGGCCGATTTGACCCGTGTTGCCCCGCTGGGCGAGGCCGAGGAACCCGCGTCCGTTCGGGCATCGACCCCTCGATGAGCCCAATCGGACTTGTCCCGGGTCGCGCCGCTCGGCGAGGTGGACGGGTAAGGGCCCGCCCCTTCAGGGGACTTCGGTAAGTGCCTTTTTGGTCCTTCGCCCCGAAGCAGCCAGACGCTCGGGCCGCTGGGTGCGCAGCGGTCCTCGAATCCGCGGTTGCACCTTCGCTGGCGGCGTCGCCACGGTCGGTGGCTGCAGAACCCGCAGCCTTCGAACGAGCGATCGCCTTTCACGTTCGGGCAACATGTTGTGGATCATCGCGGATAGGGACTCGTTGCCAAACTCGAGGTGGTTCGGCGCCGACTCCGTCCGAACGAAGATTCCCTGACTCTGGAGATTGTCCAAGGTGTTATGAAACAGAGTCGTGGGGAGGTTGGTCAGCTTCTCCAGGAGCTGAGCCGAAAATTGTGGCCCTGCCACCACCGCCGCCCGGGCCAGATGCCGTTCCGTCTCGGTCAGATGTTCGAGCGTTCGCAGGGCGAGATGCGCCCAGGCGGGGGGAAGCACATTCTTCAAGCGATGAATGCCGCCTGCGATCTTCGCCACCCCCAGGCGATCGACTACCAGCACGCGGCGTTTTTCGAGGAATCGAATGCTGTGCACCAGGTGGCTGGGATTGCCGGCAGTTCGTCGAAAGAGATGTTTCACCAGCTCTGAATCCACGCGCTTGGCGCTCATCGCATGGCCAATCAGGTCCCGCGTCGCGGAGAGGTCCAGCGGATGGAGGGTGAACTCGTGATCCACGGACCTGCGCAGATCGCTCGGGGCATTGGGGCGATAAGTGATGATGAAGAGAAAGGGGCGTTGCCTCGAGATCTGACTGAGCCGCGCGACCAATTTTTGCGTCAGGTGGTCGGCGCTCTGAAGATCCTCGAGCACGTAGAGAACTTTCGCCTGCCCCAACCTCTTCTCCGCGACCTCGACGAGCGCGTCGAGCAAGCGCGTCTCGGTGTCGGGGTCTGAAAAATCGAGCACATTCTCATTCACCCCATCGGCCCTCTCGACCGGCTGCAAGAGGGCGATCAGCTCAGGGCTCTGCATCCGAGGTTGGATCTGGGCGAGACGCTCTCTCACCTGAGAACACCAGACCGTTTCGGACCCCCGCGGTTGCAGCTCGAGAAAGGTCGCCAGAAATCCCCGAACGGCCGCCAGGGGGCTGGCACGACCCGGCAGGCGGCACCTCCCCACCAGGGCGAGGCCGCCTCTGTCCACCCAGGCATCGACGAGATTGGCGAGCAGGTGGCTCTTTCCGGTACCCCTCTCGCCGCACAGACCAATCAGCGAGCCATTCTGGTCGAAGGCTTTTTCGCTCAGCGCCGCCAGCGCGAGCTCCTCGTTTGTGCGGCCCGCCGAGAATCGGGTGCGCGACCGTCGTCGGGCGTAGTGGGCGTTGTCCACCTCGGGACGCTGAATCACGTGGAGAACGGTCTTCTCTTTCTTGCCCTTGAGGGTGAGGGGCCCGCTGGACGAGCTGACGAAGCAGCCGCGGACCTTGGCCAGTACCGCATCGGTCGCTCGAAGCTCGAAAGGTAGAGCCGCAGTGGCGGCGCGACAGGCGACGTTGACGGTGTCTCCGAGGACGGTGAGGTCGTGCTTCCATTTTCCACCGACCGCCCCGAAGAAGACTCGCCCGGTGTGCACGCCCATCTTCAAACGTATCGGCCGCTGGAGTTCGGGTCCAAAGGCCTTCACCCGACTGATCGCTTCCAATCCGGAGAGCAGTGCCTTCTCGGCGTCATTCTCTGAAGGCCTCTGGACGCCGAAGAGAACCATTGCC
>JAYUUC010000636.1:0-3214 GCA_043755105.1 Myxococcales bacterium
CTCCCGAGATCTGTCGAAACACCATCACCTCGGGACAGATGCGGATCGCCACCCCCGCCTGGTGCAGGCGGAACGCGAGTACCGTCCCGGTGGCCTGGACGTCGAGGTACGGGGCAGCCCAGCCGATGAGCGGGGTCAGCGCAGCGCGGGGGACCGAGGCGTTCATCAGGTTGCCCAGCCACCAGGGGAACGCAAAACCCCGCATCGAGAATCGATACTTTCGCAAGAGCGGGCCATAGCGCTCGTTCCAGAGCGTGTTGGGAGCTCAGCAGGCAAGGATTTGCTGCATCCGGTCGTCGCTGGACCCGTCCTCACCGACGACGCGAAAAGGCGCTCCAGCGCTGCTCTTTTGGAATAGCCCTGGCCGCCTGAGCATCACCTCGACGACCCGGTGGTCGCCTTCGATCTCGGACAGCCCGCTCGGATCCCAGCTGGCGAGAACGCCGGACTGTCCACCCAGCACCAGCTGGGGTGAATCGGGGCGCTTGGCGTGGGCGGCGAGGTGGGTCGCGAGGAAGTCGTCGGTGACCAGGGCGTCGGGTGCACAGAACACCACCAGCTTGCCCCTGGCCTTCTCGAGGCAGGTTTCAATCGCCGAGCGAACCGGGCTTGCCAGAAATCGAAACCGGGGCAAGCGAAAGCGGCGACGAAGCGCCGAGAGTGGAAAGTGCTCACGCGGGCCGGCGATGAGCACCTCGAAGCCCGTGGCCGTCTGCGAGTCGAGACACCGGAGCAACTGCTCGAGGGGGGCTCGGTCGTACATCGGCACAACGACGCTGACGTCGAGCTGCATGGTCAAACATTCCCCGAAGGTCGCGCGGCGAGGCCAAGCATAGAAGCCACGCTCTACCCGGGCAAACCGGCGGCAGCTTCACCGGTAAGATACGATGGCTTCTGGAGGCAGCCATTTCCTCGCGAACGCCACGCTCCCGCCCTCAGATTCTCTTCGTCACCGCCGAGTGCAAGCCCTTCTCCCAGCTCGGAGGCCTGGCCGATGTCGCGGCCGCGCTTCCCGCCGCGCTCAACCGGCACGGGCAACGGGTTTCGGTGTTGATGCCTTGGTACCACGCACTCGATCGAGGTTTCGGAATCGAAAAGCGGGGCAGCTTTCGCTGCCTCATTGAAGGCACCCGCATGCAGTTCGAGCTCGGACGGTCGAACCTCTTGCCCGGGGTTCCCGTCTTCTTCATCCGACATGGCCGCTGGACCCGCAGGATGTACGGCGGGCGGACCGACCGTCTGGGCGACCTGGACGAATCGCGAAGGTTCCGGTTCTTCGCCCACGCGGCCGCCAGCTTGATCGAAAAAGGAGTCCTTCCCGCGGATCTGGTCCACTGCAATGACCACCACACTGCGCTCCTGCCGATGTTGCTGAAGGAACAAATGGCGAGGCAGCGGCCAAAGACGCTGCTCTTGATTCACAATGCGTTTTTCCAGGGCAGCTTCCGCCCAGGCACCGGCCCTACTCGCTACCGCGATGACCCTACCGGGCCGCTGCCGCCGTTCCACTCCACCCGGACCCGATTCATCATCTCGCTGCCCCGGGGAATTCTCGCCGCGGACCAGGTGGTGACGGTGAGCCCCACCTACGCACGCGAACTGGCCACCCCCGGGCACTCGGACGGGCTCGCTGCCTACCTTCGCCGCCGCCGAAAGACGTGGACCGGGCTGATCAACGGCATCGACTACCAGACCCATGACCCCGCCACCGACCCAGCGCTGGCAGCAAATTATGACGTCAAGCGGCTATCGCTCCGGGGCTCGAACAAGGCCGAGCTGCAGCGGCGGCTGGGACTTCCCGTCGATTCCCGGGTGCCGCTGCTGACCTTCGTCGGTCGATTGAGCCGGCAAAAAGGTGTGCTCCGGATCATTCGACTGCTCGACGAGCTCTCGAAGCTGAAAGTCCAGGTAGCCATTAGCGGTAACGGAGTCCCGGAGTTTGCCCGCGTGCTCAAAGGGGTGGCGAAGCTGCGGCCCGAGCTGCTCTCTTACCGCGCGTTCGAGCCCGAGCAGGAATCACTTTATTATGCCGGCGGAGATCTCTTCTTGATGCCGTCGATCTGGGAGCCCTGCGGGCTCAGTCAGCTGAAGGCGATGCGGTACGGTTGTGTCCCGGTGGTCCATGCCACTGGTGGACTGGTCGATACGGTCGCCGACCATGACCCGGTGCGGCGGGCCGGAACCGGGTTCACCTTCGCCGAAGACGATGACTGGGCGTTCTACGCCGCGATCGTTCGCGGGCTCGAGGCGCGGGCCCGGCCCGCGGAGTGGCGCTTGCTGCAGCAGCGGGCGATGCGCCAGGATTTTTCCTGGGACCGTGCCGCCCGCGGTTACGAACGCCTCTACGACCAGCTGCTGGGCCCCTCTCCGGCCCCGGGAAGGGACGTCTAATTTTGCCGGCTCCCACTCCGCTGCTACCTTGAGTTCAAACCGCGAGGGTTGATGTCGGAAATTGCCGAGCCAGGTCCACTCGAAGGCCGAACCCTGGGTGACTTCATCGTCCGGGAGAAGCTCGGCAGCGGTGGCTTTGGAGCCGTGTACCGGGCCGAGCAGCCGATGCTCGGCCGCGAGGCGGTGATCAAGATTCTCCACCTCGAGCTCGCCGAAAGCGCTCCGATGGTGCAGCGGTTCCTGCGGGAAGCCCGGCTCGCCTCGAGCCTCGATCATCCCTTCGCCGCCCACATTTACGCCTTCGGCGCCGAGCCCGATGGGTTGCTCTGGATTGCGATGGAGCGCGTCCGGGGAACCCCGCTCGACCAGCTCCTCAAGGCTCAGGGAAAGATTCCCCTCGAGCGCTTGCTCCCCTTTCTCGAGCGGCTGTGCGAGGTCGTCCATACCGCCCACGAGGCAGGGCTCGTCCACCGTGACATCAAACCGGCCAACGTGATGGTGCTGGTTCGAGCCGGAAAGCTTCTCCCGAAGTTGCTCGACGTCGGCATCGCCAAGCTGGCCCAGGAGACTGGCGGTGAGGGGCAGGTCACGGCGCTCGGAACCTCGAGACTAGAGGCTCTTGCCGGCGACAGCTCGGTCGGAGTGGGACGTGAAACTTCGATCTCCGGTTCTTCGGATGGTTCGGGCAGCAGCTCCGTTCGCCCGCGGAATCAAGCCTTGAGCCTGAGCAGCATTCCACCGATTCCGCAGGGAGCGTCGACTGCGTCGAGCGCCGATGCGGGGTGGACCGGAAGCGGGACCGGAAGCGGAAGCGGAAGCGGAA
>JAYUUC010000637.1:0-3211 GCA_043755105.1 Myxococcales bacterium
GCTGAAAACGCGCATGCGCTTTGCGCGGAGACGAAGGTCGGGCCCGCGGGGCCGAGGAGCAGCGCGCCCGCTTCGTCGCCGCCAAGGTTCGACTTTTCCCATAGCTTTTCAAAGCGCAACCGACGCAGTCGACCGCTCACCGGCAGGGGTTTGGCGGTGCCCCGCTTCTTTCTGGGTGACCGGGCCGGTCGAAGATCGCCACTCGCCGGGCCGACTGCCCCTCGCAGGTGAGCCAGCCCTTCGCGGGCCCGCGCCCGGAGCTCTGCCACGTGCGGATTCTGGGCTTGCGCCGGGTTGCGGGTCACCACCGCGAAGCAGAGCGCCTCGCCCAGTTCGAAGAGCGAGCCGCACAGCTGAACCGGGTCGAGCGTGAAGACCTTGCCCCCCACTTCGGCCTGCTTCTCCCGCAGCTTCAGGCTCAGCGCAGGGCTGCGCCCTCCAGGCTTGAAGGTCCACGTTGCCTCGTCGCTCTCGAGCGCCGCAATTAGCTCGAAGGCCTGCCGCGAAAGCTCGAGCGCGAGCAGGAACGGAGACCCCTCTGCTCGCCAGATCTGTTCGGGCCCGGCGAGCTGGAGCAACACCGACCCTGCGCACAGCAGCGACGGCAGGGCGGGGGCGAGCTTCGCGCCGTACTCCAGGAGCAGATCATCGGGATCTTCGATTGTGAACCCCGCCGTCCAGGGCCCGCGAACGAACTGTCGATACCCGTAGCCCACCTCCGCATTGCCCGGAGCCGACCGTGGCCGGACGGGCGCCTTTCGCTCCAGGTCGGACAGTCGACGCTCCAGCGTTCGCCGCCGAGGAAACGCCGCGCCCGTTTCATCGAGGTCCCGAAGCAGCTGCTGGCCGCAGTGCACCGTGGCCTGCGCCAGCTCGGAAAGTTCGAGACGCACCGGAGGCCGCAAGGTTCTCGCCGGCCGCGAGAGCGTCACGGCCCGGACCAAGACTTCGGCCCCGCGGCGGTGGAGCACCAACTCGATCGAGGCTTCGGTGAGCGACAGCTGTCCCGTCGCCTGACCGCCCAGCGCAAGCGACGCCACGACTTCCACCAGCTCGGGCACCACTTGCGAGAGCCGTTCCTCACTTGCCCCGGCGAGCAGGTCCACCCCGTCGAGCTCGAGCCCGAACGAATCGACCGGCGACGGCGTCGGTTCGTGCTTCCAGCTCTGACCGATTCGAAAGCGGATCATTGAAAGCAGGGCTCCCTTGGAGCATACAGGTCCCGCGGGGCTACCCATTTCTGTATCGTTTGCCCGCACGCCATTCGTTGACAGCCCCGAAAGCGATGCCTAGCATCGGCTCGGCGCTTCATTTGTTGCAAACACTTGAATTAATTAGGCATTCACATGACATTTTATGAGGCTGCGCTCCGGGTACTCGAGAGCGCGGGTCGTCCGCTTCACTTCCTCGAGATTACCGAGCAGTCAATCCAGCAGAGCCTTCTGTCGCACGTGGGCAAGACGCCGGAGCAGACGATGCTGTCGCGGCTGGCGGCGATGGCGCGTCGCCCGCGGGAGCGGAAAGTGGTGGTGACCGCCAAGGACACCTTCGCGCTCGCCGACTGGGCACTGCCCGAGGACCCCGAGGCGTTGGCCCAGACGGGCCTGGTCGAGCCCAACCCCGAAGAATCGATGCCTCTGTTGCGCACGCTCGAGCGGCACCCCGAGCCCCGCAACGAGAACGTCCGCGCGGTGGGCCGCGGTGACCGGAAGCGTCGCCGCGACGAGGACGATGAGGGCCGGGGGCGGAAGAAACGCTTCCCCCCGATTCCCGAGGTGGTGTTCGAACTGTTGAGCGAGACGGGTACGCCGCTGAAGCCGGTGGAGCTCGCCGAGCTGGCCCGAAGCCGCGACCTCGGCTCGGACGAGCTCAGCGCGGAGAAGATCCTCACCGCGCTGCTCGAGGACAACCAGCGCCGCATCGATGCCGGTCGTCGTCCCCAGTACATGTTCGACCCAGCCAGCGGGCAGATCTCTCTCGAGCGGGCGGGGTCGCGTTCCGACGCGCCTCCCCTCGAGTTGCAGGCGGCGTTCGCGGCGGCGCTGGGCATCAAGCTCGAGGCCGGGCGTCCGGCGCTGGCGAAGCTCCCGGTGGAGGGGGGCGAGGCGGGTGACGCGCTGGTGGCTTTCCAGACGGCGCGCACCGCGGTCAAGGACGCGCGCCGGGCGATGGCGAGGACCTTGCGGCGCCGGCTCGACGAGCTCGACCCAGGTGCCTTCGAACGCGCGATTGTTCGAATGCTTCAAGGCCTTGGCTTTCGCGAGCTCAAGGTCGCGAAGCGGTCGAAGGAAGGTCCGCTGCTCACCACCCGCAAGCGCGAGGGCAGCGTCGAGCTGCGCTACGCCATTCGCATCCTCAAGGGCGCGGGCGCAGTGGACCGGAAGGCAGTTCAGGAGCTGCGGCGAGACCTCGGTCACTATTCCGCGCAGGTGGGTCTGCTCGTCAGCGCTGCCGATGTCCGCGGTGACGCCCGCGGAGAAGCGCAGGCGACCGGTTCACTGGTGATGCTCTGGTGCGGTGAGGCGCTGGCAGAGAAGTTCTTCGACGCCAAGGTGGCGGTCTCGCCCCTGCACCTCGAGCTCTACGAGCTGGATGAGCGGTTCTTCGTTCAGGCCAAGCTCGAGGCCGAAGAGGCGAAGGCGCGCCGTGAGGAGAGAGTTCGAGAGCGCGGCCCCCGCCAGGCACGGCAGGACGTGGAGCCCGCGACCGAAGAGGTGCTTCGGCCGGTGATGGCCACGCGGTCTCCGCCCTCGGCCGTTCCCGGCGAGGAACCGGAGCGAAGCGGTTCAATGTCCATGCCCCGGGTCGCGGCGGCCAGCCCTGACTCCGCGGACGAAGGGGAAGACGAAGGGGAGGACGAAGGGGACGATGACAACGAGGCCGCGAGCGAGTTGACCGGGGTGAAGAACGCCGACGGCACCGTCGACCCGGCCGCTCCCGGAAGTGCGGATCGCAAGCGCCGTCGGCGTCGACGCCGGGGGCGCCGCGGACGCGGTGTAAAGCCCGGTGAAGGCGCTGAGGGCGGCGTTCCCGCCGCGGGGCTCGGAGCCAACGCGGGTGCTTTGGAGGCCGCTCCCGCTCCCGCAGCCGGTGACCGAGTGGCGTCAGGCGGGCCCGAGAACTCGGAGCGCGGTGGACGCGGAGCTCCCGCAGGAGGGCGCAACTCCAGTCGCGATGGCCGCTCAGGATCGAACAGCCGCGCCGGAGTCGC
>JAYUUC010000638.1:0-3206 GCA_043755105.1 Myxococcales bacterium
GGTGCCTGGCGGAGGACAAGGACGGAAACCTGTGGATCGGGACGGAAGGCGGAGGCCTTTCCCGCAGAACGGGAGACCAACTCACCACGCTACGGGCCAAGGGAGGAGGCCTTTCCTTCGACTCGGTGTGGTCGGTCTTCGAAGACAAGGAAGGGACGCTCTGGATGGGAAGCCAGGGAGGAGGCGTGGACTCCTTCCAGGACGGGAAGGTGATCCCGCTGGGTCCGCCCGAGGGCCTTTCTGACGACATTGTCTTCCCCATTCTCGAAGACAGCCGACAGCGAATGTGGATTGGCACCACCAACGGGCTTGATTTCGTCGAAAACGGAAAGGTGCAGCGGTTCACCGGCGGCGAGACCCTTCCGAGCAATGCGGTGTCCTCACTGTACGAGGACCACGAGAAGCGGCTCTGGATCGGGACACGCCTGGGTTTGGCGGTGATCAGCGACGGGCAGCTCCACAGGCTTCCTCCCGGGTCCGGGCCCGACGACAAGTACATCGCCGTCATTCACCAGGGTAAGGATGGCACCCTCTGGGTCGGCACCGATGGAGCGGGAATCTATCGGCGGAACGGAGACCGGTGGACCCACTTCGACACCAGTTCTGGGTTCAAGAGCTTGGTGGTTCGCGCGATCGTCGATCAGCCTGATGGGTCGATTCTCTTTGGCACGGCCACGGGACTGGTCAGCTTCCGAGAAGGAAAGTTCTCTGCGCCGGCTGGCACCGAGGCCTTTCAAGAACATGTGTTCTTCATTTACCGCGACCCCCGGGCCAAGGGAACGCAGTGGATTGGAACCTGGGGCGGGGGCCTTTTTCGGTTGCGCGACGGGCACCTTTCCCAGCTCAACACCAAGAACGGTTTTTACAACGACGTCGTCTACAACATCTTCGACGCCGGCGACGGCAACTTCTGGATGACCTGCAACCAGGGCATCTTCCGAATGAAAGTCGATGATTTGGATGCCATTGCAGATGGGAAGGCGGTCAAATCTGCCGTCACCGTGCTCGACAAATCTGCAGGGATGAGGGCCCCGGAGTGTACTGGTGGACTCCAACCTCCCGGGCAGACAGCCCACGATGGTCGTTTTTGGGTTCCCACGGTGTCCGGCGTCGTCATCCTCGACCCTTCCCTGGCCGGCTCGAGAAATCCTTCGCCACCGGTCGTGTTGGATCAATTGGTGGTCGATTCGGTGAACATCCCCGCTTCCAACCCGATGCGAATACCGTCAGGCAGCAAGAAGCTCGACTTCAGCTATTCCGCCGTCACCTTCCGCTCTCCGGAGCTGACCCATTACCGCTACCGGCTGGAGGGCTTCGACGCCGATTGGGTCGAGGCGGGCGGCCGACGTTCCGCGTCCTATACCAACCTTGCGCCTGGCCAGTACACCTTCGAGGTAGCGGCCGCCAGTGGAGACGGGCCATGGTCGTCACCTGCGATGACCTTGAGCTTCCAGCGCCCTCCCCGCTTTCGGGAAACGGGCTGGTTCTATCTGCTGGTGGGCTCAGCGGTGGCCGCGGTGGCCGCTGGAGTCTACTTCTTGCGCATTCGGCAGCTTCAGAAGCAAGCGACCCTGGACATCGAACGGAAGGGGCTCGAGAAAGATCTCGAGGTGATTGGAGCGGTCCAGTCGCTGATTCTACCGCTCGAGGCCCGTTACGCAGACGACCAGCTCCAGGTGTGTGGCTACTACCGGCCCACCGCTGCCTGCGGCGGAGATTGGTGGTGGTACGAGCAAGCAAGTGAAGCCGGCCGGTTCCAGCTCTTCGTCGGTGACGTGACCGGTCACGGGCCGGGAGCGGCGATGATCACGGCGATGATCGCCGGTGCCCTCCAGACGCTGCGGCGTGAAAACAAGTCCGACCCTCAGGCGCTTCCTCGGCAGCTGGCCCTGGTCAATCAATCACTCCGATCGATCAGCCGTGACTCTTACGGGATGACCCTGGCCGCGCTTGAGTTCGACCCCGACACCGGCAAGCTGGCCCTCTGGAGTGCCGGGGCTCCTCCGGTACTGGTGACCCGGACCAATGGTCGCCTCGAGGTGCTGATTGGCAAAGGCGCTCCGATGGGGAACGACGCCTTCGACCTCAAGTACACCACCTCGATGCTGGGCCGGGGCGACCGTGCCTTCGTCTTTACCGACGGTCTCACCGAGCTCCGGCTCCCTTCCGGTAAGGACCTGGGGCTGAAGCGATTGGGCCAGATCATGTCCGGGACAGCGGCCCTGGAACTCGGAGCAGCCGTGGCCAAGATCGGAGCAGATCTCGACGCCGCGCGGGCAGATGTCGCCCTCAACGATGACCTCTGCTTTGCCCTGCTGGAACGGCGGGCCTGAGTCTTCGGGGTACGCTCCGTCAGGCCGCGCGCACTGCGACCAAGTCGTAGAGCCCCGTGTCCTTCAGCTTGGGATCCTGTCGGACGTTCAGCTTGAACCCGCGGCCCTCGAGCATCTCCATCACCAGCGCCAGCCGGCCGTCGACGTCATGCACCTCGACCACCACCTGCTCGATCAGTGGCCAGTGCGCGTCGGAGACCCCGCGCAACACGTCGAGCTCGGCTTTCTCGACGTCGATCTTGAGGAGTTCAACCTTCACCACTTGGTTCTCGGCGATGATCTCGGAGACAGTCCTCAGCAGGCAGTCAGTCAGCTCGGGCTGGAACGACTTGCGAAGCAGGAAGTCAGCGTCGGTGGCCTTCACACCTTCGTTCATCATGTAGGCCTTGGTGGTGCGCTTCTCCGCTTCGGGGTCGGCAAAGAGCCCCGACATCGTGCTCTTGCCAGGGTAATGCGAGAAGGTCGCGGTGCCCGGCGCCGACGAGAGCGCGCAGTCATAGAGCTTGGCGTCAATCCCGAGGCGGGCCACGTTGGCCGAAAGCACCGCGAAGGTCTTCGGGCTCGGCTCGAAGGCGTAGATCTTCTTCTTCGGACATTCGCGGTGGAAGAAAAGCGCGGCCATTCCAATGTTGGCACCGACATCGAAGATGCAGCCCGTGGAGCGGGGGTCAAGACTCAGCCCGGCGCCCGCGTAGCAGCGGCGGGTGAAGATTTCCTCGTAGAGGAAGACGCACTCACCGCGATGCATGTGGAACATCGGCGTCCCATCGGGAAGCTTGAACTCCTCCATCTCGGACTCTCCAGGGCTTGAACGGCACCCCATCATAGAGCCTGGGCAATCCACGGCGCCATGCGATTCCCGAGGTCACGGCA
>JAYUUC010000639.1:0-3206 GCA_043755105.1 Myxococcales bacterium
TCCATCAGCTCGCCCCGCGTGCTCGAATTCGTGCGCCCATCGAAGAGGACCAGCTTGATGAGGCCGGACAGGCAGACATAGTTGAGCACCATCTCCCGGTGGAGGTGCCACGCCTTGATCACTCCGGGGTTGACGAAGGAAAAGTAGACCTCGCCGAACCGCTCGTACTCTGGGTCGTCGCTGCGCAGCATGTGCATGATCTTGCCGCGCTCGTCGACGATCTGCCGGCGGGCTGCGACCTTCACCCCGTCAATCAACGGAAGCTCCTCTTTGATCGTAGGCGGCCAGATCTTCTAGACAGGCCTCGCGCGCAGCCAGTGCGTTTCCCCCTGAACGCAAATGGTGAAGATACCAACGCGCGGTCCGAGCCACTGTCTCTTCGAAGCCAAAAACGGGCCGCCAGGGAAGTCGGGAACAGGCCTTGTCGATGGAAAGCTGCAGGTGGCCCGCCTCGTGCGGGGCGGACGGGTCGCTGACGTCCTTCCAGGTGCCGCTCCCCCACTCCTCGATGAAGCGCTCCACCAACACGCGCACCTCGACGGGCCGGCCGGGCGCGGGCCCGAAGTTGAAGGGACCTTGCAGTGCCGGATCATCGCTCGCCTTCATGCAGGCGGCCAGCGTGAGGTAGCCCCCGAGGGGGTCGAGCACGTGCTGGAAGGGGCGGACGGCGCGGGGGTTTCGGATCAACGCGGGCTCGTTTCGCTCGAAGCTGCGGACCAGGTCCACCACGATGCGATCTGGAGCGAAGTCCCCTCCGCCCACCACGTTGCCTGCCAGAGCGGATGAGAGCTTGATCTGCACTGGCCCCTGCTTGCTCCGGGAAAAAAAAGACTGCCGGAAGCTGGAGACCACCAGCTCTGCAGCCCCCTTGCTGGCACTGTAAGGGTCGTGCCCACCGAAGGGGTCCGTCTCGCGGTAAGTCCTCTGCACCTCGAGATTCTCGTAGGCCTTGTCGCTGGTGACCGCGATCACCACGCACGGAGCGCCCACCGTACGGACGGCGTCGAGCAGATTCACCGTCCCCTGGACATTCACTTCGAAGGTCTCTCGGGGGAACTGGTAGCTCGCCCGCACCAGGGACTGCGCAGCGAGGTGGAAGATGAAGTCCGGCTTCGCTTCACGGACGACCGTGAGGAGCCGGCCAAAATCCCGGACGTCGGCCTCGTGGTGGCCCTTCAAGGTCTGAGAAACCTGCGCGAGGTGGAACAGGCTCGGCTCGGTGGGCGTGGCGAGGCCGTAGCCGGTCACGTTCGCGCCCAGCTCGGAGAGCCACAGGCTGAGCCACGACCCCTTGAAGCCGGTGTGCCCGGTGACGAGCACGCTCGCCCCCCGGAAAACCTGCCTGACCGGGTCCGTCAGTCCCATACCTTCCAGGGAGGCCGACCGGAGTCCCACTGACGCTGCAGGCTCTCCCAGTCTCGATAGGTGTCCATGCACTGCCAATGGCCGCGGTGCTCGTAAATGAAGAGCTCGCCGTCGGCGGCGCAGCGCTCCAGCGGCTCCTTCTCCAGAACGCAGGAGGCGTCCTCGGTGAGGTAGCGGAGGAACCCTGGCTCGAAGAAGAAGTACCCTCCGTTGATCAACCCCTGGTTCACCTGTGGCTTTTCGGTGAATGCGACGACGCGGTGCCCATCGGTCTCCAGTTCCCCGAAACGACTGGGAGGACGAACGCCGGTGATGGTGGCGAGCTTTCCGTGAGACTTGTGGAAGGCGAGTGCTTGGCGCAGGTCCACATCCGACACCCCGTCACCGTAAGTCAACGCGAAGGTCCCGTCGGTGGGGCCGAGGTAGCGGCGGCCCGCGCGGGACAGGCGGGCCCCGGACATCGACGACTCGCCCGTATCCGCGAGAGTCACTTGCCATCCATGCTCGCTGGCGCGCGCGGAATCGTGAAACCTCAAGGGCCCGCGCACTCCCAGCTCCAGGGTGAAATCGAAGCTCATCGCGTCGTAGTTGAGGAAGAACTCCTTGATGGCGTTGCCCTTGTAGCCAAGGCAGAGCACGAAGTCAGTGATGCCGTGATGCGCATACAGCTTCATGATGTGCCAGAGGATGGGCCTCCCTCCGACCTCGACCATGGGCTTGGGTCGGGTCTCGGTGTGCTCACGCAGCCGGGTCCCCATGCCCCCACAAAGGATGAAAGCCTTCACCCCGAAAAGGCTAGCAGCCAGGGAACTTCTTTCAATGAATCTGCCAACACGGCTCGAACACCTGTCCCAAGTTTGACGGGAATTGTGGCGGAGGGTGGACTGCGGCGGCTCAGTGCAGGTGCGCGCAGTTCGGGTGGCTCTTGTGCGCCGGCAGGCAGTTCTGGGGAAGGTTGCAGGCCAGGCCACCGACCGTGCCCTTGATGGTCATCCGGCCGGTGAGCGCCGGCAACATCAGCGGAGAATGCTCGATCACGTACTTCGCAACCGCCTTGTGAAAGTCCCAGGTGTTCTGGAGAATCGTCTTCTGGTTCGTGCCCTCCTTGAAGGCGAGGTGGCCATCAAGCCCCTGGGCAATGAAGTCGGGGAGAATCGCGCGGAAAGTCCGGGTGTTTCCCCCCGCAACCCATTGGCCGTTCTCGAGAATGACCGTGTTGCCAATCTGGATGCGGCTCACGGTGTTCGCCTGGGCGGCATTGGTCTCGACGCAGGTACCAGCGTAGGGGTCGCAATCCTGGGGCCCAATCACCATCCGGGTGGTTCCGGGGCAGTTCACCTCGTACGACATTCCGGCCACGTGCAGCAGCCATCCTCCCTTGTCGTTGAGCAGGTCAGGGCCGAACGACAACTGCGCAGAGTCGGCGAAGCTCCGCACGCCTGACTCGAGCGCGCGGCGAATTTGCGAACCGTTCAAGGTCATCACCACCATTCCCTCCGGGAACGGGAACCAGCCTTCCATGTCCACCTGGCTGACCGCCCCGAGGTACTTCTTCCCGATCCGGGCGTTCTCGTCACTGAAGGTGAAGTCGGGGTTCGCCACGCCAGCCCGGAAGTCTCCCCCGTTGAGGAAGGCGACGTCGACCTGCTCTCCGGCGACCGCGGCCCCCTCGGTGAGCAACACATCCGCTGCCAGAGAGGGTATCGGGGTCTCCTGCACCCGCACGTCCTCGTACATCGTTGACCCTTCATTGGCTAAACACGGACCGGTCACTCCGTCACACGAAGTGCCGCCCGCATCGACCACCCCGGCATCGACCCCTGCGGCAGCCTTGCCACAGC
>JAYUUC010000640.1:0-3204 GCA_043755105.1 Myxococcales bacterium
GCGGCGGAGACCGACCTCGGGCTTTCCCTCGAAACCCTGGGCGACCCGTTGAGCCGCCTCGCCCCCCAGGTCCGAGAGGTACTCGAAGCTGTGCGGAGCCACGTGCTATCGGGGAAAGGTCCTTACCTTCCCAACGGCTACGACGAGTCAGTTCGAGTCGACGGCAATGACGGCCCGACCTTCCTTCTACCTCGCGCCGCGCCGGTATACGGAGAGGCCGAAGGCATCGTCGGAGCCACGGTGATTCTGCAGGACGTCACCCGGCTGAAGCGGTTCGACGAGCTGAAGAATGACCTGGTGGCAACGGTAGCTCACGAGTTTCGGACCCCGCTCACGTCCTTGCGGATGGCGATTCACCTCTGCGCCGAGCAAGTGGTGGGGCCGATCACCGACAAGCAGGCCGACCTGCTCTTCGCTTCACGCCAGGACTGCGAGCGGCTGCAGAACATCGTCGACGACCTGCTCAATCTCTCTCGTATCCAGGCAGGGCGTCTCGAGCTCTCACTGCGATCCGCCGAGGTCCGTGCGCTCGTCGAAGATGCGCTGGCGGCGCATCGGCTCGTCGCCGGGGCGAAGGGGGTCGCCCTTGGCGCCGAGGTCGAGCCGGGTCTGGCCGAGCTGGAGATCGACCCCGAGCGGATCGGCCTGGTGCTGGCGAACCTGCTCGCCAATGCCATTCGCCATACCCCTGCGGACGGAAGCGTTACCCTCCGGGCCAGCGGGGTCGAGAACGGGGTCCGCTTCGAGGTGAGCGACTCAGGGAGTGGCATCGCCCCTGAGTTTCAGAAGCGGATCTTCGAGAGGTTCTATCGGGTGCCGGGCGCGGAGCGGGGTGGGGCGGGCCTTGGACTTACGATCGCCGACGACATTGTCCAGGCCCATGGGGGGAAGATTGAAGTCGAGAGCACCCTCGGAAAGGGCAGCCGCTTCTACTTCACCCTTCCACGCACCCGAACTCTCCAGGGTCAGCTGTCCGGGGATTCCCACTTGCGGCGCTTGCGGTAGAGCGTGGAGGCGTCGATGCCGAGCAGGCGCGAAGCCTCGTCCAGTGAGGGGCTGGCGGCGAGCACTCGCAGCACGTGCTCCCGCTCGATCGCCTCGAGCGAATGGGGGCCTCCCAGCGTCGGGGGGCTGACGGTGGCGGCCGCGGCGATCCGCTCGGGAAAGGCTTGCGGCTCGATCACCTCGGCCTTCGAGACGATCAGCGCCCGTTCGATCGCGTTGCGCAGCTCGCGAACGTTGCCGGGCCAGGTGTGGTTCCCGAGCATGGTCTCGGTTGCTGCGCTGAAAGTGGGAAGGCGACGCTGCGATGCCCGGGCGAAGAAGGCCGAAAATCCTCTCGCCAAAGGAAGAATGTCCTCGCGACGTTGGCGCAGCGCGGGCACCGTCACTTCGACCACGTTCAGTCGATAGAAGAGGTCTTCACGGAAACGGCCGTCGGCTACCTCCCTCTCGAGAACCTTGTTCGTCGCGGCGACTACGCGCACATTGGCGACCCGGGTTCGTCCTTCTCCGAGTCGTTCAAATTGCTTCTCCTGGACAAAGCGAAGCAGCTGGGCCTGGAGCGCTGGGCTCATCTCCGCCACCTCGTCGAGAAAGAGGGTGCCGCCTTCTGCCCGTTCCACCCGGCCGAGCTGGTCGCGCACCGCTCCGGTGAAAGCCCCGCGCGCGTGGCCGAACAGCTCGCTGCTGAGGAGTTGCTCGGAAAGGGTGGGGCAGTTCACGGTGACGAAGGGCTTCAGTTTGCGGGGGCTGAGCGAATGCAACAGCCGGGCGAGTACCCCCTTGCCGGTCCCGCTTTCGCCGCGCAACAACACCGCGGCATCGGAAGGCGCGGCCCGGGCGACCAGGTCGAGCGCCGCACGCATCGAGGTAGAGGCCGTGTCGAGCACCCGCGCAGGCTCGCTGTCGGCGATGCGGGCTTCGAGCTCGTCGACCTGGAAGGTCAGCGCGCGGCGCTCCCGGGTGCGCTTGACGAGGTGAGAAATCTGGGCCGGGGTGAACGGCTTCGGGAGAAAGTCGCGGGCGCCCAGCTTGACCCCTTCGACCGCCGCATCGAAGGTCGCGTAGGCGGTGATCAGCACCACGTCGAGGGAAGGCGCTTCCGACAGCATTCGCGGAAGCAGGGCCATTCCGCTGGCGGTGCCGAGCTTGAGGTCGAGAAAAACGAGATCCAGCGGCCCCTGCTTCATCGCCGCCAGCGCGGTCTCGGGCGAAGTGGCCTCGAGTACCTCGCAGCCGAGCGCTTCAAGGCAGATTCGCAAGCTGGTCCGAATGTTCTTCTCGTCGTCGACAATCAGGACTCGAAGCCCGAGGGGAAAAGGCGAGGGTGTCGACGGGTTCATGTTCACAGTCTTGTGTCTTCTACGGCAGCCAGGGGGTGTTGCCTTAGCGCAGCCGACCTGCCGCTTCAATTCGCGTCCGCGGCGTCTGCTTCCGAAGGTGAGGAGAGGAAGGGAATCCGCCGCTGCTGTGAGCCCGGCACTCACCGCGACGGGCCATTCTGCGGTTGGTAGCCTGGTTCGCACCCCATGGAGCTCAACGAAATCCTGCAGATCGCCCTCAAGGGCGGTGCCTCTGACATTCATCTCAAGGCCGGACTGCCGCCGATGTTCCGGCTCGATGGCGCGCTGGTCCCCTTGAAGGACGGCCGCCGCCTTCCGCCAGAAGAAGTGGCGCGAATGGCATTCGGAATCATGAACGAGTTCCAGAAGGAGAAGTTCAAGAACACCAATGAGGTCGACCTCGCCTACGGCGTGCCCGGGCTGGGCCGCTTCCGGGTCAACGTCTTCCAGCAGCGGGGCACCATCGGCGCGGTGCTCCGGGTGATTCCGTTCAAAGTGCTCTCGATCAAGGAGCTGCTCCTCCCGCCGATCCTGGAGAAGATCGCCAACGAAGAGCGAGGGCTGATCCTCGTCACCGGCACCACCGGCTCGGGCAAGTCGACCACCCTGGCGTCGATGATCGACCACATCAATGCCACCGAAACCAACCACATCATGACCATCGAGGACCCGATCGAGTTCCTCATCCGCGACAAGCGATCGATCATCAACCAGCGCGAAGTCGGCGTCGACACCCTCTCTTTCAGCCAGGCGCTGAAGAGCGCCCTCCGCCAGGACCCCGACGTCATCCTCGTCGGCGAAATGCGGGACCTGGAGACGATCGAGACCGCGCTCACCGCTGCCGAGACCGGCCACCTGG
>JAYUUC010000641.1:0-3200 GCA_043755105.1 Myxococcales bacterium
AACAGGCCCGCAGGGCGGACGAGGAGCACGAAGATCAAGAACCCGAACGCCACCGCATCGCGCCAGCTGGACGAGGTGTAGCCGACCACGAACTCCTCACAGAGCCCGAGCAGCAGCGCGCCCACCACCGCGCCGGGGACGTGACCGATGCCGCCGATCACCGCCGCCACGAAAGCCTTCAGGCCCACGTAGAGGCCCATCAACGGTTGCACCGCGGTGTCCTTGATCGCGTAGAGCAGCCCGGCCCCGGCGGCCAGCGCCGACCCGAGCATGAAGGTGAGCGAAATCACCCGGTCCACCGGGATGCCCATCAGCGCTGCCACCCGGTGATCAAAAGAAACTGCCCGCATCGCCCGACCGAAGCGCGTCTTGAACACCAGCAGTTGCAGCCCGACCATCAGCACCACCGCGATGCCGAGAGAAATCACCTGCCAGTTCCAGATCACCACGTCGCGGTCACCGAGGATCAGCCACTCCACCGGCTTGATGATCTCCGGAAAGGCCCGGGGCGCCGCTCCCGGCAACAGGGTGAGCGAGTGGCCAAAGAGCTTCACCGTGAGGTCGAGCTGAAACCCGTAGGAGAGCGCAAAGGAGATGCCGATCGCGGTGATCAACGAGGTCAACCGCGGCTTCTCCCGCAGCGGCCGATAGGCGAAGCGTTCGATCAGAAACCCCAGCGCCGCACAGCCGGCCATCGCCACCAGGAAGATCACCAGCACTGCCCCGAACGAACGCTGCGCCGCCTTCCCGAGCTGGAAGGCGGTGGCGTAGCCCATGTACACCCCGACCATCATCACGTCGCCGTGGGCGAAGTTGATCAGCTTGAGCACCCCGTAGACCATCGTGTAGCCCAGCGCGACCAGGGCATAGATGGTCCCCGAGGCGAGGCCGTTGATCAGGTGCTGAAGAAAGTCAGCCATCAGGGGGCGACGGTGGCGACGTACTTGAACTTGCCCTCGCCGACCTGGAGCACCACCGCCGGCTTCACCGCGTTGCGGTTCTCGTCGATGGAGATGGTCCCCGCCACACCCGGAAAGTCGCGGGTCTGGGCGATCGCGTCTCGCACCGCCGGACCGCTCAGGTCCGGGGCCCGCTTCATCGCTTCCACCGCCACCCGCGCCGAGTCATAGCCGAGCGCCGCGAGTGAATCGGGCACCCCGCCGTAGGCCGCCTGGTAGTCCTTGATGAAGTTCTGCACCCTCGGAGAAGGGTCTTCGGCCGAGTAGTGGTTGGACACGTACGAGCCCTGCACCGCGGTGCCGCCGAGCTCGAACAGCTTCTCGGAATCCCACCCGTCGCCGCCGAGGAACACCGCCTTCAACCCCAGCTCGCGGGCCTGCCGCGCGATGATGCCCACGTCGGAGTAGTAGCCGGGAACGTAGATGCCCTCGGGCTTCTGACCCTTGAGCGCGGTGAGCTGAGCGCGGAAGTCGGTGTCTCCCTTGGAGTAGGCCTGGACGTCGACGATCTTTCCGCCCATCTCGGTGAACTTGCGCTGGAACACCTCGGTGAGGCCGATCGAATAGGCGCTCTTCACGTCCTTGAGGATCGCGATCCGGTTGAACTTGAGGGTGTCGTGCGAGAACTTGGCCATCACGAAGCCCTGGAAGGGGTCGATGAAACATACCCGGAAGATGTAGTCGCCCACCTGGGTCACCGACGGGTTGGTCGAGGACGGGGTAATCATCGGCACCTTCGCCTCCTGGGCCTTGGGCGCCATCGCCAGCGAGTTGGAGGAGGCCACCTCGCCCAGAATCACCTTCACGTGGTCCTGGTTGATCAACCGGGTCACCGCGCTCGCCGCCTCTTCCGGCTTCGACTGGTCGTCGTAAACCCGAACAGTGATCTTCCGGCCCTTCACCCCGCCCGCGGCATTCGCTTCTTTGATCGCGAGCTCGATGCCGTGCTGGGTCGAGATGCCGAACGCTGCCTCAGAGCCGGTGAGCGAACCGACCTCGCCGAAGAGAATGGAATCGCCCTCGGTGGCCGCGCCGCTGCTGGCCGCCGCCCCCGGCCCTGGCTTGCCTGCAGAAGTGTCGCCCCCCCCGCCCGAAGGAGCCGCTCGGGGGGCCGGCTCGACCGGAGCGCTCTTCTTCTCGCAGCCTCCGCACATCAAGGC
The DNA here is from genome assembly GCA_043755105.1 of Myxococcales bacterium. Taxonomy (GTDB): domain Bacteria; phylum Myxococcota; class Myxococcia; order Myxococcales; family Myxococcaceae; genus JAYUUC01. The sequence continues at coordinate 2,120 of JAYUUC010000641.1, forward strand.
GATCGAGGCCAGAAAGGCCAGGGAAGTCACGCGCATCGGCCGAGTCTCCGTCATCAAAAATTCGAGTCTTGTATGGGTGTTACCTGGGGCGGTCAAGCGAACGAAGGCGCCGGAAACCGAACCTCAGGGCTCGGGCATCGAGCTACGACTCTGGGGGTCACGCAGCGGACGCTTGAGGAAGTCGGCGGCGTTGTTGCCGGAATCGAAGTTGTTGCCGTTCGCCGCATCCGCTCCCCCGCTGGCCATCGTCGCCGCGGTGCTGCCCGAATACGCCTTCCGCTCCAGACTCTCACCGGCGAGAAAGTTGGGGACGGGTGCCGGCGCCCCCCCTTCGGCCCCGTTGGCCGTCGGCCCATACCCCACGGTGTCGACTGCCAGCGGGTCGTTCGCCGTCACCCCGAGGCCGGGGAGCCCGACCCGAATGTGTCCACCGGTGCCGGAGAGACCGAGGGCGATCAACGTTCCCTGTCCGTTCCGCCGTTCGAGGTCGGCAGCCACCGGTCCGAGGTACCCCTGCGGCCCACCCGAGCTGAAAAGGAAGAAGCCGTGGGCGGGAATCTGCAGGTTCGCCGGCACCGTCGCCAGCGTGGAATAGTTGAGCCCGGTCTCGGAGCGGTACTGCAGCCTCCAGCCGGAGATATCGAGCGGCGTGGGGGAAGCGTTGTAGAGCTCGATGAACTCGTCGCCGGCGCCGTTGGGTCCTGCCGCGGCGAGCTCGCTCAGCACCGCGTCACAGCGGTCGCCGCGGCCGTCGCCATCGCTGTCGAGCTGACCGGGGTTGGCCAGGGTGGGGCAGTTGTCGCAGGCATCGCCTACCCCATCGCCATCCGTGTCCTTCTGGTCGGGGTTGGGCACCGACGCGCAGTTGTCGCAAACATCTCCCCGGCCATCGCCGTCGCCATCGTGAGACGAGACTCCCGCCAGCGCCGGACAGCGGTCGCAGGCATCCCCGATGCCATCGCCGTCCGAGTCCTTCTGGTCGAGGTTGCCCACGGTGCGGCAGTTGTCGCAGAGGTCGCCGCGGCCGTCGCCATCGGCGTCTTTCTGGTCGGGGTTGGCGATCAGCGGGCAGTTGTCGAGC
>JAYUUC010000642.1:0-3188 GCA_043755105.1 Myxococcales bacterium
ACGTCACCGGGAAGAGAGTAGGGCGGCGGGTTGAGGCCGTTGTAGACGCAGCCGATCACCATCGGCCTGTCGGGGTTGCCCTCGAGGAACTCGACCAGCACCTCCATTCCGATGCGAGGCATGAAGACAAAGCCGAAGCCCTGACCTGCCACCGCCTGGGCCACTCGCACGAAGCAGCTGCTGCGGTCGTTGCGCTTGCCCGCCCGGTCCCAGTGGAACTGGACCTTGATGCGGCCGTGCGCGTCGGTGTGGAGCTCGTCCCCCGAAGGTCCGACCACGGTCGCGGTCTGCACGCCGGCGACCCGGGGGCGGGGGGTGTTTCGCCGCGGCCGGAAGGGCACCTCAGCGGGGTGGCACTCGAAGCGGTTGAAGTAGGGAAGCTCGGTCGCCTGACCTCCGGCGCCATTGACCTCGAGCAGCAGCTCTTCGGAAGCGCTGCCGGTGTGCTCGACCCGGGTGAGCAGATATTTTCCGTCCAGCCTCGGGTGACCGCTGAGCTCGAACTGCGAGCCGGGGGTGAAGCCCACCACCACCGATTCACCGCCCTGCGTCTTCGCGAGCATCGCGTGGGCCTGCTGCCGAAGTCCGGCCTGGGTCTTCGCATCTGCCGGAGCAAGCTCGGCCACCCCGAGGTAGTCCTCGCGAATGAGGCCTCTGTCATCTTCCCCGGGGGCGAGCGCCGAGACGTCGGTGCGGGGCCGGGTCCAGTCGTAATCCCTCACCTCGACCCGGGTGGTCTGCAGCGCGCTCGAACCGTTGAAGTGGCGGATCGACTCCACCGGCGCCGTGTCTGCCTCGGGGCCCTTGAGCTCGATCGCCGCGCCATCGCTGGTGAGCACCGCGGGGAAGGCAGTCGCGTGGTCGGTGAGCACCAGCGCTTCCTGGTCGCCGCTGAAGTCGAAGTAGAAGGCGATGCCCTCTTCCTCCATCAGCCTTTGCACGAAGGCGAGATCCGACTCCTGGTACTGAACGCAGTACTCGCGCACCGGGTAGGAGCGCTGCAGGTCGAGCTTGGCCGCCTGGCCGTAAGGCTCGAGGCCCTCGTTGAGCACTTCCTTCAAGATGTCGGGCACCGACTTGCCCTGAAAGATGAAGGAGTCGCGCCGAAGCGACAGCGTCCACAGCGCGGGAACCACCTGGACGCGGATCAGCTGGTGGGGGCCGGCGAACCCAAGGGTGGTCACCTGACAGACGATGCCCTGCAGACGGCGACTGACCTCGGCGCGCTCGGCAGTCCAGCTGCACGATTGGCCCATCAGCAGGTCGGGGTCGGCGTCCGGGTCCTCGCAGGCGAGGTCGAGCTGGGCGGAGTAGAGCTCGCTCAGCCCTTCGCTGAGGTGGGTGCGCATCACCCGCCAGTTCGACGCGGTATCTCCGGAGGATTCGAACTCGAACCGCACCGGGTCCAACACCTCGGCGCCGGACGATTGAGGCTGGGCTGCGGGCATCTCGACTCCTCCGCGAAGGGGACCCCTCGGGCTGCACCATCAACGTCACGCGGTTTAGCACTGCTTTTGGGCAAAGTGAGCGAGGCGGCGCCGCGATGTTTTTCACCTCGCCCTGTGCTAGGCGGGACTCCTTCCGCTCCCCACTTCCTGGAGGTTTGTCCTTGCCTGTCATTCAACCCGTCAGGGCGACCCGCTCGAGCCTCGTCGCCTGCGGAGTCTTGACTGCGCTGGTCGCTTCCGGGTGTATCGATTGGAACGGCGCCCGGGAGCGCGCCCTCGGCGACGGTGGCGTCGATGCGGGGCCGGTGATTCCCAATTCCGATGGGGGGCCCGCGGTCGATGGAGGCACCGTCCTTCCCGATGGAGGCGGGCCCGTTCCGGACGGAGGCACGGTCGATGCCGGCAGTCCGCGGCTGTGTACCGCCAGCACCTGGTGCTTTGCCCACCCCACACCGCTTCCTGGCGCGCTCTATGCGCTCACCGCGGCGAATGGACGGCTGTTTGCAGTGGGCGACCACTCCGCGCTTGCAGAGTGGAAGGGGGGCGGCTGGTCAGGGTTGATTGAACAGGCGCGGTACCCGTTGCGCGGCGTTTACGCCCGAAACGACCATGACATCTGGGCGGTGGGACTGTCAGGCCAGACCCTCCACTACGGCGGAACGGTCTGGACCGAGGTAGCGAAAGTCGGTAGTCCCCCGCCCCAACTCAACGCAGTATGGGCGCCGCCCACCGGCACCCGCGCCTGGGCTGTGGGCCTGGGCGGCAACATTCTCTCCTGGAGCGGCAGCGCCTGGAGCCCCGAGTCGAGCCTCATCACCACCGGGCTCGACGGCATCTCCGGTACCAGCGAGTCGGATGTCTGGGCCGTGGGAGAAGCGGGCAAGATTCTGCATCGCGATGCCACCACCTGGGGCTCCGTGTTCAGCCCGACCGGCAAGGACCTCCATGCGGTGGTTGTGGGGGCCTCCAGCGGTTTCGCCGTCGGTGACAGTGGCACCGTGCTGTTCTGGAGCGGCAACGCCTGGTCCGGAGTCGTCAGCGGCACTTCTTATCCGTTGAGGGCCGTCAGCGTCAGCGGAAGCGAGGCGTGGATCGTCGGCGATCACGGCACCGTGTTGCATTGGACCGGCACTGCCCTGGTGCCGGTGGCGATCAACACTTACCTCGATCTCCAGGCAGTGCAGGCGCTCTCCAGCACCGACGTGTGGATGGTGGGCACCAACGGCGCGACGTTCCACTTCGACGGCGCTTCGATCCAGAACGTGGTGGCGGCGAATAACCTCACCGACTGGTCGCTCAACGCGGTCTGGGCGAGCTCGGCCACCAATGCCTGGGCAGTGGGAGGCGCCGGCACCTTCATGCACTGGGACGGCTCGGCCTGGTCGCTCTTCCCCACCGGCGTCTCCATCTTTCAGAGGGCGGTGTCGGGCACTGCCCCCAATGACGTATGGGCGCTCGGCGACGACGCGATGCACTTCGACGGCTCGAGCTGGTCGGTCAGCAGCGGAGGTGTGGGGCCGGGAGGCGCCGCGATCGCCGCAGTCCCCGGCGGAGACGCCTGGGTGGTGGGCACAGACCTGATCCGGCAGCGGGTGCACGGCTCGGGAGCGTGGATCAGCGTGCCGGTCGGCCTCAGCAAGAGCTGGACGGCCGTCTCCGGCACGGCGTCGGACGATGTCTGGGTGGTCGCTGCCGACGGGACGATCGTCCACTGGAACGGCACCGCGCTGGTGCAAGTCG
>JAYUUC010000643.1:0-3169 GCA_043755105.1 Myxococcales bacterium
CTCACCAACGGCTTGACCACGAACATGGACAAGCTGTCCATCCTTCACGCTCCGTTCCTGCTCGGGCTGATCGCCGGCGGTGCGGTGATCTATTGGTTCACCGGTGCGGCCACTCAGGCGGTGTCCACGGGCGCCTATCGCGCAGTGGAATACATCAAGAACAACATCAAGCTGGAATCGACCGAGAAGGCCAGCGTCAAAGACTCCACCAAGGTGGTTGAAATCTGCACGCAGTACGCGCAGAAGGGCATGTTCAACATCTTCCTGGTGGTGTTCTTCACTGCGCTTTCGTTCGCGTTCCTGGATCCCTACTACTTTATCGGCTACCTCATTTCCATCGCTTTGTTCGGCTTGTTCCAGGCCATCTTCATGGCCGATGCCGGCGGCGCCTGGGATAACGCCAAGAAGATCGTCGAGACCACACTCAAGGCTAAGGGCACTCCGCTGCACGACGCCTGCGTGGTCGGCGACACCGTCGGCGACCCCTACAAGGACACCTCTTCGGTGGCGCTCAACCCGGTGATCAAGTTCACCACCCTGTTCGGTCTGCTCGCGGTCGAGCTGGCGGTGCAGGTGGGGAAGACCAACCGCCCCCTCACCTTCGTTCTCTCGGGCGTGTTCTTCCTCATCTCGGCGTTCTTCGTCTACCGGTCGTTCTACGGAATGTTGATCGATTCCGAGATCCGCTCGGGTTCGGAGACCACTGAGTTGAAGACCGGCGCCAAGGCGGCGTAAGGCCGGTAGTCGCCGGGAAAGTCGGTACTCATGGGGGGCGGGGCTGCTGGCTTCGCCCCCTTTTTTCTGTTTCACCTTCTGGTTGGCAGGGAAGAGGTCAGCGTGGGCGCGAGCGGGATGTCGATCCTCCGGCTGACCTTTCTGGGGACCTCGGCGGCCCAGCCGACCATTCACCGCAACCTCTCGGGCCTGGCGGTGAAGGCCGACTCCGACCTGCTGCTGTTCGACTGCGGCGAGGGGTCGCAGCGGCAGATGATTCGCTACGGCACCGGCTTCTCGGTCGACGCGGTGTTCTTCACCCACTTCCACGCCGACCACTACCTCGGAATCATCGGCTTTCTTCGAACCCTGGGAATGACCGGGCGGGAGCACAAGCTCACCCTCTACGGCCCGCCTCCGGCGAAGCGGCTGCTCCACACCGCGGTGCACCTCGGGATCGACTCGCTCGGCTTTCCGATCGAAATTCTCGAGCTCAAGGGCGGCGACGTGGTCCCTCGCAGCGGGTACCAGGTAAGCGCGGTGCAAGTCGATCATCGCATCAACGCCCTCGGCTACGTGCTGCAGGAAGACCCTCGCGCCGGCCGCTTTCAGCTCGACGCCGCCAGAGCGCTGGGGGTGCTCGATGGGCCGGACTTCGGCAAGCTTCAACGGGGAGAGTCGGTCACCCTCGCCAGCGGAACCGTGGTCACGCCGGACCAGGTGCTCGGCGAACCGCGCACCGGGCGAAAGCTGGTGATCTCGGGCGATACCCGACCGTGCCCCGCGCTCACCGCTGCCGCGCAAGGGGCAGATCTGCTGATCCACGAGTCGACGTTCTCCGACGACGAACAGGAGCGGGCGCTCGAGACCCGTCACTCCACCGCACGGGAAGCAGGCCGGGTGGGCAAGGAGGCCTCGGTGCGGCGACTGGTCCTCACCCACCTCTCTTCCCGCCACGACGTCGAACCGGGACGACTGCTCGAGCAAGCCAAGCAGGAGTTCAGCGGCCAGGTGGAGGTGGCCCATGACGGGCTCACCATCGAGCTGCTCACCCGGGACTGACGGCACGCTAACCTTCGATAGGCCATGGCCGCCCCGCTCCGACTGATGATCTACGACGCCACCTGTGCCGGGCGGGGCCTGCTGCCCGGGCTCACCGCGTCCTGGAAAGTGGGCGGCTGGCTCTATGGCGCGCTCGGGCGGTTCGACGCGTGGAGGGGCATCACCCGGTGGGAGGATGGGCTGGCGTGGCTGGCCACCTTCGAGCCAGGAGCGAAGCTTGAGGAAATTCAGTTCTGGGGGCACGGACACTGGGGCACCGCACAGGTGGCCGGCGAGGCGCTAGGCATCGAGGCGCTCGTGCCGGGTCATCCCCATCACGCTGCCCTTTGCTCGATTCGAGAACGGCTGTCCTCCGACCAGGCGGTGTGGTGGTTTCGAACCTGCGAGACCTTCGGCAAGGCCGAGGGCCAAAGGTTCGCGCGGGCCTGGACCCGCTTCTTCGGCTGCCGGGCCGCGGGGCACACCTACGTGATTGGTCCGCTGCAAAGCGGGCTGCATTGCCTTGCCCCTGACGATGAACCGAAGTGGCCCCTGGACGAGGGGCTCAGGAAGGCGCCCGACGCTCGCTCCGCGGAGCGGTCGCACCTGGGCGCTCCCAACACCATCAGCTGCTTTCACGGGGCAATTCCTCCCGGCTTTTGAGGTTCCTGTCGGCGCTCGGCTCCTGAGCAGCCACCCCCGTCGCCCTTGCCCCACGGGCCAAGGGCAGCCTCGGCCATCGCACGCAAATTGAGTTCAATCCTCGCAATGAGGGCCCAAACCGCGGGAGCGAGACTTATGACAATGAGAATTTTGACGGCAGCAGTGGCTATGTCTGTGTTGGGACTGTCTGGCTGTGCCCGGATGATGCACCGAAATGAATCAGCGGCGGTTCCCGCCAGCTATCAAAGCGCGGCGTTCGAGACTTCGGGGACGATTGCCGAGGCCAGACCGGCGTTCCCCCATCCTCGCTGGACGCTCCCGGGCATGACCGAGGACCCCGGAGGCCGAGGGCAACGGCGGGGAAAGGAGCAGAAAGGCAGCGTCGGCACCGCGCAGAGCCTCGGTGAGGGAGCGTGAATCGGCGAGGTCTGTGATCGCCACTTCTGCTCCCCGCTTCTTCCAGAGGTGCCCTTTGGCCGGATCCCTCAGCAGCACCCGGACCGCCTGCCCCGCGTCGAGCCGGGTCTGCGCCACCCCGGAACCGGTATGACCTGACGCTCCCGCCACGACGAACACGGTGCCACCCAGGGCAAAGTTTGGACGTAGCAAACCGGGGAGCCGCGCGCCCTTGGTCAACGGCACCGCCCTTCGTGCACAAAACAGCACCCGCCCCCCGCGCCCCGCACAATCGAGGTGTTCGCGGCAGGCGAAGGTGCTGAGGTGGATTCCTCGGAGGAACACGGATGGAAAT
>JAYUUC010000644.1:0-9271 GCA_043755105.1 Myxococcales bacterium
GTCGTCGCGCAGCGGCGAGGGGTACATCGGCAGCAGCCAGAGGCAGTTGATGCCCAGCGCCGAGAGATAGGGCAACTTCTCGATCAGCCCGGGGATGTCGCCATTGCCATCGCCGTTCGAGTCGTGGAACGCACGGATGTGCAATTCGTAGATGACGGCCTTCTTGAACCAGAGCGGATCGGCCTCATTCATAGGCTTCGAGGGTCGCCATCGGCGCAAGCCCCGTCAACTGAAACCCGGCCCGAGCGGCGAGGCGCCAGCGAAGGGTGTTCAGTCCTGGAAGTAGGGGGACTACCGGACTCGCGTGGATCTTGCTAACGACGGCCCCCGTCTCAGCCTACGGCCTTTCGTGCTTCGAACTTCCTGTTTCCTCCTGCTGGGTATCGCCCTCGCCTCGCTGGTGCCGCGAGCGGCGCGGGGTGAGACGCTCGAACTGCTCTACGACCCAGGCGACCTCCGCGAGGAATGCCCGGATGCCGCCGAGTTCTGGCGCCAGCTGGTGGCGCGTCAACCCACTCTTTCCCGCGGCGCAGGAGACGTTCTCCAGGTCAATCTGCAACGAGGGCCGGACGGCTTCCAGGCCTCGGCCTTTCGCCTTCGGGACGGGCGGGTCGCGGGCGTCCGCTCGGTAGGCCCCAACCCGGATTGCACGAAGGTGGTGTCGGCGCTGGCCTTCGCGGTCTCCGTTTCCTCCCTGGGGACCCCCGCGCGCCGCACGCCGCTGAGGGTGCCATCGCTTCGGGATTCAGGGGGTGAAGTCCAGGCGCCTCCGGTGGAAGGCCAGTTTCGGTTGGCCCTGGGAGGCGCATTCCAGCTCTTCACCTCCTACGGTCCTTCTCCCGGGGCGCAGCTGGAAATCTCCTGGCGTCGTCCCCGGTTCTCTGCGGCGCTGGGCGGCTGGATCGAGGCATGGACCTCCCGTCAGGTGAGTGGAGGGGAGCTGCGCGGGGGAACCTCGGCGTTGTCGTTGGCAGGCTGCTTTCGCGCCTCTCGTCTGTTCCAGGCCTGTCCTGTGGGGGTGGCGGGGATTCACCGGACGGAGGCGTTCGGGCTTCCCAATCCCCGCCGGGTCGCGACGCCCTTTCTGGCCGTGGGGCCGCGCGCCGAGCTCGAGGTCCCGCTGGGCCTCAATGTGTCGGCGGTGCTGCAGGCGGAAGTCCTGGCCTCGCTGCACACACCTTTCTGGCAGTGGGAGAGGAAGAGGTCTGGAGAGCCTCGCCGGTGTCGTTTCGAGCCGCGCTGCTGCTGTCGACGGTGCTCGGTGACGGATTTTCCCGGAGCCCGCAATAACCATGGGGATTCGCCTCCTGCCCATGCCCACCGTTCCCCAGAGGACGCCCGAACGAGCCCCGTTCGAATCCGTCTACCGACTGGAGTTCCAGGCGGTCTGGAACTGGTTCCGTCGGCTCGGGGTCCCGCGTCAACAGCGGGTAGACCTGGTGCAGGAGACGTTTGAAATCGCGCTCCGGCGCTACGATCGGTTCGAGTCAGACCGGCCCGCGCGTCCGTGGCTCTACGGCATCGCCTTCCGGGTGCTGGTGGCGCAGAGAAGGAAGCTCTATGCCACGGTCGTATTCGTCGACGAGGTGCTGGATACGCTCAGCTCGGACACCGACCTCGAGCACCAGCTCTTCCTCCGCCAGGCCCGCGAGTGGGTGTGGCAGGCGCTCCAGACGCTCAGCCTGGAGCAACGGGCGGTGTTCGTGATGAGCGAGCTGGATGGGCTGCGGATGCCGGAGATTGCCGAGGTCCTGGAACTGCCGCTGAACACCGCCTATTCGCGGCTGCGGCTCGCGCGCCAGGCCGTCTCCAGCTGGCTGGCCAAACACCTTCCCCAAGGAGAGCGACCGTGAGTTTTCCAGAGAGGGAACTGGAGCGCCTCCTGGACGCGGAGCGAGCCACCGAGGCGCGAGCGCCCGCGCAGTTAATGGAGCGGATGCTGGCGGACATCCAGGCGTCGGTGGCGGCCACACCTGCGATGGACCCGTCCTCCCGGGCCGTCGCGTCGAAGCTGGGCGTGACCGGCGGAGGAGCGGTCAAGGCGTTCCTGGTCGCGGGTGCGGTGGCCTTGGGGGGCATGGCCGCCTTCCAGCAGCTGCGCCCGGTTTTCCTGTCCCGAACGCCGGCACCCGTTCCGGCTCACCCCAGCAACCAAGAGGAGGTTGGACGAAGCGCAGCGGCGCTGAAGGCTGAGAGTGTCGAAAGCCCTGGTCAGTCGCACTCCGTACTCGCGTCATCGAACGCCGCACTCTCGGCATCGCCCGCTTCGGGGGCTGAACCCTCCACAGTCAATTTTCCCTCACCGCGCCCGGCCAGGCGGGTTTCCCGCACGCCCGCGTTTGTTCCCCTCCCGGCCGGGCCGCAGGAACCCCAGAGCGCGGCGGAGGACACGATACAGGCGGAACTTTCGCTGCTCGACGCTGCGCGGAGCTCGTTGCTCGAGGGTCAGCCCGGGTCAGCGCTGGAACGGCTCGCCGAGCACCGCGCGCAGTTCAAACAAGCCACCTTCGCCGAGGAGCGAGATGGCCTCGAGGTTCAGGCGCTTCAAGCCTCAGGTCGCATCAATGAAGCGATCCGCGCAGCCAAGCGCTTTCTCGCGGAGCACCCGCGAAGCCTGCACCGTCCATCGGTGGAGAGGGTGCTGGAGGGGCTCGCGGTGACGCGGCAGTGACGGAATCGGACGGACCCCGCAATCCCTTCGACATGCACCACCTCGGAGGGAAAATGACCAACGCTCGTTTGAAGTGGAGTTCGCTCCGGCTTGCCTTGTTGTGCCTGGTGGGGCTGGCCTTCGTCGGCTGCATCCAGACCCGGGAACAGATCGCCGACCCGCCATCACCGCCGCCGGTTCCTCCGCCGGCCTGCGTGCTGAAGACTTGCACCGAGCTGGGTGCCAGCTGCGGCGCGCCGCTGGACGGGTGCGGCGGCCGCTTGAGCTGCGGGGGCTGCGCCGCCGCGGAGACCTGTGGCCTGACTTTCTCCTGCGTCGCCAGACCGCCGCCTCCCGGTTGCACGGTGGACAAATTCTGTCTGGAGCCCGGACAGCTCACCGCGGCGACGCTGCTGGGCGTCTACGCCGCGGATCGCGAAAGCGTCTGGGCCGTGGGCGACCGGGGGACCGTGCTCCATCGAGAAAACAGAACCTGGCGCCTCGAGGAGATTCCAGGAATCGGGGGGCCGGATCTTCGGCTCTGGGATGTGCACGGATTCGGACCGGAGAATGTCTGGATTGTCGGAGACAAGGACACCGTCTTGCACCGTTCGCAGGGTGTGTGGACACGTGCTGTCCTCCCGCCCCGGCCGGAGACGAGCGACTTCCGGAAGGTGTTCGGGCGTTCGGAGAATGACTTGTATTTCCTGGCGGAGCGCCGGCTGCTCCATTCGGGCGGCGGCACCCCGCTGGAGGAGGTTGCTCTGCCTGCCGTGACAGAGGACGAGCGCTTCCTGGATGGCGGAGTGCGCCCCGACGGCGTGCTGGTGCTCTTGTCGTTCGTGGACGCCAGCTACAGCACCAAGGTCTGGACCCGGGAGCCCCTGACTGGAAACTGGTCGAGCGAAGAGGTCGCGAGCACCAAGACTGCGCTCGACGTCTGCCCGGACGGGCGGCTCGCAGTGGCGGGTACCTACTCCAACGAGGGGGGGGGAAATCCTCATCGGCGAGAATGGCGGCTGGAAGTCGGTGGCGCTGGGCGTCACCTCGTCCGGCTGGACCGACGTTCGCTGCACCGGCGACAAGCTCTGGGCGGTGGGCGGTCCGTTCCTCGTGGAGGGTTCCGCGGCGTACCCCACGACACAAATACAGGTCAGCGCCACGCTGACGGCGGTGGATGCCTCTGCCTATGACAACGTTTGGGTGGTGGGTACGGATGGCAACATCTGGGTTTACAACGGTCACACGCTCCAGCATTCGCACGGTCCGTCCGACGAGGGCCGACGTCAGCTGGTCGAGGGCGTGGGGCCAGAAATCTGGAGCTTGAGCTTCGGCAAACGAGTTCACCATTACGATGGGGCGGACTGGTCGGTTACCGAAACGGACCCTGTCGATACTTTAAGGAACGTCGCCTCCGTCGGCCCGGGACGGCTGGCTGCGATTACCCGGTCCTTGAGTGCCGACGACGAACTCCTGGAATTCGATGGGGCCCAATGGCAGTCAATCCCGGCTCCTTTTCCGACCGCGAAACCCTGGGCCATGGCTCGCGATGTCGATGGCAGCCTGAGGGTCGAAATTTTCAAGAACGACTGGCTCTCGAGCCAGACCTATCGATGGGTAGATGGCTCGTGGACGGGTGATCCGGTCGACTCGCACGGGCTCACCCTGCGGGGTAGCCCGGGGGGCGTCCTTGGGTTCGTGACATCGAGAGGAACTGGGCCAGGGCAGAATGTCGCAGAGATTTTTCGCTCCACCTCACTGGGTTGGGCCACCTTGGGCAAAGTGGACTCGTATGTTCATGACCTCTGGAGCGCGGAGGGGACGACCCTGGCGGCCACCGAAATGGGACTGATGCAGGAGCAGAACGGTCAATGGAGCGCCGTTCCCGCGCTCTCCGACTATCGCTGGGACCGGGTTCGAGGCACCCGAGCGAACGATATCTGGGCCGTGGGTTCGCCGCGCAACGACCCCGCCACCGGTATGCGGGTCAATCCAAAGGCCATTCACTCCGCCATCGCCCACTTTGACGGGGTTCGCTGGCAGGTGCTGGACGCGCAGATGTCCAGCGCCCCGGCGGACCTGGCGGTGACCGCCAGCGACATCTGGGTCCTGGGGAGCGGTGGCGCGCTGCTGCGTCGAGAGCGCTGAAGGAATCGACCACGCGTCCCTTGCCGGGAGGTCGCGGGTTGCCCTGAGCAGACCGTGCTAAAAGTCACACCCGGTGAGTTCAATCAAGAAGCCGGGGAAACGTTCAGCACCCTTGCCCAAGGCACCCGAGCGTCTCACCGGAAAGCGCACCCCCGAGGTCCAAGGAATCTTGCAGGGCCTCGACGCGTTCGCCGCGCGATTCCCTGACCACACCCGCGACGCGATGCTGGTGCCGGTGCCCCTGGTCCGCAATCCGGAGGCGACGGTGTTTCTCGGAAACGGAGATGCGCTGGCGGCGCATGGGCTGGCCGGGGAAGCGCGGTTTCACGTCCCGAGCGAAAGCGGTCTGGGCAGATGTGGCGATTCTTCCTCCTGGATCCATCTCTTTGATTCCAGACGGACCGCCGGTGCCTTGAGCTGTCCGGGGAAGATGCTCGATACCTTGCGGTGCAGGTCGCTGCCCGGGTACGAAGGGGCGCAGTCCGAGGTGTCGGCCGGTGCTTCAATCTTGGCGTTGAGTTTGGATATGAAGTTTGGGCACCCGAGGCCGATGTGATGGGTTGGTTGGCGTGGGCCCTGGAGACTGCGCTCTGTGGGCTCGCATCGTGGCTCACCGCAGGTGCCCTCTTTCGTGAGCGGGGATTGGCGCATCGCGCCGTGGTCACGCTCCTGGTGGCGCCTACCCTGTTGCTCTGGATCATCCAGGGCTGCGGGATGGTCGGCCGTTTGGAGCCGGTGACGGTGGGCCTCGCGGGAGCACTGTTGTTCTCGAGCGTTGGCGCTTTGGCTTACCGGTCCCTGGGCAGGGCGGGCGTCAAAGCCCTCGGCCATCGGGACCTCTCCGCCGTGAAGGCCACATTCGTCGATGGGTGGCGTGAACGCGAGCCCGCCCTGCTGGGATGTGTCCTGGGCGGGTTCGCGCTCGTCCTGGCGGGACTGCGCATCATTTATTTCAAGACCTGGGATTGGGACGCGGACTGGTACCACCTGCCGATCACCAACTGGGCGATTCAGACGCGCTCCATTCTCTGGCCTCCCACGCACGACGTGTTCATTCGCGGCTTCCCGAGGAACATCGAGTGGCTCGCGGTGTGGAACTGTCTGTTCTCGAAGGACAACCGTCTCGATGACAGCGCCCAGTGGCCCTTTGCACTCCTGGGAGCAGCGGTGGTGATGGCGTGGGCCCGGAAGATCGGCGCCTCCCGCCCCTTGTCTGCGGGCCTGGGGCTGATCTGGGTCACCTTGCCGCCCGTGTACATTCAGATGGACAGCAGCCACAACGACCTCGCCTGTGGGGCGTTGCTGAGCGCGGCCCTCTATTTCTGCGCCACCCGACCCGAGCGACGGGACCGGTGGATGGCGGTGCTTGCTTTAGGCCTGTACGCCGGGACCAAGACCTCGGGGCTGTTTCACCTCGCCGTGCTCTCTCCCCTGCTCGCGGCGCGCTTTGTCTGGGAAATCTGGAACGCCAAAGCCGGAAAGCTCCGTGCGACGTTGGACGTTGTCTTGTCTGGAATGCTGTGGGCTTCGGTGGGGGCGTTCAAATACATCGAAAACGCACTGCGGGTGGGGAACCCTACCTATCCCTTCCCCTTGAACATTCCCGTCTTGGGATTGCACCTCCCGGGACCGGCGAACCTGCACGACGCGTATCACCTGGACCCTTCGAAGCCTCTCGGGTTTTTCGGTGACCCGGTGTCCCTGGAGCGGATGTGGGCCAGCTGGTTCGAGAGTCGGGCTGCGTATTGGCCAGACGTTCGCACCGGTGGCTTTGGCGCGGTGTTCCGTTGGCTGCTTCTGCCTTGCATCGTCCTGGCGGCGCTGAACCTCCTCCGCAGGCGTGACCAGTGGAGACAGGTCGTCCCCGTGCTCGTGCTCTTCGTGGCGGCCTTGCTCATTCCCGCGCCCTGGTGGCCGCGCTACACTCTGGGCGCCGCCAGCGCGACGCTGGTCGCGTTCGCCCTGGTGCACCAGGAACTCCACTACCGGCGGCTCCGGTTGGCCGCGTCCTCGGCGCTCGTCGTGCTTGCGGCGTACACGATGTCCTTCACGGAAGCGCACCGGGAAGGCCCCAGGAGCGGCCAGTTGCTTGAAGCGATGCGGGCCACTCCCGAGCAGCGCGCGACCCTTCGCCTGTCCGATTGGACCTGGGAGCCCGAGTGGGGACTGCGGCGGGAGCGAGAATTTCGTGCAGGCGACGTCTTCGCCCACGACGAGCATATCGAGTTCGGTTCCGAGTACTGGACCCGGGACTACCGGAACCGGGTGGCGTACGTCTCGAGCGAGGGGGACCCCGAGGATTACCTGAAGCGGCTGCGAGCCGTCGCGCCCCGCTGGGTGGCCCTGGCTCCCGACACCCCGGCAGAAAAGGCCCTGGTCGATGCGGGGGCCGAGTTGCTCTTCACCCCGCCGATTGCCCACGTGCGCGTCTATCGAATGCCTGGCTTTTGACGTGGGTCTTCCCGTCTCAAAAAGGGCCGAATTCAATTCGAAGGCCGGTGCTCCAGGCCAACGACGTCACTTGCAGGTCCGGACGGATGCTCACCTTGTTGGGCGCCATGGCCTTGTCGGTGAGGTACGCAATCCAGGCGCGTTCGAGCTGGGTTCGAAAAACCAGCGCTTCCAGCGCGTAGGCAACCGCGAGCGTGAGATCGGCGATCCCTCTCATGATCCACAAGGGCGCTGGCTGGTGATCCACCAGGCCGCTCCGGACGTCGGCACCGGCCACAAGGAGAAAGAGGCCCGACCCAATGAGAGACCAGCGGCGCTTCGAAATCGATGCTTCGACTGCATTTGAAAACAAAGCCTCGGTCTCCGCGAGGCGGACATAGGGGTCGAGAAAGGGTTTCTTCTCCACTTCTTCCTCGATTTGAGTTCACCCCCCGACTGTCAAGAGTTCAAGGGGAAGCACGGTATACACGCGTCGCAACCTCCCCATGGCTTTATGGGAGCGAAACTGAACTCGACCGGCGTTCAGCTCGCCCTGAGCATCGTGGCAATCCGGTTCCGGTCTGCTTCGGAGAGGGTAAGGAAGCGCAAGCCCATTCCCATCTGCTCGATCGCATCGTCGTCCCAGATGTAGCGAACCACCTCAGCGGAGGTGACGATCGCTTGCGGGTCACCGGGGAGGGTGAAGCGGATCTCCAGCTGGGTGCCGATCTCGTAGGGCAAGCTCTTGCGAAGATAGATGCCGCCCAGCGAAAGATTGGCCGCCTGGTGGAAGTAGCTGGCGTTGCTGCTCTTCTCTTCGACCCAGATGTGAAGCGGGAGCCGGTCCGAGCGGCGGCGGTCTGCGCCCTCGGCGGGTGTCTCGGTCTCGGACTTCGCCGGCGGTTCTTCGGTCATCATCGCATCTTACCTCGCACCAGGGGTACGCCACGACCGGATGACACCCGGTAAGAGGCGAAACTTAGAAATCCTCAGCGTGGAAGAGGTTGTCCGGTTCCGCGATGTTGCCTGTGTAGCAAACGACGGCTTCCCCTGCCGCCACGCCTTTCCAGAGCTCAACGGTGCTCCACCCCGTGCGAGCCCTGGAAGAAGTATCGCCAGTCTTCGGTACCTGCCTCCGAGAGGGCCGGAAGGATTCTCACCCGGTGCCCGACCCCCGGCGCGTCGCCCCCGCTCGCGATGTAGAGAATCGAGCGCTCGTTGTCGAACCACGCGCGGCCATCGGAAAGCCAGACGTGAAACCCGTCCGGGTACTGCACCCGGGGCACGAAGATCTCGGTCGGTGCGTCTGACTCCATGCTTCCGAAGCGAACTTCGAACTCCCGCGCCGGCGTCGGCACGCCGGGCGTGGCGTCGAACGGGTGGTAGTCGGAATAGAAGTGGGTGGAGATCGGCTTGCCGGCCAACGCCCGCGCATAGGGTCGGTTCCAGGCGAGCTCGGCTCGCGGCTGCTGCTCCGGGTCGAAGAGCGAGAAGTCCTCATGGTTCCAGTCGTCGCCGCGCGCATACGTGTTCTCGGGGGTGTAGCCCCAGACGAAGTTGCTCTGGAACATCCGCTCGAAGGCCTCGTAGGTGGTGTCGAGCAGGGTGGCGGTCACCTCGTACCCGGAGCGCCGAGCCTCGGCGATGCCGTTGAGGTTGAAGGGGGCTCCGAACTCGCCCACCACCACCGGAATGTTCCCGAGCGAGTCGCGGGCCAAGGACGTCTGCGCCTCGAGCTTGGGCTGATAGTCGCGGTAGCGAAGCTCCTCGGGCGTGAACGCGCGGGGCGGCTGGTTGAAGCCGAGGGAAGGGTAGATGTCTGGATACCAGTGGGGCGCGTAGACCACCTCGGGCAACCCTTCGGGCCGGGTCATCGTGCTCCCACCGAGGCCGAGGACGCCGCCGTTGAAGTTGGTGAGGTTGGTGGTGCCCTCGAGGTAGATTGCCGCTTCCGGGTCGACTTCCAGAATCGCCTTGCCCACCTTCTCGTAGAAGGGTCGAAGGTGGTTCTGGTCGAAGCCGCTGTTCAGCCCGAGGGTGGCG
>JAYUUC010000645.1:0-3161 GCA_043755105.1 Myxococcales bacterium
CTTCTTCACCTTCTCGTATTCCTTGAGCGTGAAGAGCTTCTCTTCCTTGCGGGTGCCGGACTGGGGAATGTTGATCGCCGGCCAGATCCGCTTCTCGGCGAGGAGTCGGTCGAGGGTGACCTCGCTGTTTCCGGTTCCCTTGAACTCCTCGAAGATCACCTCGTCCATCCGGCTGCCGGTGTCGATCAGCGCGGTGCCGACGATGGTCAGGCTGCCCGCCTCTTCGGTGGCGCGGGCGGCGCCGAAGATCCGCTTCGGCCGCTCGAGGGCACGGGAGTCGACGCCGCCGGTCATCGTCCGACCGGAGGAATCGATTTCCTTGTTGAAGGCGCGGGCGAGCCGGGTGATCGAATCGAGCAAAATCATCACGTCCTTGCCAGATTCGACGAGGCGGCGGGCGCGTTCCAGCGCGAGCTCGGCGAGGCGGAGGTGATCGCCGGTGGGGCGGTCAGAGCTCGAGGCCAGCACCTCGGCCTTGATGCTTCGCCGCATCTCGGTGACCTCTTCCGGGCGTTCGTCGATCAGCAGCAGCATCAGGTGCACTTCGGGATGGTTCTGAAGCACCGCCTGGGCGATTCGCTGCAGCATCACCGTCTTGCCGGTCTTCGGAGGCGCGACGATCAGCGCTCGCTGACCCTTCCCCAGCGGGGCGATCAGATCGAGCACCCGGGTGACCATCTCGCGGTGGCCGCTCTCGAGCTTGATCCGAACCACCGGGTCGATCGAGGTGAGGTCCTGGAAGTGGGGGAGCCGGGGAGCTTGGTCCACGGGAGCACCGTCGACGGTGTCGACCTTCTGCACGAAGCCCTTGTTGCCGCGCATCGTCGCCTGCGCAGAAAGGAACTGCCCCTGCCGCAGCCGCAGCTTCTGCACCAGGTTCTTGGGCAGCTCGGCGTCATCGGGCGAGGGAAGGAGGTTCTTCTTCAGCTGCCGGAGGAAGGCATTGGGGCCCTTGGCTTCGGTGTCGAGGACTCCTTCCACGGTGACCATCGTCACCGCAGCGGGCGCATGACTCTGGCCCTGACCTTGAGGAGCGCTCTGCGGCCGGTGGCCTCCCTGGCCGTCGCGGGCATGCTGGCCCTGTGGCTGCTGGGCGGACTGTTGCTGTTGCAGCAGGCGCGCCTGGTGCTGCTGCAGTTCCTGCGGAGTGAGGAACACTTGCTGCTGGGTGCCGTCGGGGCTGGCCACCATGCGGTAAGCCTGTCCTTCGGGAGTGAACTGAACCTGAGGTCCGCGGCCACGGCGGCGGCGACGACGACGCTTGCGGCCTGCGCCACCGGGTCCACCCTGGGCGCCGGGAGCAAAGCCCTGGCCGGTCGCTTGATTGCGGTTTCCTTCCCCCGGGCCAGCGTCATCGCCCTCGTCAGGACCGTCGTCCGACCCGTCGTCGGAATCAGAGCCCGAGTCGTCCCCTTCGGAATCGGAAGGGGCCGCAGCACGGGGCGGCGGAGGAGCGCGTGGAGGCGCAGGCGGCACCGGAGCAGGAGGGGTGTGCGGCGCCGGGTCGCGGTTGTCTGGATTTTCGCTCATGAAGCTCGGGGCATTCGCGGTCGGGTCGAAGGCTGATTCGCCCCCGGAACGCATTTTGGGTTTTGGACTTGAAGCCGCTAGTGGGTCGAGCGGCCAGAGCCGACAAGGCTCCTGGGTCGCTCCCGGCGGCACCATGCGCACCGGAGGCCCTGCGGCATATACCAGGGCTTCTTCTGCTCCGCTATCGAACGGTGAGGCGGTAATCCATCATCGCCATCACCTGGGGCTGAGCGGTGAGCAGTTCGTCGACCCCCAGCTCCCGGGCGAGGGCGCGCAGCCGGGCGGGAAAGAGTTCGGTCGAGGGGCCCGCAAGCTTTCCCGCCAGCTGGCCGAACAGCCCCTCTTCACCGCGGCGGGACGAGAGCAGGCCGCCGCCCTCGCTGATGACCGAGATTTCCACGTCTTCCGCAGGGGAAATGCCCGCGCGCACCCGGGCGGCGGCGATCGCCTCGAGCAGGCCCCCGGTGGCGTCGGTGAGTCCACGGGCCCGAGCGTCTTCCCCGGACCAGACCCGGCCCCGGCCGAGGAGGTCGACCTGCTTCTTGTCCAGCTTGCGAGAGCGGGCCACCTCGGTGATGAAGTCGTCGTAAGAGGATTCGACCCAGGCCTGGGCGGCCTTCTTCTCTGCCTCGGTCCAGGGACGGTAAGGGCTGGCGAGGCCGGTGAGGGCGCCTCGGGAGATTGTCTCCTCGGTGATGCCCAGGGTGTGGGCGAGCTTCTCCAGCGCGGGCTTGAGGAAGAACACCCCGATGCTGCCGGTGATGGTGGTGGGTTGGGCAAAGATTGTCTCCGCCGCCATCGCCACCATGTAGCCACCGGACGCCGCGACATCACCCATCGAGGCCACCACCGGCTTGTGCTTCCGGGCCTCGAGGACCTCGCGGTAAATCAAATCAGACGCGAGCGCATCACCGCCGCCGGAATCGATTCGAAGGACGATCGCCGCCACCTGGGGGTCTTCGGCGGCCTCGCGCAGCTGTCGAATCACCGTTTCGGCGCCCACGGTCTGGGTCAGGCCGAGGGGATCTTCGCGGCTGTGCCCGCCCGCGATGGTGCCGATCACCGGGACCACCGCCACCTGCCGACGCATTCCCCAGGCGTCGGTGCGCACCTCGCGAGGCCGGTAGGAGGCCTCGAAGCGGGTATGAGGACCGAGCCCTTCGAGCCGGTCTTCGAGCTGAGCAGGGGTGAGCACCTCGTCGATCAACCCCAGCGCCTTGGCTCGAGTGGCGGTCTTCAGCCCTTCGTCGATCGCCGACTTCACCTGTGCCGGGGTGAGCTTGCGGCCGGTCGCCACTGCGGCTTCGAAAGTATGAACGTCGGTGTCGAGGTAGGCGTTCACCGCTTCCCGTTGCTCGTCGCTCATCGAGGTCCGGGTGAGCTGGTCAGGGTAGTTCTTGTAGGCGCCGACCCGGGCCACGTCCCAGTGGACGCCGAGCTTGTCCATCGTGCCGCCCACGAAGGTGGTGCTGGCGGCGAAGCCATCGACGAGCAAGATGGCTTCGGGCACCGCGTAGATCCGATCGGCGGCCGAGGCGACCAGGTACTCGGAGTCTCCTGCCTGGAGAATGACCGCCCACACCTGCTTGCCCTGGGAGCGAAGCTTGAGCACTGCCTGGCGCAGCTCTTCT
>JAYUUC010000646.1:0-3157 GCA_043755105.1 Myxococcales bacterium
GAGTCTTGGGGTCGGAGCGACAAGGCTCATCGGGCAGGCCGTAGCACAAACGGCCCCTCCCTGCCCTGCGACAGGCCCCGCGCCCCGGTCGCTGCGAAAACGGTCACGCGAATCGAGAACGAACCCGACCCCGTGTCCGATCCCCCGGGCACGTCCTTCGAGAGCCATTCCACCGCCACCCTCCGACAGCCCCGCCTTCCTCACTCCGCGCGGCCATGAGATCCGTCCCACCCTTCCGGCGGTGGCGCCTCGCGGTACCGCTGACAACGCTTCACGTAGATCTCCGAAACTCCATCCCCATGAGCACTGACGCAGCGCTGAAAGGCCGCCAGCGCTTCCACAAACTGCCGCTTGTGAAACAGGCCCACCGCGCGCTGGTACTCGGAGAGTAGCCCTTCCTGCTGGGCGGTGAGCTGGCCCTTCCGACCCATCAGCTCATGCAGCGCGATCGGCGAACCTCCCTTCTCCGATCTCCACCGGTCGACCTCGCGAAAGACGAACGCATCCCCTGCCTGACGCGCAGTCTCTCCACCGCACAGCACCCGCGTTCCGTACCTCTTGTTGGCGCCCTCGAAACTGGTGACCAGTCCCGCCGCTTCGCCGATCACGGTGTAGTTGGACTTCATCGCCGACCCCATATCCCCGGCGACGCCGTCCCCCGAGCAAATGCCGGCCCGGAAATCGAGCTTGCGACCGAATCGCTTTTCCCAGTCGGGGCGACGCTTCTCGAGCGCCGCCCTCATCGCCAGCGCCGAACGGCAGGCGGCCCCTGCATGGTCGGCCATCCGCACGGGCGCTCCCCAGAACGCGACCAGGGCATCGCCGATGTAGGAATCGACGTGGCCTCCGGTGCGGGTCACCTCGGCGGTCATCTCGGTAAAGAACTCGTTGAGCAAGGCGACCAGCAACGCGGGGTCGAGGGTCTCGACCAGGCCGGAGATTCCCTCGAGGTCTGCCCGAAACAGGGTGACGGGTCGGCGCTCGGGGTGCATCAAGCCGACATCGCGGGCAACGAGGCGGGCGATCTCCGGGCTCACCGACCCGAGCACCCGGGTGACCCACTTGCGGAGCCGACGTTCCAGCCGTGCGCCGTAGCCGCGGGCCCCGGCAAAGGTGCCCCACATCGATAGCAGCGGAAGAGCCACGGCCACCCATTCCTGCCGCTGGAGGAAGAGCGCACGCGCCGCGAAGAGGTAGATCGCGCTCAGCGCCGACAAGCTGAGCATGAAGGCCAGCTTCCCCGCCCGAGCACGGAGCGCCCCGAAAAAGACCATTGCCAGCAGCGCGCCGACGAAGGCAAGGGCCACGGTGGCGAAGAAGTCGGTCTGAGGGGGCGCCCGGTGAATGCCCTCCGAGCGGAGGATGTTGACCAGTGCCTGGCCGATCACCGCTCCGGAAGCGGAAGAGCCCACCGCCGTCAACCGGGGTCCCGGCCCATACATCGACGTGTTGGTGAGGATTGCCACCTTGCCGGTGAGCTCGTTGTCGTGGTGAACCAGGCCTGGCCGGGCAGAGTGGTCGAAGAGGTTGACGAGCAGCTTCCAGGCAGAGATCGAACGCCGGAGCGAGCCCTTGGCCGAGCGGCCCACTTCGGCAGCATCCCATCGCAGCAGCGACTGCCCGTCGTCCTCGAGGGGAATCTTGTACTTGCCACCGATTTCCAGCTGTCCGTTGCGGTAGACCAGCTTGTTCGATCCCGCCAGGGACATCGCCGCCGCCAGGGGGACGGAAGGGAGGACGTAACCCTTCCCTTCCTCCGGAGCGAAGTAGGTCAGGTGGGGAAAGCTTCTCAGCACTCCGTCGAAGTCGGGGGTCGCGGTGGCGGACCCGTAGCGGCTGTGCTCGGAGAGGAGGACCGGCACCGGAGATTCGAGCGAGCGAACCCGGGGCAGCAAGGAGGGGTCAAGCCCCTCGACGTGAACTTCCGCGAGTGAGGCGAGCAGGCGCCAGCGGGGAATCTCGTACCCTTGTTCCGATGCAAGCCTGAGGCGGATACGACGGGGAGCAGGCAAGGCCCACCGGTCCGCGAGCTCGCGGGCCCTCTGCTCCGAGGCCGCTCCTGCCCAGAGTTGAAACCGCTTTCCATCGGGGATGAGGTAGGCGGGCACCCGTTCGGCGAGAAGCTTTTGCAGCGGCACCCGGGCGTCCTCCAGGCCGGCACGGTTGTCGACGAAGAGCAGGAACGGCTGAAGGTCGCGCTCGGCGGCGCGGGGCGCGGTGGCGGCCCAGCCGAAGGTGAGCAGCGGTCTCGAGGGCAGTTGCTCGAGTTGCCCCCGGAAGGTGTCATCGTCACTGGCGCCGCGAAGGGGAGCCGCACCCGTAGGCGCGCAACCCCGGGGCGAAAGGTCCGGAAAAGGCAGATCGAGCAGCACCAGGCTGGCGCCTTCCCGCGCCAGCTGGCCCGAGAGCGCGCCGAGAACTTCCCGGGGCCAGGGGTAGGCCGAGAGACCGTGCGAAGAGTCTTCGCGGGCGCTGGCGAGCGCGTCGTCGTCGATCGCCACCACCACCACCTGGTCAGAGCGCTCGCTGCCCTTACCCAGCTCGCGCACCCGCCAGTCGAAGAAGGCGAGCTCGATTCGATCGAACCCGCGGCGAAGCGACTCGTGCCAGGATTCGCCTTCTTCGGGAGCCGTTCGCGGCAGCCTGTCGTAGGCAAGGCCGCCCAGCACTGCGCCGAAAACAGCGGCCCAGGCGAGTGCGAAACCGAGATGCTTGAGAAACCGTCTGCCTGTGGACGGAACGGGAAGGCGCTTCATCGGGAGTGACGATAACCCGTTCGGGTGAGGGACGGTGGATGGGTTGAGGGGCGTCCCTCGACTCTGCGCTTTCGCGCGACGCTCGGGATGAACGGGGGGGGTCGCGGGTGCGGGGGGCGTTGACCCTGCTGTCCTCCTACTTCGCGCTATGCTCCTTCGCACCGATGCGAATTCGAAATCTTCTTCTCTCCGCCGCCGCCTTCACCACCGTCTCGCTTGCCTGCGACCTGCAGAAGGTCGGGAGCCAGTTCGCCGCCAACAAGGTGATGGTGGCGACCTTGCTCACCACCCCACCTCTGGCGGTCGACCCGATGGCGATTGCGGCGGGCGGCGACGGGGGAGTTCCCGACGGCGGCTGGCCGCAGGATGCGGGCTACCCGGCGGACGGCGGCGCGGGCTAC
>JAYUUC010000647.1:0-9178 GCA_043755105.1 Myxococcales bacterium
AGCGGCAGCCGGGAAGTTGGTGGCGAGCTGGTCCTTGCCCGTCTCCAATCGGGAGCGGAGATCGTCGCGAAGCTCGGCGCCCGACTTCGGGGCCAGCAGCAGGCCGACACCGGCACCGACCAGGACGCCGACGCCGAAGACGGCAAGTGTGGGCAGCATCCAGTCCATCGTGCTGCGACGGGTCTCGAGGCCGACGTACTCGAGCAGGTCGTCCTTATCGAGGTTCTTCAGGTTCTTGAGGTCTTTCATGTTCCACATCGACAACTCCTGGTTGGGGTGAACGGAAGGGTTCTACAGCGGCGAAAGCGGCGACTGCTACACGCCCTGAGAGCCCATCGGGTTGCTCGAGCGGGTCTGGCTCTGACGACTGCTGGAAGCGAAGCCATCCAGCGCAGACTCGGCCATGCCGGCGAGCTCCCCGCGAATCAGGGGCAGCGCGGCCAGCCGCATTCCGAGGCCGAAGATCCGGCCGGTGAGGTTGGTGAACAGCCCTCCTCCGAGCACGTAACCGACGCCGACGGCAAGCGCCAGAGTGCCGAGCGGGTTTCGCTCCATCCGGCCGCGGAGGTCGATCATGTCGCCCAGGTCCTTCACGGCCCCCGTGGCCTCGCTGTAGAGCTGCGAGGCGGAGTCGCCGATGTGACCGACCCGCTCGCCCATTCCCGAAACCTTCTGTGATGACCCCGTGGGGGCTTCGTAGTTTGCCATGACGTCTTTCCTTGGGTGCGAAGGGGGGGAGTTAGCGGGAAGCCAGCTTGCCGATGAAGTAGCCGAGGGCGACGGCTCCGAGGATGCACGTGCCCGGCCGCTCGCGAGCGTACTGGGTAAAGCGGGAGTTGAAGTCGGAGAGGGTGGCGCGGGCCTGCTCGATTTGCGGCGCCATGCGGGCCTGGAGTTCCTTCGCCTTGTCCTGCATCTGCTGAGGGGTGACTTCCATGGTCGTTGCTCCTGAGGGTGGGGGTTTGAGGTGAAAGGTTGCCGTGAAACGAAGAGGGCGAAACAGGCTACCGACGGTTGCCGAGCAGGAATCCAACCGCAAAGGCACCGGCGACGAACACCAGGGGCCGTTCCCGCACCCAGACGCGCCAATCGGTGCGCAGCGCGACTTCGTGGCGAAGCCCCGCCGCCGAGGAGGCGATCTGCTCGCGGGTCCTGTCCATCTCGAGACGTACAGCTTCCTGGGAATAAGGAGTCTTCATTTCTCCATTACCGGCCATCGGGGGTCTCCGTTGTGTGGGTGACGGCGCTGAGGGTGGCAGCGCTGGACTTGAGTTCGCGGAAAGACTCGTCGAGCACCTGGGGAGGCGCGCGCAGACCGCGGGCGGCGCGGGCGAGCCCCATTCCGCCGCCGAGAAGGTTGGCCGCCGCCACCAGCCCAAAGGCGGCATCGAGCGGCATCACCCGCCCGAGAACCAGGGCGAGGGCGGCGCAGAAGAGGCCGTAGCCGACGAGAACAAAGGGGACGAAGAGCGCAAGCCGGGTGAGCTTCCGGCCGAGGGCCACGCCTTCCTGGGTCAGCTCGATTCGAGCCAGCTGCAGGTGCTGGGTGATGAGCCGGCCCATGCCTTCGGCCAGCTCGGTGAGGTAACCGGCAATTCCGCCCGTGTCGTCCGCGCTTCCCTTCAATGAAACCACCTGTTCCCCTAGCAATGAATTCCGCCCCCGTTGGGCAGCCAAACTAGGCACCTACCTCTCAACCGACAATGCCTGACAGACCTGAGCGCGGGCGGGTGTTCGCTTTTGGGTGGTTTCAACCTACCCGATGAGCTGGACCGGTGGGGCCTGAACGATATGCTCGGTGATCGGCGCCTCGAACCGCATCACCAGCGGCAGGTGGTCCGAGGCGAGCGCGCTGAGCCTAGAGCGGTGGGCGGACAGAGAGATCGGCCGCACCCCGCGATCGACGAAGATCCGGTCCAACCGCAGAAAGGGAAACTTGGAGTGGTAGGTGGACGCGCTCTGCCTCAACTCGAGCGCAACGTCGTGAATGGAGTGGCGCACCAGCGCGGGTACCGGGCCGCTCCACCAGTAGTTGAAGTCTCCGCAGACAATCACCGGGTCGTTGCGAACTGCATCCCGCAGGATATCGGCGGAGAGCAGCAGAGCCTCCTGGGCCCGGCGCTCTCCGATGGTCAGCCCGAGGTGCAGGCAGAAGAGGTGGAGCGGCCGCCCTTCGCCGAGGTCGAGATCGCAGCGAAGCGCGCCACGCGGCTCTCGGTCCTTGAACGTCAAATCGTAGTTGCGGGATTTGAGGATCGGCAGCCGGGTGAGAATAGCGTTGCCGTAGCGGCGGCCGTTTTGAATCACGTTCGGGCCGAAGGCCATTTGGAAGCGAAGCTGTTCGGCGAGCAGCTCCGGGTGCTGCTCATGATCGGTGTGGCCGCGGAAGTCGCCACATTCCTGGAGGGCGACGATGTCCGGGTCGATCTCCTGGAGCACCTCACCGACGCGGCGCAGGTCGAAGCGTCCGTCGGTGCCGATGCCGCTGTGAATATTGTAGGAGACGAGCGTCAGCTCCACGAAGAGTCCCGGGCGTCAGACGCTGCGAAGCTTTCCGACCAGGGGCAATTGCCGGGCGAACGCGCGGGCCATCTCCAACGGTGCGCTGGCCAGACGAATTCCGGCGTTCCCCAGTCCCCGCGCCGCTGCGGTCATCGCGCGGGCCTGCTCGGCGGCGTCCTTCCAGGCCTCGCTCCACACCGCAAAGGGCTCGTCCGCTGACGCCGCCTCTGTTGGGGAAACCGGCGTTTCCTCGGTCTGCGGCAGGGCTCCGATCGGCTCGGAGCGCGAGGGCGCAGAGACCGTCTTGGCTTTCACTTTCGCATCGGTCTCCTTCGACTCGGTCTTCGCCGGTGGAAGGTCGTTCTTGGCGAGCTCCTCGAGCTGATGTTCCATTTCATGCGCGTGGTAAAGCTCTTCGGTCTGCGCAAACTGCTTGCCGTAGTGCACGTCAGAGTGCCCGGTGACCTTGGCTCCGGAACGAGAACGCGCTGCGGGCCGCCCCCCCTTGCTGACATCGGGTTGGAGGGAATTGAAATGATCGAAGCCGTGGGACCTGGGCATCAGAAGCTCCTGGGAAAGTATCGTTGCGTGGCGCAAAGGTAGGGGTGGTGCGCCCATCCAGCCATCGCTGGGGTTGAATTCCGCCCCCAAGCCCGCTTGTCGAGTAGGCAGGCGTGCTCACTGTTTCCCCGCGGGGGGGACTGCACTACGGTCCGCCGCCTTCGAACGAATCTCGAGGAGTTCCCATGCTTTCCGCGTTGCTTTGCCTTGCGCTGTCCGCCCCCATCGCGGCGCTCACCCCCTCCACCGAGGGGACGGCTCGCCCCTATGACGCTGTTCACTATCGAATCGACGTCCGGCTCAAAGGGGAAGGGCTGTTCGAGAACAAGCTGACCCTGACCTTGAAGCCGAGCCGAGCGCTCAGCGCGATCGAGCTCGATGCCTATGGCCTGCAGGTGAGCGGAGCGCAGGTGAACGGGCAGAAGGCAGAGTTCTCCACCCGCGAGGACAAGGGGCTGCGCAGCGGGGTCCTCACCTTGAAGACGCCGAAGCCATTGCCGGCGGGCAAGGAAGTGAACGTCGAGGTCCGCTACTCCGTGCAGGCGGGGGTGGCCAATGAAGGCATCTTCTTCACCGCGCCGGCGGTCGAGGGTGGGTTGCCTTCCTACTTCACTCAGTTCCAGACCAACTTCGCGCAGCGCTTTTTTCCCTGCAACGACCGCCCCGGGGACAAGGCGAGCACCGAGATCTTCGCCGTGGTGGACAGTCGCTATCAGGTGCTCTCCAACGGGACCAAGGTGAAGGACGAGGTGTACTCGGAAGGGGGAGAGAACCTCCGCCGGGTCCACTGGACGGAGGAGAAGCCCCACCCCACCTACGCGGTCGCCCTGGCGATCGGCGAGTTCGAAGCGGTGGAGGTTCAGGCGCCGGTGCCGGCCAGCCTTTATGTCGCCAAGGGGCAAGCCGATCGAACCTTCATCGCCGCGGACATCACTGCGAGCGCGCTCAAGTTCCAGAGTACCTACCTGGGAGTGAAGTACCCGTGGGCGAAGTATGACCAGGTGGCCGTGCCCCACTTCATCTGGGGAGGAATGGAGAACACCTCGCTGGTGATGATGCGCGAGAACGGCCTCGTCCTCGACCACAAGAACTACATCTTCGGGCGGGGCCGGATCACCTCGCTGGTGTCGCACGAGCTCGCTCACCAGTGGTTCGGCGACGACGTCACCTGCAAGACCTGGAACGACACCTGGCTCAACGAAGGCTTCGCCACCTTCCTCGAGGACGAGACCCAGGCCGCTTACTACGAGAACGACTCGATTGACGTGGCTCGCTCGTTCGAGGTCCTCCATCGCTACTTCGACATCGAGGACGGTCCCCGCTCGCACCCGCTGGTGGGCAAGACCGGCCCCACCGCCGAATCGGCGTTCGACGCCATTTCTTACGAGAAGGGTGCGTACGTGCTGCGGATGCTCGAACTCTGGCTGGGCAAGGCCGAGTTCAAGAAGGGCCTCAAGGCCTACCTGGAGAAGTACGCCTATGCCAACGCAAGCTCGGAGGACTTCTTCGCTGCGGTCGCCCAGGCCACCCACAAAGAGAAGGAGCTGAGGCCGTTCAAGGATTCCTGGCTTCACCAGCAGGGCTACCCGGTGATCACCCCCGAGCTGCACTGGAGCGGCAGCACCTTGACGGTGACGATTCGCCAGAGGCCCAACCTGGCCGGAGAGAAGGGCGCCTTCGTGTTCAAGCTGCCGATCGTTCTCCACCGCGACAACGCGCCGGCCTTTCACCAGCAGCAGACGGTGACGGTGGACAAGCCGGAAGTGACGGTGAAGTTCGAGCTCCCGGCGATGCCCCAGTGGGTGAACTGGAACCGAAACGGCACCGTGCTGGCGCGGATCAACACCGCGTCGATCGGCGAACAGGAGTGGCTCCTCGCGGCGCGCTCCGACCCCGACCCGGTGTGGCGGATGATGTCCCAGGTGACCTTGTTCGGCGAGCTGGGCAACCCTCAGGCCACCGAGCAGGCCTCGCCCTCGCCCGCAGCGATGGACGCCGTGCTGGAAGTGCTCGCCGCAGACCCTTCCCCGTACGTGCGCGAGGCGCTGCTCACCCGCATCTCCGAAGCAAAGTGGAAGAAGATGCCTGCCGAGCTGGGTCCGGTGCTCCTCGCCCTTGCCCGGCGCCCGGACAAGCTTTCTGACGATGCCTACGGAATGGTGCGGGTGAGGCGGGCGGCGATGGAAGCGCTCGGGAAGACCGACTTGCCAGAAGGTCGCCAGTTTCTGCTCCGGGAGCTGGTGCTTCCCCAGCAGGACCTCAACTACCTCGGAGCCCTCGCCACGGGCGTGGGCAAGCTGGGCAGCGCGGAGGCCATTGCCACCCTCGGCCAAGCGCTCAACACCCACCGTCCGCGCGGTCACGCTTACTTCGAAGCGGTGGCACGCGCACTGGGCTCGGTCGAGAACGTCGAGGTACTGCCTCGGCTCGCGGTGGTCTTTGCCGAGGCGGCGGGAAACAGCGAGCTCGAGCGGGAGCTGCTGCGAACGCTCCAGCACAACGCCACGCTCAAGCAATCGCCCGAGCTGACAAGCTTCATCGAGAGCCAGGCGGTCGGAAACCCTTCCTTGAGCGACAACATCAAGCTTCGACTAATCACCCTGCTCGACCAGACCCAGACTCCGGAGACGCAGGCGGCGCTGAAGAGAATCTCCCAAAAGGCCGAATCGGAAGCGGTGAAGGCCTCGGCCCTCAAGGTGCTCGAGCACAACTTCCCTCCCCCGACGGTCACCCCGGTGAAGGGGAAAGCGCTGGGGAAGAAGAAGCCGTAGGCCCCTTGGGGAACGTCAGAGCCGAAGCTGCTGCACGGTCACCACGCCGGGAATCGCTCGAAGCCCCTCGAGCGCCCGGGCAGGCACCTCGCTGTCGACATTTATCAGCGAGAACGCCTCGCCGCGCTGGGCGTCGCGGGCGAGGTGAATCTGCCCGATGTTCACCTTCTCTTCGCCGAGCAGGGTGCCGATCCGCCCCACCACGCCGGGGACATCGCGGTTGAGGATGGCGATCAACGTCCCGGAAGGCACCGCCTCGATCTCGAACTGATTTACCCGGGTGATGCGGGGGTCGCGCCGGCCGAACACCGTTCCCTCGACGAGAACCTCGTTCTTGCCCTTCACCTTCACCGCGAGGGTGGAAGAAAAGTTCTCGTGGTCGCCGCGACGTTGCTCGATCACCTGGATGCCGCGCTCCTTGGCCAGCACCGGAGCGCTCACCTCGTTCACACTCTCGCCCCACACCTGGGAGAGGAGTCCCTTGAGGACCTGAAGGGTGATCGGCTTCAGCGGCTGCTCCTTGATTTCTCCGGTGACGATCACCTCCACCGAGGTCACCGCTTCTGGCTTGAGCTGACCGGCCAGCGCCCCCAGCCGGTGGGCCAGCGAGAGCCAGGGCCCGAGCTTTTCGAGCACTTCCCTGGAGACGGAGGGAACGTTGACCGCATTGCGGATGGTGCCGTTGCAGAGGAAGTCCACCATCTGGTCCGCCAGCGCCAGCGCCACGTTCTGCTGTGCCTCTTCGGTCGAGGCGCCGAGGTGCGGCGTGCAGATGAGGTTTTCCTGTTTCAGCAACGGGTGCTCGGGATTGACCGGCTCGGTGGCGAAGACGTCGAGCGCGGCGCCTCCGAGGTGGCCGGAAGCCAATGCCTGCTGCAGCGCCTCTTCATCGACGATGCCGCCGCGGGCGCAATTGATCAGGAAGGCGCCCTTCTTCATCTTCGCCAGGGCCGCGGCGCCGACCAGGTTCCGGGTCTGTTCGGTGAGAGGCACGTGCACCGAGATGTAGTCGGCCCTGCTGTAGACCTCGTCGAGGGTGACCAGCTCGCAGCCCATCGCCTTGGCGGCCTCGGGAGCGATGAACGGGTCGTAGGCGATGACCTTCATCTTCATTCCCAGGCAACGGTCGACCACCACCGAGCCGATGTTGCCGATGCCGATCACTCCGAGGGTCTTGTTGAACATCTCGCGGCCCTGGAACTTCTTCTTCTCCCACTTGCCGGCCTTGATGCTCGCGGTGGCCTGGGGAATGTGACGAGAGAGCGCCATCATCATCGCCACGGTGAGCTCGGCGACGGTGATGGTGTTTCCTCCGGGGGTGTTCATCACCACCACGCCGCGCTTGTTGGCAGCCTCGAGGTCGACGTTGTCCACGCCCACGCCTGCCCGGCCGATCACCTTGAGGTTCTTTCCGGCCTCGATGATCTCCGCGGTGACCTTGGTGGCGCTGCGGACGGCGATGGCGTCGTACTCCCCGATGATCGCCTTCAGCTCGGCAGGCTTGAGGCCCACCTTCACGTCCACGGACAACCCCTTACCCTGGCGCAACAGCGCCACGCCCTCTGCCGAAAGATCGTCCGCGACCAGAACCTTCATCAATGCCAGCTCCTCAGAGAGGGAAAGACCGCCAAGCTAGTGACGCAAAGGGTCGGAATCAACTCTCGCGTACGAGTGGCTTGACCCAGGTTTCGAACGCTCCAGAATGGTTCTTCGGGCCTGATGAGGAATGTTCTGCACCCACACCGTCTCCTTTGCCTCTTTGCGATCCTTCAGGGCGCGGCGGCGTGGGCGGCGCCGATGCTCGAGCTTCAGCCCGGGCTCGCTCGACCCGGCGACGCGGTGCTGGTGACCGTGCGCAGCGTGTCCGGCAACGTGACGGGAACAATGGGAGAGCGCACGCTCCACTTCCTCCCGGTGGCAGGCGGGGCCCAGGCCTTGACCGGGCTGTCGGTGGACGTCTCGTCGCATCCTCTCGCGGTGGCGGTGAAGTCGGAGCACGGCGGGAGCGCGCTCGAGGGTTCTCTCGAGGTCCGCAGTCCCCACTTTCCCTCGCGGGAGCTGACCGTCGCCTCGAAGTTCATCGAGCCGCCCGCCTCGGTGAAGAAGAAGATGGCCGAGGACAAGGAAGCCTTTGCGGTGGCCTTCAAACAGGGGCTGACCCCGAGGCAGTTTTCACGCAACTTCGCCTGGCCGCGGCGGTCGGTGATCACCGCACCGTACGGCGATCTTCGGCTCTTCAACGGCCACAAGCAGAGCCAGCACTACGGAACCGATCTCGATGGTCGCGTCGGAGAGCCGATCCTCGCGGCGAACGATGGCACCGTGGTGATGGCGCGCGAATGCTACGCCTCGGGCAACACCGTGCTGGTGCACCACGGCGCCGACCTCTTCACCGCCTACTTTCACCTCTCGAAATTTGAGGTGAAGCCCGGCGACAAGGTGAAGCAGGGAGACCTGCTCGGCAAGGTGGGCAAGACGGGGCGGGTCACCGGTCCGCACCTTCATTGGGGAGCCAAGATCGAAGGGCTGTGGGTCGACCCGGAGAGTCTGCTCAGGCTCGACTTCGAGAAGCGCTAGCCCAGCCCGAGCGACGCCACCCCGCCCACTCATCTCGAGCGTCGCCGGAGGCAGAGTCGAGGGAGCCCGCCTGGTGGCCGCAATCAATCTGGATCTCCCGTGCGGAGCGGGAGATGAAACATGAACGAAGGAGGTTACTCACAGCAGAAGTCGAGAGGATCTCCCTCGACTTCGCCTGCGGCTAAACTCGGGACGAACGGCAGCCGTGGTGTTGGAAGTGGGAGCAGGCGAGACGCCAGCAGTCGCCGTTCATCCGAGCGGGGCCAATCCGAGCGCCACGCGGGCCTCAGTGGCGGTCATCGGCTCGCGGCCGATGTCCCTCGCCATCCGGACCACCTTCTCGACCAGCGGCGCGTTGCCGGGCGACATCTTCGTCCCCGCCGCATCGAGGTAGAAGTTGTCCTCTAGCCCCACCCGCACGTTTCCGCCGAGGGCGAGCGCCGCGGCGCACAGCCGCCACTGGGCGCGGGAGATGCCGATCACTTCCCAGACGTCACCAGGTCGAAGCTGGCGCGCAAAGTGGCCGAGGGTCTCTGCGGTGGGAGGCGCTCCCCCGGTCACCCCGAGGACGAAGCTGTACTGCAGGGGAT
This sequence comes from Myxococcales bacterium, assembly GCA_043755105.1. Lineage (GTDB taxonomy): Bacteria > Myxococcota > Myxococcia > Myxococcales > Myxococcaceae > JAYUUC01. The sequence continues at coordinate 9,002 of JAYUUC010000647.1, forward strand.
GTTGCAGCGCGCCCATCTCGAGCAAAGGGACCGTGTTGTGAAGGTGGCCAAGGTCAAAGCACTCCAGCTCGGGCTTCACCCCTCCCTGCTTCATCGCTTCGATCACCAGAAGAATGTCGGCGAAAGGGTTGGGGAAGACGAAGTCGAACACGAAGCCGCGGCGCTTTGCCGAATACT
>JAYUUC010000648.1:0-3133 GCA_043755105.1 Myxococcales bacterium
CACCCTCTTCCGCTCACCATCAGTTTCACCCCGGGACGAGCGGCGCAGAGGGAAGCGACCTCGGTGACTTCCGCCGCGCTGATGTCCGAGATTATCGACAGCATCACCGCCTGGGCGTCTCGCTGGGTGACCGCTTCGATCAGATCCGGCCCCTTGACGCCCGGTCCGAGGTAGAGCACTGCCCAGCCGTGAAGGCTGGCGACGAAGGCCAGTAGCAGGGCGCCGAACTCGTGAGGCTCGTCCACCGGAGTGGCGATCACTATCGTCCGGCCGTTCTGCTCGTGGGAATGGGCGCGGGTATGGTTCGCCAGAAGTCCCCCAAGCAGCGAGGTCGCCGCACGCTCCTGCAGCGCGGTTAACCGCTGGGGGTCCCCGTTCGAGCAGATTCGTTCGAGGATCGAAGGGGGTCATTTGTCGGCAGATCCGGAAGCCTAGATGCCGTCGGTTTTTTCCACCCGGCTTTCGAGCTCAGCATCGAGAAACTCCATCGATTTCAAATCGGTCGTCGGGGGGCCGTTGAGCACCTTTCCCCGGGCGTCGAAGCGTCCGCCGTGACAGGGGCAATCCCAGCTCGTCTCCGCGGAGTTCCAGGCGACATGACAACCCAGGTGCGGGCACACCGGGCTGAGCGCATGGCACGTCCCTGCTTCGTCTCGGTACACCGCCACCTTCTGGCCTTGCACGGTCAGCTCCTTGCCTTCTCCGGGAGCGACGGCGGCGAACTCCGCCGGCGGGGGGCGTCGCGCCCGATCGACGATCAGGTGGGCGGGGTAGTCGACGTTCTCGCTGAGGTAGGTGCCGAAGGAGGCGAGCGGCTTGACCCGGGTGGCGTCGTACAGAGAGGCGTAGGGGTTGTTGCGACCTAGGACCAGATCCGACACCACCTGCGCGGCCAGGGTGCCGAAGGTGAGGCCGGTGCCGGAATAGCCGGTGGCGACGAACACGTGCTTCGAGCCGGAGTTGAGACCGATATAGGGCAACCCGTCCGAAGGCTCGACGATCTGCCCCGACCAGCGGAAGGTGGGCGCGAGCCCGAACCGCTCCCGAGCGTAGGACTCGAGTCGCAAGAAGCAGCCTTCAGTGTCCTCTTCCTGACCGGTCTTGTGATCCTCGCCTCCGACGATCAGCACCTCGCCCATCGGGGTCTGCTCGGTGCGGGTGTAGTGGTAGGGGTCCTCGGTGTCCCAGTAGAGGCCAGGAGGAACGGCGTGGGCGGCAGGTCCGGCCACCGCGTAGGAGCGGTAGGAGGCGACCTTGGTTTGGAGGAAGAAGCGGTTGTTCACCGGGACGTTGGACGCGACGAAAACCTGGCGCGCCGTCACCTCGAAACCTGCCTCGGTGGTGAGCCGGCACGGCGCACCGTCGTGCACCTCGATCACCCGGGTGCTCTCGAAGATCTGCACGCCTTGGTCCGAGAGCGCCTGGGCGAGCGGAAGCAGGTAGCGTAAAGGGTCGAGCTGCGCCTGCCGCTCGAGACGCATCGCTCCCTTCACCTCGAAGGGGAGCGGCACCTCGCGAGTGAAGGTAGCCATCAACCCTGAGCGCCGGGCCGCTTCCACTTCCTGCTCAACCGCACCCACCCCGCTCTCTTTTTCCGTGTAGAGGAAGCCAGGGACCCGGCGAAATCCGCAGTCGATGTGGAAATCACCCAGCAGCGCTTCGATCTGGGAGATCGCCGACCGAATGGAGGTGGCCACCCGGGTAGCGCCGTCGTGGCCGAAGCGGTGCTCGAGCACGTGGTATCCGGCATCCACTGCTTCGGTGAGATGTGCGGTGGTGTGACCCGTTTCCCCACCCGCGACCGTCCGGCTTTCGAGAACCGCGACCCGGAGGCCTTCTCGAGCGAGCAGCGCGGCGGCGGTGAGCCCGGTGATGCCAGCCCCGATGATCGCCACGTCGACGCTCACGTTTGATTCCAGACAAGGCCAGCTCGGGGCCTTGGCCGTCTCGCTCCAGAGAGGAAGGGTTCGCATCGAACGAAGGTAATTACGGAAGGGTCATTCGACCAGGCCGGTCGATCGCCAATCGGTCTATGCTCTGGCCCTTCGAGGTGAGCGACGTGCAGATCAACGCCAAGGTCCCCGGACGCATCCTGGTCGTCGACGACGAAAAGTCCGCTCGGCTGCTGCTCGAGCGGGTGCTCGGGCGGGCGGGGCATCAGGTGGTGCTGGTGGAGACCGGCGAACAGGCGCTGGTCCAGCTCGGGCGGGAACGGTTCGATCTGATGATCACCGACAAGAATCTTCCCGGAATCGACGGGCTGACGCTGCTTCGGCAGGCGCGGGTGAAGCACCCCCGACTGCAGGCGATCGTGATCACCGGCTTTCCCACTCCCGAGACCAAGACCCTGGCCCGCGAGCTGGGCGTCTATTCCTACATCACCAAACCCTTCGGCATCCTCGACATCCTCGGGACCTGCGACGCGGCGATCGGCGTCGGCCGTGAAGAGCCGGGCGCAGACGAGCCGGGGCTGAAGCCGGGACTGTGACTGCCGGCGTCCGCAGCTCGGCACGGCCCCGGGATTACGACTGGGCCCTCTCGCTGCTCAGTCTTGCCGGCGCCGCGCTCTGTGCTTCCTTGCTGCTGTCCGACCGCCATCGCTCGGGAACCGATGAGGACAGTTCCCGGCCGATCGCGACGTTGAGCGCCTCTGCGTCGACGATCCGCCGCCGGCCCGCCCGCACCCTGGTGTGGGAAGATTTGGCGGCGGGCGCACCCGTCCACGATCGCGACACCCTCTTCGTTCCTCCAGGCAGCGAAGCCCGGGTCACCTACCTCGATGGCTCGACCCTGGAAGTCGACGAGAACTCGCTGGTGGTGCTCGAATCGCCCAGGGGCACAGGCCGATCGCAGGCCACCGTCGATCTTCGCAAGGGCAGTCTTTCGGGGGCCACCGTCCAGGACAGACTCGATATTCGCAGCCGGGGCGGGCTCACCTCTCTGAACAGCCATACCGAGGCGCGCGTCGATCTGCAGGAAAAATCGGCGCGGGTCGATGTCTATTCTGGAGAAGTGCGTCTCTCTGGAAGCGGCGCAGCGCGTTCGCTCGGAGCCCGCGAGGCCGGCGCGCTCAACGCCGATGGTCGACTCGAGCCTGTGGCCGCTCCCACCGTGACGCTCGAGTTGCCCCCCC
>JAYUUC010000649.1:0-3133 GCA_043755105.1 Myxococcales bacterium
GTGCAGCCGGTCTTGGACACCGCGGTGCCCACGTTCTGGGCGATGATCTTCCGGCGCAAGGTTCCGAGGTCATCGCAGGAGACCGCCGGTTGCCCCGGCGGATAGGTGTCGCAAAAGCCGGTCGCCGAGCCGCTGTCGATCACCCGCTTCGAGGTCTCGCTCAGCGGCGCGGTGGCCTCCATCGTCGAGCCGACCACGTCGACGTGATCCAACCCGACCAGGTGGCCGATTTCGTGGGTGAGCGTGTTCTGGATGTCCGTCGCAACGCAGGTCGGCGCGCGACGGGTGGGGTCGCACGGCGGCGAGTCGACCGCAGTGAAGAGAAAGAAATCGCCGTCTTCGTGGGTCGACGCGTTGAGCTCGATGTCGGCGTCGAAGATCACCCCGGTGCGAAAGCTGAAGGTGGTGGTGGTGAGGCCGATGGTTCCATCGTTGTGGTCCCAGCAGCGGTACTTGTTGGCGCAGGTATCGTCGTTGACGCACGGATCCGAGGGGTCGACCACCGCGCTGCAAAGGGTCTCGCGGAAGGTGACGACATTGTTGTCCGCCGAGCCGGTCTGCTTGCCGACCACGACCGAGCCGAGCCGGTCTCCGCGGAGGAAGCGGAAGTCCGAGCAGCTGTCGGCAAGCACCTGCCAGCTGTTGAAGGCGGCGTCGATCGCGGCGAACTCCGAGTCTCCTGGGGTCTTCGCGCTGCCTGCGGCATCTGAATTGTAAGTCACCACCCGCTTGTTCCAGGTGAGACAGAGGTCCTTCCCGGGCACCAGGGTGCGGCGATAGACCTGCGCTTCCGCAGCGCTGCTGACCAGCAGGACGCCCAGGCAGAGCGCGGAGGAAACCCTCAAGCCGAGCGTGCCTTCCGTCGACGCCAGGTCAGCGCGAGGGCGAGAGGCAAGGCCGCCGACCAGACCAGGTCGTTGCCTGCGCTGGCACATCCCCGGAGAGTGAGCGCGGGGCCCACGTTCGCCTGCACCGGGACAATCACGCAGTCTCTCGATGCCGAGCCCTTGGGGTACGCGTCGCAGATGAACTTCTTCGAACCGGAGTCGAGGGTCCGCTTCGAAGTCTCCCCTTCCGGAGCGCTCGCGTACATCGTCGATGCGGGGTCACCCGAGTGGTCGAGGCCGAGCGCATGGCCGATCTCGTGGGTGACGGTGTTCTGGATGTCGGTGACGACGCAGCTCTGCAGGTTGAGGGTGCCGGGGCAGGGAGCGCCGTTCGCAGTGGTGAAGTGAAAGGTCTTGGCGTTGAGCTCGATGTCCGCGCCGTAGATCTGACCGTCGCGCGGATCGAACGTCGTGGTGGTGAGCGCGATGGTGTTGCTGGCGTAGGCCCAGCAGTCATACTGGTTCATGCAGGTGTCGTCCGCCCAGCAGCCCGCGCTGGGTCCGACAAGGTCGCGGCAATTCGTGGTGCGAAAGAGCACCACGTTCTCGTTCGACGAGCTCTGAGGATCGTGCCCCACCTTGCGTTCGGTGGTGTGCGGGCCTTCGTGAAAAGTGAGGTTGCCACAGGCGTCACTGGCGTCCTGCCAGCTCTGGAACGAGGCGTTCACCGAGGAGAACTCGGTGTCGCCGGTGGTCTCGGGATTTCCGACCCCGCCCTGTCGATAGGTGATGGTCCCGGGGGTCCACCAGAGGCAGTGGGGCAACTTCGAGGCAGGGCCTACCTTGACCGGTTCGGCGGTGGCAGGGTCCGTATGGGTCCGAACGTAGGGAACCACCGTCAGCATCAACGCGACCATCGAGACGGCGGCGCTCACGGCTGCGTCCTCGTCGGCCGGGTAGGTGTCGAAGGCTCGGGAACCGGGGCTGCGATTGACTGTCGAATCTGGGCCTTGAGCGCGTCGAGCGTGGGAGGAAGGGCATTCCGGGCGGGAGCCGGAGAAGGTTGGCCGGTGCGCGGATCGAGCACCCGGGCGTCTCCCAGGGAATCCTGGAGGGCGAACGCCGCCTTGCCGTCCGATGAGCGGTCCACCTTGAACTTGCCCTGGGCCATGCCGGCGACGAGGAACGAATCACCGGCGCGCTGTTGAAGAAACACCACCACCTCTTCACCCGGTTCGAACGAGGCGAGTCCGCTGACGCGCTGGCCGACGTCGCCGACGATGCCTCCGGGTTGAATGACGCGAACCTGCGAAGAGGCAGAGCCTTTCAGGGTCTCGGACACGTCGAGGGTCACCTCGGTGATGATTCGAAGGTGGTCGCCGGTCCAGCGACTCTCGAGATGGGACACGGTGGCCTGGACGATGCGGTCGGCCGTGCGACTCAGCGAGGGAACGTCGGCCGCGACCAAAGTGGTGGCGCCGGCAACTGAAGCGCCCCAGACCGCCAGCAACACCGCTGCCCAACCCAGCTTCCTGTTCATTCCAACCCCGAATCGGCCCGTGAGTGTTCAATCTAGCCCAAGCCCCCCGGGGAGGCACGGAAGGGGAGGTGAGGGTCCCACCCGATGAGACCAAGCCCCCCCCGTTCATCCCGAGCGTAGCGACGAAGTCGCGCAGTCGAGGGACCCCGCCACGCAACGCTCGTTGCCGATGCGCCGAGCCTTTGCTATCGCCCTCGACCCATGGCCACGCCTCGACTGCGGTTCGCACCTTCCCCTACCGGCTACCTACACATCGGGGGTGCTCGCACTGCCCTGTTCAACTGGCTCTACGCCCGCAAGCGAGGGGGCAAGTTCATCCTCCGGGTCGAGGACACCGACCAGGAGCGCTCCACCCCCGAGTCGGTGAAGGCGATCCTCGACGGGCTGAAGTGGCTGGGGATGGATTGGGACGAGGGGCCCGAGGTGAACGGGGCGTACGGCCCGTACTTCCAGACCGAGCGGCTGGACAGCTACCGGGAGTGGTCGGAGAAGCTGATCTCCGAGGGCAAGGCGTACCGCTGCTATTGCACCCGCGAGGAGCTCGACGCGCGGCGGAAGGTGTTCGAGGGGCAGAAGCTGACCTACCGCTACGAGGGGACCTGCCGGAACCTGACCGCGGCACCCGAGGGTCGCGTCGGCGTGGTGCGGTTCCGGATGCCCGACGGAGACGGCGAGGCGTCGTTCGACGACCTGGTGATCGGCAAGATTTCGAAGCAGTGGTCGGACCTGGACGACTGGGTGATGCTGAGGGCCGACGGGATCCCGC
>JAYUUC010000650.1:0-3132 GCA_043755105.1 Myxococcales bacterium
CCGCTCATCGTCCGCAGATAGGCGCTGAGCTCACGGCGGGCAATCAAGAGAACGGTGCGCATCACGCTTCCTTCCCATGGGTGAGCTTGAGGAAGATCGACTCCAGCTTCTCGGAGCCGCGATCCAGTCGGTGCAATTCGAGGCCAGCGCCGACCACGGCGCGCGCGATGGCCGGACGCAGGTCGGGTGCCGCTTCCACTCGCAGCACCCCGAGCCCTTCGGCGTGGCTGGTCACCGTCACCGCGTGCACGCCCGGAAGCTGTCTCAGCAACACCGCAGCCGCCTCGGGGTCACCGCGAATCTCCACCTCAATGGTGCCGCCACTGCCGAAGCGTCGGGCCAGCTCGGCCTCGCTCCCCTGGGCCACCAGCTCACCGTCCTGAATCACCAGCAGCCGGTCGCAGATCTGGCTGATCTCGGAGAGGATGTGGCTCGAGACCAGCACGGTGTGCGAGCCCCGAAGGTCTCGAATCAGCGACCGCATCTCGACGATCTGCACCGGGTCCAATCCTCCTGTGGGCTCGTCGAGAATCAGCAGCGCGGGGTTGTGCACCAGCGCCTGGGCCACTCCCACCCGCTGCCGGTAGCCGTGCGAGAGGCTGCCAATCACCTGGTCGTGCACGCTGCGCAGCGCGGTTCGCTCCTCCACCCCGACGACCCGCTTCGCCGCTTCCGACCCGGCGACGCCTCGCAACTGGGCCACGAAGGCGAGGTAGCTGCCCACCGTCATCTCGTCGTAGAGCGGCGGGGTGTCGGGGAGAAAGCCGATCCGCTGGCGAATCGGATGCGGGTCGTGAAAGACGTCGTAGCCGTCGATCATCACCCGCCCCGAGGTCGGCAACAGCACGCAGCCGAGCACCTTGAGCGTGGTGGTCTTTCCCGCGCCGTTGAGGCCGAGAAAGCCGACCACTTCGCCCCGGTCGATGTTGAAGGAGACGTCTCGGATCGCGGCGTGGTCGCCGTAATACTTGGTGAGTCCCTGTACCTGAATCATCGGGTCGCGCTCTCCCTTCAACGACGGCAGCTTCGCTGCGATGCGAACAGACCTTCCGGCCAGCGCCAACACAAGGCAATTGCGACCAGCAGCACTGCCCCGGTGGGAAGAGACGCTTCCGGCCCGAAGGTCGCGCCGCTCCAGAAACCTCCGTCGGTGAAGGCGACTCGCCGGACCAGCGACAGCGGAAACGTCAGCCCGCTCACCGGTTGACCGAGGACGAAGCCTTCACAGAAGTTCCAGCCCCAGTGCACCCCGACGCTGGCCCACAGCGAGCCGGTGCGAACCACCAGCAGCCCCAGCCACACGCCCACCAGCGCGACGTTCACCACCGCGAGGGCGTTGGCGCCCGGGTTGAACAGGTGCGCCGCTCCGAACAGTACCGACGTCGCGGCCACGGCCACGGGCCAGCCGAGCCCGCGGGCGAGCTGCTGCAGCAACACGCCCCGCGCCACCAACTCCTCGCTCGCCGCCGCCAATCCGAACAGCGCCGCGAGAGACAGCCCTTCGATGACCAAGGCTCGCAGCGGGGCGGGCGAGGAGGTCAGCTGGACCGCTCCGGACGCCCACGACACCGCGCAAGACAGCCCCACCGCCAGCGACCCCATCCCCACACCCTGGGCCACCCGGAGACCGGCATCGCCGAGCCTCAGCCCCGCGTCCGTCAGCCGCTGCCCCGCCGCTCGACAGCTCAGCCAGCTCGCACCCAACAACAAGGAGACACGGCAGGCCTCCACCCCCAGCTGCCATCGACCTTCGAAACGGGAAGAACCCTCGGGATTGAAGTGGACCTCTGCCCAGCCCAGGACCCCCAGCACCGTGCCCGCGAGCAGCACGAAGAGGGCCACCACAAAGCCTGGGCGAAGCTTGTGCTGATCTTCCGAGTAGAAAAGCGACAAGCAGGCACGCTAACCGATGTCTGTCGATGTCAGCGGATGTCTTCCCTCGACCTTTTTTAGCGCGACCCCGGACGCCGCAAGGGGTTCCTCCGGTTTCGACAATCCGGTTAAGCTCGTCGCGACCATGCAACGACTCTCTGCCTATGCGGCCCAGTTGAAAATCGATGAAGCCGCTGCGCGCAGCCTGCTCCGGTTTCCCCTGCTGGTCTGGGAAGACCCGGGGACGCTTCCGGCCCCCACTCAGGGTCCGCGAACCGTGGTCGGAAGCAAGGAAATCCGAAGGGGTCTGGGCGAGCCTGCGATCTACGAGCTGCGCAAGGCCCCCGACAACTCCGCGGGGCTGACCGGCATCACCATCGGGCGAACCGAGAACAACGACATCGTGATCCCCGACCTGAGCGTGTCCCGCCTGCACGGCCACTTCCAGCGCGACGCTCTCACGGGAGAGTGGCAAGTGGTGGACGCCGAGAGCAGCAACGGAACCTTCGTCGACAAGCTGAAGCTGCGCCGCGATCAAGTCGCAGTGCTGCGAGACGGCGTCGAGCTGAAATTCGGGAACGTGAAGGTCCGCTACCTGTTGCCGGACAGCTTCGTCGCGTATCTCAAGCAGAAGCTGAATCCCTGACGTGGCGCCCCCCGTGGACGACGCCGAGCTGGACCGGGCCGTCACCCAGCTGCGCGCCGGAGGTCTGGTGGCGTTGCCCACCGAGACCGTCTACGGACTCGCCGCCGATGCCGAGAACGAGCTCGCGGTGCGGCGCATCTTTGCGGTCAAGGGTCGGCCTGCCACTCACCCTCTGATTGTCCACCTCGCCGACGCTGCGCAGCTGCCTCTCTGGACCGAGCAGCTTCCGGCCCGGGTCCGCCCGCTCGCCGAAGCGCTCTGGCCCGGACCGCTCACCCTGGTGCTCCGGCGCAGTGCGCGGGTCTCCGATGCGGTGACCGGCGGCCAGGAAACCGTGGCGGTGAGAGTGCCCGCCCACCCGCTCGCGCACCGGTTGCTGGAACGCTTCGGCGGCGGCCTGGCGGCTCCGTCTGCCAACCGCTTCGGCGCGGTCAGCCCCACCACGGCCGAGCATGTCCGCGCGGATCTCGGCGACGACGTCGACCTGGTTCTCGATGGTGGTCCCTGCGTGGTGGGCATCGAGTCCACCATCGTCGACCTCACCCAGGACAAGCCGGTCATCCTTCGACCGGGCGGCGTTTCGCGCGAGACCCTGGAGCAAGTGCTGGGCGAGC
>JAYUUC010000651.1:0-3120 GCA_043755105.1 Myxococcales bacterium
AGCGAATTGCTGCGACCGCGGCCAGCGCTTCCCGGGTTCTCTCTCGAATATTCCTGGCATGGGCTGCCGACGGTTAACAGTTCCCGACTCGGAGAGGAAGCCATCGCAAGGGGGGGCTCGACATCCGGAGAATACCCCGCTAAGAGGTCACCGCCCTGGCGCGCATGCGCAAGGGTGGAGCCGCATTCTCTGCGTCTCGAACTAGAGAGAAGAACAAGAAATGACTACCGGTACCGTGAAGTGGTTCAATGATGCGAAGGGCTTTGGATTCATCACGCAGGACGGCGGCGGCGAAGACGTTTTCTGCCACCACAGCGCGATCGAGGCCGAAGGCTTCCGCAGCCTCGCCGAAGGACAGAAGGTCGAGTTCAACGTGACCAAGGGCCCCAAGGGTCTCCAGGCCGCCAACGTCAAGCCGATCGCGTAACTCGCCTCAGCTGACTTTCATGAAGGCCCAGTCTCTGTCCGAGGCTGGGCCTTTCCTTTTTGGGTAGACCCGCTTGGCGTGCGCCGCTTCGCCGCCGCGAGCAGACGCTGCCCACAAGGAGCTTGAGGGACAGTCGTTCCCAGGCGAGGCTGGTGAACACCGTGAGCACGCGATCACTCAAAGAAAAGAAGACCCTCCCCCAGCTGAAGGTCCGTCATTCCCGCATCCAGGGTCGAGGCGTTTTCACCCTCGAGCCGATCGTCAAGGGGGCCCGGATCATCGAGTACACCGGAGAGCGGATCAGTCAGAAGGAAGCGGACGCTCGCTACGATGACGAAGCGATGGCTCGCCATCACACCTTTCTCTTCGAGGTCAGCCGGCAGACGGTGATCGACGGGCGCACGCACGGCAATGAAGCGCGCTTCATCAACCACTCTTGCGACCCCAACTGCGAGGCGGTGATCGATCGCAGCCGGGTGTTCATCGAAGCGATGCGCAACATACCCGCGGGCGCCGAGCTGTTCTTCGACTACGGCTACAACCTCGACCCCGACGGCGACGATGCTCAAACCTACCCCTGCAGCTGCGGCTCGACAAAGTGCCGGGGCACCATCTTGAAGAAGTGGACCTGAGCGGAATCGACCGGGGAAGCGGCTCCGTCAGGAGTCATTCCCCTCCTCGAGTCTACCTTCCTGTTCGCCTCTGAAAGGCGCTCGTTGCCGGGGCTCAATGGCTCACCTGTGGGGTGGGAGGACACCCTCCAGGCACCCTTGAGCCAGCCACGAGAGCGCCCGACCTCATGATTCTGCCCACCGAAGCAGGGCCGGCTTCACTTCCGCCATTCACCTTTGGCACCTTCGCTCTCCGCGCGCTTGACGCGGTGGCCGCGAGGCTCGACCAGTGCTCGTGCGTCGCAGAATGGGAGCCCAGTTCGGCCACGCCGCTTCGCTTCGAGGCACCGGTCCGTGCCAGCGCTCGGCTGGGCTTCTCGCTCCCGCGTCACCGACTCTACGAACGCTGCCGAGACCCCGAGCAACTGCCTCGACTGTTCCCCCGTCTGGTGGCGGTGAAAGCACTCACCGGCGCGCGGTTCCGCTGGCTGACTTCGACAGGACAGGGCGCCCGCTGGGGAGGGACCGCGCTGCTGATGGAAGACCTCCCGGGCGAAAAGCTCACCTGGCGCTCGCCGTCTGGAGCAACGCTCCGCTTTTGCGGAGAAGCCATTTTTCACCCCGGCCCTCGCGGACGCGGCTCGGTGGTCACCCTTACCGTGGCGCTTGATGTCCCGAGCGCACGGAACCTGCCGATGGCCCGACGCCTGCTCGGCCCTGCGTTTTCTGTGAGTCTCACCGCCGGGCTTCACCAGGGACTACACGCACTCCAGGCACAGCTCGACGCCGAGAGTGCCTCGTTGGGTTCCTGGGGTCAGCGGATTCACCCATCATCGATTGCCCCGAGGACCTGAGAGCGCCACGGCGATACGACTTCACGAAGTGCACGCATCGGTGGTTCACGCGCCGTTGACTTTGAGTCCAGCGGCGGTGGCGTTCGACCTGGCCGCAGTATGGAAAGGCCGCCGCGATCCGGGCCTTGCGCGCGCAGGCCGCGCACTCTGGCTGGCAGGGAGCGCCAGTGCTTGCTTCGCCGGGTGGACCGGCCTGGCCGCTTCGCAAGAGGTGCAAGTCAAAGACGGCGTGGCCCGGGACATGATGTTCCTCCACGGGCTCGGCAACGCGGCGATCATCGTGACTGCGGTTGGGATGAGCGCCTGGCGCTGGCGGCGTCGCCCCACGCTGGGTTCCACGCTCTGCGGCGCTGTCGCCAGCGGCGCTGCCCTCTACACGGCCTATCTGGGCGGCGAATTGGTCTACCACCACCGCATCGGTGTCGCCGGGATGGACGAGCCCGCGTCCCGCAAAGCCAGCCCCCCCCTGCAGTGGCGTTCGAGCCCCGCCCAGCTCGCGAGCGATGCACTGCGAGGAGCGCGCTGGGTGGCGAGGAGGGCCGTCCAGTGGCTGGCCCGGACCGAGCGGCTTCGCCCTGGAGCGACCGGCTTCCATGGAAAAACCAACGGTTCGCACCCGCGGGTGCCTGCCTTTCACGGATACGAGCTTCCCCGTCCTCCGCCCGACCCCAAGGTCTGAAGCGCCGTTGGCCCGGTTGCCGAGGCAGCAGCAAGCCTCTCTGGGGCAAGTTCGTTCCCTCGCAGTTGCAGGCTTGGACCGACCTGCAAGCGCCGACTTGCCTGCCATTGCGAGGGCAGACTTTAGGACCATCAAGTTCTTCTCGCTGGACCATTGCCCACCCGGGGTCGACGTCGAACTTTGCTGGGGAGGGGAGCAAGTCGATTCCAGAAAGGAGACAAAGTTATGAAAAAGAGATTGATACTAGGTGCCCTGGCGAGCCTCGTCTGGGCGGGTTCTGCAACGGCTGCAGTGGGAACGAAGGCCCCGGGCCATGGGACTTTCGCCAAGGAAGCCGTCAACGTGATGGTCGGCGGAGGTCTCGAAGGTTACACCGGTGCGCTCAGAGACAGGGTCAATGCCGGACCTGCCTGGGGAGCGACGGTGGGCGTCCAGCCTTTCACCTGGATGGGAGCCGAGCTGGGCTATAGCGGCGCGGCAAACGAGGTCAACGACAAGGTAGCGGGAGCCGCCAACCCGGCACGGGGCGCAGACATCATTCGCAACGGA
>JAYUUC010000652.1:0-9132 GCA_043755105.1 Myxococcales bacterium
GCGGCCCCGAAGAGGTTGAAGGAGACCAGCTCGGTCACCGCGGTCGCCACCACCAGTACCAGGCCGATCGGCACCAGGTACTTCCAGCAGAGCGACATCATCTGGTCCACCCGGATGCGGGGAAACGTCCACCGGATCCAGATCACGACGTTCACCAGCACGATCACCTTGGTGACGAAGGCGACCGTCGAGGCGACATAGAACCAGACCGGCACCGAGTTCGCCGCTTCCCAGCCGGTGAGGGTGTCCATCGAGATTCCGGGCACCTGCCAGCCGCCGAGGAACAGGGTGGTGAGCAGCGCGCTCATCACCCAGAGGTTTCCCCACTCGGCGAGGAAGAAGTAGCCGAACCGCATTCCCGAGTATTCGGTGTTGTAGCCGGACACCAATTCGGACTCGGCCTCGGGAAGGTCAAACGGCGTGCGGTTGCCTTCCGCCAGCAGCGAGGTGAAGAAGACGAAAAAGGCCACGTAGGCCATCGGGGTCTGGAAGATGAACCAGTCCCACGGGTTGCCGCCCTGCTGGCGGATGATCTCGTGCATGTTGATCGACCCGGACATCAGAATCGGAACCAGGATGACGATGCCCGCGGGGATCTCGTAGCTGACCACCTGGGCGGCGGCGCGAATGCCTCCGAAGAGCGACCACTTCGAGTTCGAGGCCCACCCGGAGATCAGGATTCCCACCACCACCAGCGCGGTGATCGCCACCACGTAGAACAGCCCCACGTTCATGTTGGTGGGCGAGAGCCGGTAACCGAACGGCAGCACCACGAAGGTGAGCACGAAGCCGAGGATGACGAAGTAAGGCGCGAGCCGGAAGAGGATCTTGTCCGCGTCGCCAGGGATCAAATCCTCCTTGAGGATCAGCTTCAAGGCGTCAGCGATGAACTGAAACAGACCTCCGGGGCCGACCCGGTTGGGGCCGACCCGGGACTGCATCCGGCCGGCGACCCGGCGCTCCCACCACGAGGCGAGGCCAGCGAACACCGCGCCGAAGGTGGTGAGGGTGATGCCCACCACCAGCATCGCCACCAGGTAAATGCCCTGAGTCAGCGGCCAGGTGGCGGGATCGTGGTGGAGCGTGTTGCGGATGAACGCGTCGAGGGTCTCTTGCATGGATTAGCGGTCGATCTCAGGAGCAACGACGTCGAGGGAAGCAATCAGGGCGACCAGGTCGGCGATCATCAAGCCCTTGGAGAGCTCTTCGATGATCCCCATCGCCAGAAAAGAGCCGGTGCGGGCCCGTACGCGGTAGGCGCGTTCGGAGCCGTCGGCCACCACATAGTAGGCCATCTCGCCGCGGGCTGATTCCACCCGCGACTGTGCCTCGCCCGGGGGCGGTTTGATCTTCCGCGGAACCTTGGCCATGAACTCGCCGCCGGGGAGCTTGTTGAGCGCCTGGCGAACGATCGACACCGACTCGCGGCACTCGAGCAGCCGCACGTAGTAGCGGTCGTAGCAGTCGCCCACCACCCCGCCTCGCTGCTTGCCGGCGTAGGCCTCGCCCTTGGGAATCTTGAAGTCGAACTCGCTGTAGGCACTGTAGGGGTGCGCCTTGCGAAGATCGTAATCCGAACCCGACGCGCGCAAGTTGGGGCCGACGAGCCCGTAGTCGATCGCCATCGGAAGCGGAACCACCGACAGCCCTGCCAGCCGCTTGATGAAGATCTCGCTCCCCGAGAGCAGACGGTCGAACTCCACCAGCACCTTGTCGAAGTGGTCGAGCCACTTGTGGCAAAGGGGCGCCCAGTCGTCGGGCATGTCGAAGGCCACTCCGCCGATGCGGTGGTAGTTGTACGTCAGCCGCGCACCACAGAGCGCTTCGATCAGGTCGTTGATGCTCTCGCGCTCGCGCAGCGCGTAGGGGAACGGGGTCACCGCGCCGACGTCCATCGCCATCGTTCCCACGGAGATCAGGTGAGAGGCGATCCGGTTCAGCTCGCAGGAGATCACCCGCATGTACTGCGCGCGTGGAGGCGGGGTGATGCCGAGCAGCTTCTCGACCGCGATCGCCCAGCCCTCGTTGGCGAACATCGCCGCGATGTAGTCGATGCGATCGGTGTAAGGCATGAAGCCCGCGTAGGTCACCGTCTCGCCGATCTTCTCCAGCGAGCGGTGGAGGTAGCCCACCTCGGGCACCGCCCGGTGCATGATCTCACCGTCGGCGTGGACGATGAAGTTGATCACCCCGTGGGTCGAGGGGTGCTGTGGCCCCATGTTCAGGATCATCTCCTGGTCGGTGTCGGGGCCGAACTTCTTGGTGATCAGCAGCTGGTCAAGAGCCATGGGTATTCGCCTAGACCTTGGGAGGAAGCGCGGGAGCAGCCGCGACGGGAACGGGCGCCTGCGCCGGGTTGTCGGCCTTGATCTGCCGATCGAGCGAAAGGTAGAGGTCGAGCGGGTTGTCGCGGACGTTGCTGATGTCGCGGTAGCCGCCCGCCTCGGCGTAGTCCTTGCGCAGCGGATTTCCTACCCAATCGTAGGGAAGGACGATGCGCCGCAGGTCGCTGTGACCTTTGAAGTTCACTCCGAAGAGGTCGTAGATCTCGCGTTCCATCCAGTTGGCGGCCTTCCAAACCCCTTCGAGGGTATCGACCTCGGGGTTGGCGCGCGGCAGCTCGACCTTGGCGACGAACATGTGCCGATGGGAGTAGCTGTAGAAGTGGAAGACGAGCTTGATCAACCCTTCCTTGGGGTGATCGGTGGCGGTCTCGTCCTGGAGGAAGTCGAACGCCAGCGACGGCTCGCTCTTCAGGTAGCGGCAGATCTCGACCAGCTGGGCTGCGTCGAGCACGCAGAACGGGTCCTTGTTCGGGGGCTGCAGCGGTCCAATCGCCTCGGCGAAGCGGGCGCTGAGCTTGAGGTGGATCTGCTCGGCAGTGAGGGCAGCCATCGGGTCGTCGTTCCTTTGCAACAAAGGCCGACCCCGGTACCGCGGAGGACGGCCTGATTCGTTCGGCCAAAAAACCGGGTCGGGAAAGCTCTAGACGGTCTCGGGCACCTCGTAGCCGGCGCCGGTGCCATAGTGCCGGGGTCGGAACTTGCCCTTCAGGGTCTCGCGCTTGATCAACTCCTGAATGCGAAGAAACCCCTCGGTGAGCGCTTCGGGCCGCGGCGGGCAACCGGGCACATAGACGTCGACGGGGATGATCTTGTCCACGCCTTTGCACACCGAGTAGGCGAGCTGGAATAGCCCGCCGCAATTGGCACACGAGCCCATCGAGATCACGTACTTCGGCTCGGCCATCTGCTCGTAGAGGAGCTTGGCCCGGATCGCCATCTTGTAGGTCAGCGTTCCGGCCACGATCATCAAGTCGCTTTGCCGGGGAGTGGCGCGGGGCACCGAGCCGAAGCGGTCAAGGTCGGCGCGCGGGCCGCCGGTCTGCATCAACTCGATGCCGCAGCAGGCCAGGCCGAAGAGCAGGTAGAACATCGACGAGCGCCTGGACCAGTTGATCAGGTTCTCGAGCACGTTGGTGTGGGTGGTGACCAGCGCGGTGGAAGCGCCGGGATCGTGGCTGTAGCCCTTGGTGTCGGCCATGGTGTCGCCCTCGGTCTAATGATTGGCTACGTAGGAACGCGGAGACTGAACCCCCGGGAGGATGCGCGCCGGCACCGCTTCCACCTCGTGCGCGTCGAGCCGCTTGATCCAGTCGAGATCCTTGCGCACCCAGATCCAGACCAGGCCGGAGAAGAGGATGGCGACGAAAGCGAGAATCTCGACCAGCGCCGTGCCTCCCCTGCCCTCCGCGACCCATTTGCGGAACACCAGCGCGACCGGAATGGTGAGGGCGATCTCGACCTCGAAGATCACGAACACCAGAGCGATGATGTAGAAGCGCGGGTTGAAGTTGAACCAGGCGCCGCCGATCGGGCGCTCCCCGCACTCGTAGATCATCGACTTTTCGGGGCTGGGAAACCGGGGTCGCAGGAAGGCGCCGATCACCAGGTTGGCGATCGCAAAACCGACGCCGGCGACCACGAAGGCCAGCACCATCGCGAAGTCGAACTGCACGTTTCACCTCTGGAAGGAGCCGCCGAAGATCTGTTCGTCAATTTCAGGAGCGCCCTGCTTTGTCAAGGACTTGGCCACCGCCAGACCGCTCGCTTGCATTAAACGCCGGCTTCGCTTTCCCGTCTGCACGCGAGCGAGTTCGGGTCATGAAAAACGCTCAAGCGGGTGAGTAGTCCGCTCAATCCCTTTGACCCCACCGCGCGTGATCTTTATGGTGCAGCGCCGATGAGTCCGACGCCCCTGACCCCGTATGTACCGATCGCCGCGGTGTTCCTGCTCGCAGGAGGCATGGCGATGGCCATCGCCGGCCTGGCCACCTTCCTGGGCCCCAAGCGCATGTCCGAGGTGAAGTCGGACAGCTTCGAGTGCGGCTCGGTATCGGTGGGCAGCGCGCGGCAGCGGTTTGCGGTGAAGTTCTACGTGGTGGCGTTACTGTTTATCGTGTTCGACGTCGAAGCGGTGTTTCTCTACCCTTGGGCGATCAACTTCAAAGCCCTGGGCTGGAGCGGCTATTTCGAGATGATCAGCTTTGCGGCCACGCTGGTGCTCGGGCTGGTGTACGTTTGGAAGAAGGGCGCGCTCGAGTGGGAGACCTAGCAGACCATGGCTGACGTCGACATGACCCCCGCACTCGCCACCCGCAAAGATGATGCGGTGGGCTTTTTTCAGAACATGGTGTCGAAGGGGCTGGGCTGGGCGCGGAAGTATTCGCTCTTCACCTATCCGTTCGCCACCGCCTGCTGCGGCATGGAGTACATGTCGGTGGCGGCGAGCCGCTACGACATCGCGCGCTTCGGCGCCGAGTTTCCCCGCTTCTCTCCCCGCCAGGCGGACTTGCTGCTGGTGGTCGGCACCATCAACATGAAGCAGGCGCCGATCTTGAAGCGGGTCTTCGAGCAGATGTGTGAGCCGAAGTGGGTAGTTGCCTTCGGTGTGTGCGCCTCCTCCGGCGGCTTCTACGACAACTACGCCGTGCTTCAGGGCATCGATCGGATCATTCCGGTGGATGTTTACATTCCCGGCTGTCCGCCACGGCCCGAGCAGGTGCTCGACGGCCTGATGTTGCTTCAGGACAAGATCTCCCGCGAGAACCACAAGGCCGTCGACCGCGGCACGGGCCGCGTGGGCCAGATCGATCTGCTCGCCGGGCGGTAAGCGCCCCGGTTGGCTGTGCGGCGAGTTCACGCAGACGCTCCGGGGCTTGCCGGTAGCCGCTCACCAACGGTGAAAGGCGGGGTGACCGGGCTCGACGGCAACGAAGGTTCCCTTGCAGGTGGCGCGCAGCTTCCCTTCCGCTTCGAGGGTGCCTTCGACGGTCACCTTGGTTCCATTGGACTCGACCACCTTCGCCCGGAGAAAGAGCGGTGAAGCGGTGGGACACGGCCGCTTGAGGACGATGGCGTAGTCAGCGGTCACCGTGCAGGGAGGGCTCTCGATCTGCCGTTCCTTCATCAAGTGATGGGCTGCGGCCCAGTTGCAGTGACAGTCGAGCAGGGCGCCGATGATTCCGCCGTTGAGCACCCCGGGGAACGCCTCATGGTGTGGCGAGGGGGTCCAGGTCGCCACCCACTCGTCCCCTTCCGGAAAGCTGCGGACGTGAAGCCCCTGGGGGTTAGACGGCCCGCACCCGAAGCAGGCGTTGTGAGGGGCGTAACGCTCTTGCAGGCTCAGGGTCTGAGTCGTCATGGTCGTCCTCCAGTCGTTCCAGAAAAGGTACCGGGGACGAGGGCGCTCAGCCAGACGCGAAGCCCGTCGGGGCGTCCATCGCCCACCCAGCGCTCGAGCACGGTGCCGTCCCGGCGGGGCGAACGGATCAGCCATTGCCTGCCGTCGAAGGCCCCGATGTCCTTCTCCTTCAGGGCAGCGGCGAGCGCCGACTCCGCCATCTCGATCGTCCCGTCGGGTTGAAGCTGATAGGCCTCGAAGCTGCGGGGAGCGCCCGCCTGATGCTCGCCATCGAAGACGTCCGGGCGGGCGTGGGTGAAGCCCGTTTCAGCGTAAAGCAGCCGCGGCGCCAGGTTCTGGTCGCCCTCGATCAGAGGCAGGAGGCTCTGACCGTCGGCCTCTTTCAACGGGGGAAGACCGGCGAGCTCGAGCACGGTGGGTCCGATGTCGATCAGTCGGGTGAGAGCATCGATGCGTTGACCGGATCCGCGCTGGGAAGGGAGCTTGATCGCGAGCAGGATCCGGTTTTCTTCCTCGGAGAGGCGGGCGCCGTGAACCGGAGTGCTCCCTTCGATCGCGGGAACGTCGGCATGAAAGCTTTCACCATGATCGGAGAACACGATCACTGTTGCCTGGTCATAGAGGCCTGCCGACTGGAGCCCGTCGATCAGCGTTCCGAACTGGGCATCGGCTTCTTCGAGCAGCTCGTCGTAGAGACCTTCGGAATCGGAGCGACGGCCCCTGACCTGTCCGGTGCCGGAACTGCCCGGCACTTCAATCGGGGAGTAGACCATTCTCAACCGTCGCTCGAGTGGAACCTCAGGGCCGAGCCGGTGGCGGTAGTAGGGGTAGACCGGATCGCCGGGGAAGTGAGCGGCGGTGGCGTGGAACGCAAACAGCGCTGGCCCGGTGGAAGCTTCCTTCAAGAGCGACTCGGTGAGACCGCGAGCGTAGCGTTGAGGATCGTAGAGCCCTGCGATGGCCCGGTTCTCGAGCAACTCGGGTACCAGGAGAACGCCGAGGCGATTGTCGCCAAAGATTCCCAGCCCTCGGTAGCGCAGTTTTTCCAGCGCGAAGTTGAGCGCCCCTCGAGGAGGCTGCTGCGTTTCCTCGAAGCCGGAATCGGGCCCTTGCCAGTTGAAGCGTGAGCAGTCGGTCTGGAAGCGGGTCTTCCAGCCCGCGGCGGCCAAGGCGGCGGGAAAAGTCGGAAGCTCGGCACGATGAATCGCGGGAGTGAGCGGAACCCGGACGCCGGTCGCGAATGGCCACCGCGCCGTGAGAAGGCTGCGCCAGGCAGGTTCAGTCTGGGCAATCGGCGTATAGGCGCGGTCGAAGCTGGTCGCGTCCTCGAGAAAGCGTTCGAGGTGGGGAGCGAGGGTCGGCGCTGGGGACAAGCGGTGCAAGCGATCGGGCCTGAAGGCATCGATGCCGAAAAGTACGATCAGCGGATGGTTGGGCGCCGTCCGAAGCCCAACTCCTGCTGCGCCCAAAAACAGGGCCCCTGCGCCTACCCCGACCGCCACGCCCCTCCACCGGGGACGGAGGCCAGCGCGCCACGCAGCGGCCAGGTGGATCCCAAGCGCGAGTGCAGCCACCGCAAGTGGATGCCAAGGCTCTCCGCCGTCGATGAGAAGCCGCAGGACCGGGACGAGCCGTGGCACATCGTCAAAGAGGGCGGGACGCGCGACCGCCGCGCTCCAGGTGAGCAAGGCCGCCATCCCGAGGAGCTCGAGGAGCCAAACCCAAAAGAGTTTTCTTCGTGTCGCCAGCAGGCCAGCGAGCAACCCTGCAGTGAGACCGAGCACCGACCCCGCGAGCAGATACCCGCACCCCACCCTCGCCACGATCCCCAACACCTGGGGGCGAACCGCTTGCACCACCGCCGCCAGGGGACCGCGAATGTCGACGTTCATCCCGGCCGGACCGGTGTGAAGAATCGAGGCGCTCTCGAAGGCGAAGAGGCCGAGACCGCACAGGGCTCCACCGAACATTCCGAAGACGATTCGACGCTGCGAGGGAAAGCAGTACACGGGGAGCGTCGGATATCAACACTCGGGGAAAGCGCCCAGAGAGGCACGCGGGAAATCCGCTCGTGCGGCACTGGCAGTTTCTTTTACAGCGCAGGAGCAACTCCTTTCCAAATTCCGAGACAATCTGATCGACTGAGGAGCTTGAAATGACGGATATCCCCCTCAAGGGTCCTGCCCCGCGTGGTTCTCTTTCCCCTGTTGCCAAAACTCACGAACCGGTGAAGAGCAGCGACATTCTCAATTCGGTGCTGATGGGTCTTGATGCGGAATCCGCAGCGAGCATTCGGTCGAAGCTCCGGGCAGACGGCTTCGAGGCTGTTCCCACAACCATCGTGCAAGAAGTACCGCAAGAGGTTGCGAACTCTCCCGTCTCTACCTTTGCCTTGGGGCAGAAGGAGGTCGAACCCTCCGCTAATACTCCTCTTGTGTGTGGTTGGACCCAACCGAAGAAGGCCGCTGAAGCTGCAGTGATCCAGACCTTCGCGCTGCCTGGCTCGACGATTCGCATCTACAACGCCAGTGTTCTCGAGAGCGGCCGACCGAAGCTGATCAAGAAAGTGACCGCCCCGGAGGAGGACGTCGAAGCCACGGCCGGAACCAAGGCCAGCCAGAAGGCTGACGAGTTCAAGGGGAAGAGGCCCGACGAGGGAATGGTTTTGACCTCCATTCCCCTTATCGAGGAGGACGATCATCAGGCATGGGAGATGTTCCTGGTCACCATTCAACCTCCGTTGGGCTTCGAATCTGAACCCGCCCCTCTGCGGCTGTTCCAGCAGGACCCGATGGCATTCAAGAATTCAACCCGTCGCCGTCCCTTTTCCATCAACTACTCCCAATTCAGGCTCGAACGTGGGGTGGTCAAGACGGTCGAAGATTTCACCGTCCCAGCGATGACCCAGATCTTCGTCCGTCACCCTGACCTGAAAACGGCTCGGGGGTTCCTCTCGGATGCCAAGGGTCAGTTCAGCGTTGACCTCGAGGGTTTGAGCCGCAAGGGATTGCAGATCAGGCTCACCAACCACTCCGGACTTTCTATTGAATTGGACCTCGACTGCTTCGGCGCTCCCTTTGTCGCCAGGACCACCTGAGCACGAATTTCGGACGAGAGAGGTTGGTCACTCAGTCAGCCCTCACGTCGTCAGCGAGGCTTCGTGGGCTTCGGCTTCCGCGTTGAGCCAGCCATTGAGCGATGCGTAGCCACAACTTTCCTCTATCAGAACGTCGATGACTTCGTTCGAGACCAGGGGAAACTCCCTGAGCAGCCCGGACTGCAGCGAGTAATGAGCCTCGCGAATTTCATTCTTGAGCGACTCCTCGAGAACAGCACGAAACGGCAAGTAGGAGTTGAGGGCCCACTGCTTCCGCGCTGTGTCCAAAGCAGACTTTTCAATCGCGGCGCGGACCGACTCCAATCGGGACG
>JAYUUC010000653.1:0-3113 GCA_043755105.1 Myxococcales bacterium
ATCGGTGACGTGTTGCACTCGAGGACGACGTGTCGATCACCGTCGCGAAGGATGTCGATTCCGGTGAAGTCGAGGCGGCTGGCGCGAGCGGCCAGCAGAGCGATGCGCTGGCCATCGGCGGTCAGGTTCGCTTCGCGGTACTCGGCGTTGGAGTGGTAGTCAGGGTCAGCGCGGTAGTCGAGGTGCCCGCTGCCGATCACCACCGCGCTCACGATCTCGTCCCCCACCACCGTGACCCGGACGTGCTCTCCCAGGGCGCGCTCCTGAAGGACGATCGGGGCGCCTTGCAAAAGGTGAAGAGTGGATTGGACCTCGTCGGAGTCGAAGTCGCGGGTGAATGCGCCTCCGGCGACGGGTTTCACGATGCAGGGACCGACTTCCGCCCTGAACGCTTTCGCCGCTTCTGGCGATGAGGTGTACAGCGTTTGCGGTACCGGCACTCCCGCTCGACGCATCAGGGAAATCTGGTAGGGTTTCTGGATGAAGTGGTAGCTGCTGCGCGGAGGATTGACGACCGGGACCCCGGCGTCGTCGAGAGCGCACAGCCAGGCCGTCATCAACTGGGCCCGCTCCCGGGTGACCAATTGGCGCTCGAACAGGCTGGCGCTCGAGGAGGACACCGAAAATTCCGACAGGTGCGTGCTGGGAAGCTGCTTCACCCACCAGGCACCTGCAGTACACACCGCTGTTCCGTCGATCAACAACTCGTCGTCGATCAGCGCCACTGCCTGCGTTGACTCAAACAGGTCCGGCGCGACGTGGGTGACCGTCGCGCCCAGCGCTTGAAGCGCCTCTGCCACCGCCCGAACATGAAGGTCGGGCGGGGCACCGAGAATTCCAATTTCCATGCTTGTGTCGTTCTAAACGAAAGGCTGTTCTACTTTCCGTCTTCTTCACCGAGGCCCATGGTCGTGACCCCGCCCTTGCCTCCGCCGTCCTCTTCACCCGCGATGTGGGTGCTGGCAGCGGGACCGGGCCAAGGGATTCCCTGACGTTCAAAGAAAGAACGGATCTCGACCTTTGCGGCAGGGGTGAAATCCGAGTCGCGGACCTTGCGCTGCAGGTCCTTTCGCTCGGCGGGAGTGACCTTCCCGTCCTGCAGGACCTTCTTTTCCCACTGCTTCACTTCAGCTTTTGGAACTTTGGCTGTGAGAGCGTTCTTCACTGCGGCCAGCGCGGTCTTGCCCATTAGCGATGCTCCAGGAAAGCCCGGGTCCCCGCGACACGGGCGAGTCTGAAACATTGTCTGGGCAGTGAGACCGAAAGTTGCGGACAACCCGACGCGGCACACGGATTCTGGACGGCTTCCACCCACGCTCAGAGCTCCGCGGTCGCTTTTTTCCGCCGTGGAACCTTCGGAGTGCCGGTCCCCTGAGGTGCCAGGTGCTCACGCTTCAGTTTCAAGTAGGCGGGATCCTTCAGCGCACGCTGGAGATAGCGCCGGAAAATCGCTGCCGAAGCTGCCTTCTCCTCATCAGGTACCGGCGGAAGCGGAACACGGGTCCCAGGCTTGTATTTCCTTCCGCTTGAGTGGTTGGCGTAGCGGCGAGACCGTGTCCAACCCATCTGAAGAAACTTCCTCGCGATGTCCATTCCGACGAAGTCCTTCGTCTTCCCAAAGGTCTGGAACCTGCGCCACAAGACCTGGGCGGACTGCGCCGCGACCTCCGGGTTGCGGAAGCGCCACAGCGGCAGGAGCTCGCGGGAATAAGGTTGGACAGTGAGGACCCCTTGCTCGCCCCGGCCGATTCGATAGCGGTCGGGGTGCTTGCGGTGGTCGACTTCCACCACGGCGTGAAGACGGAGCCGGATCGGGCCTCGCGCGAGCAAAACCTTCACTTCCCTGCCGCGCTGATAGGCGTCGAGTCTCCCTTTTTCTTGCAACGCCGCAGCGATCTTTCGGACGGCCGGCATTAGCGGTCGCCAGGCCTGGGGGTCGAGTGCTCGGGCTACCTCGGAGGGGCAGGCCGTGGAAGCGCCACGGTCTCTCAGCAGCGCCAGCATCACTTCCGTGATCTTGCGAGCAGAGACCGAGGGCTGTTCCGGAAGACCCATGTGTCAGCGATATACCTCGAAGCAGAGGAGACAGGGCGGTCAGGCCTTGATGGCCGCGCAGACGGTTTGACTTGTGCGGCACTTCGCGGGAGAGCTGAGCGGGGATGGACGGTCTGGTTTGCATCAATGGCGAGTTCTGCGCCCCCGGTCACGCTCGGGTGGCTGCCTCCGACCACGGCTTTCTTTACGGAGATGGAGCCTTCGAGTCGCTGCGCACCTACGGCGGCCGCCCGTTCCGGCTCGATCGCCATCTTGACCGGTTGAAGCAGGCGCTCGAAGCGTTGGCCTTTGCCGAAGTCCTCGAGGTCGAGCGGCTTCGGAACCAAGTGGTGGAGACTCTTCGGCGATCGGGTCTGGAAGAGGCGGCCTTGCGGATCACGGTGACCCGGGGGAGCAACCCCGAAGGCTTCGAGCCCGTCGGGTGTGGACCCGCCACCACTGTGGTTTCGGCGCGTCCGCTGAAGACGCGCGCCGCCGCCGACTATCAGAAGGGCATCAGCGCCACCTTGCTCGAAGGGCACCCGGTGGTGCAGTGGCCACCGCCGTGGGTGAAGTCGACCAGCTATCAGCGTACCGTTCTCGCCCGGCTCGAGGTTCAGCGCCGCGGGGCCGGAGAAGGGCTCTTCGTTACTCCCGAAGGTGAAGTGACCGAGGGAACCATCGCCAATGTGTTTGCCGTGCGCGGAAGGCTCCTGCAGACGCCGCCACCCACCGTGTGTCTGCCCGGCATCACCCGCGCGGAAGTGATCGAGCAGGCCAGAGAGTTTGGCTATTCGGTGGAGGAAGGAGTCCTCACCCCGAAGGCATTGCGGACGGCGGACGAATTGTTTGTCACCAGCTCCATTTCCGGACTGGTGCCGGTGGTCCGGCTCGAACAGGCTCCGGTAGGAGCGGGAATTCCTGGCCCGGTGTGGGAGCAGCTCTGGCTTGGCTATCAACGGCGCTGCGTCGAGAGCGAGCGATGACTGGAACCGACGAGGCCGCCACTCGCACCAAGGGCCCGCTGTTTCGGGCATCACGGATTGAGCAGTTGCCGGGGTTGCTGGATCCTTTTGAGC
>JAYUUC010000654.1:0-3111 GCA_043755105.1 Myxococcales bacterium
CGACGTCGACGGGGTGCGGGTCACCTTCCCGGACGGGTGGGGTCTGGTGCGGGCGTCGAACACCCAGCCGATTCTGGTGCTCCGGTTCGAGGCGAAGACCGAAGCGCGGCTGCACGAGATTCAGAAGCTGGTGGAAGGCACCCTCGCGCAGGTCCGGCGAGAGGTCGGCGCGTGAGTCCTCTCAAGGTCTTCGCCCTCGCCGGTTCGCTGCGGACGGGTTCCTACAACCGGCAGCTTTTGAAGCTGGGCATCCGTGAGCTGGAAAAGGGCGGGGTGGAGGTCGATGTCTACGACCTGAAGATTTCGCCCTTGCCGGTCTACGACGGCGATGTCGAGGCGGCGGGCTTCCCCGACGAGGCCCTGCGGCTGAAGGAACGAATCGGTCGCGCCAGCGGACTGCTGCTCGCCAGCCCGGAGTACAACCATGGCATCCCCGGCGGCCTGAAGAACGCGATCGACTGGGCATCGCGACCCCTGCCAGCGGACGCCGACCACCAGCCGCATCCGTTCACCCAACCCTTCCAGGGCAAGTTGGCTGCGCTGCTCGGAGCCACGCCCGGTCGAGGAGGGACGGTCTACTCCCAGCTCGCCTTGCGCGAAGTGCTCAATGCCCTGGGCGTCTGGACGATGCCGGGTCAGATGACGGTCTCTCAGGTGGGCTCGGCGCTGGACCCCGCAGGGGAGTTGATCGACAAATCGCTCGGCGCCCAACTTGCTGACTATCTGGGCCGCTTCCTCGCCGAGCTGAAGAAGGCGTAGCCCTGTTCAATCGCTGCCATCGTCTCTCCTCTTTCCGGAGTGGCGATGCGCCCCGATCCCCGCTGCGGTAGCGTCGCCCGGGTGCAAGCCAATGACATCAACCCGGGTCCATGCTCGCTGGGAATCGACCTCGGTGGGACCCACGCGCGGGCCGCGGTTGTGGACGCGTCGGGGCGTCTGCTCTCGACCTCGAAGGGGACGTTGACCGACCGTTCGCCCGAGGCGGTGGTCGAGGCAATCTCCCACGCCGTCCAGGCAGCGCTCGAGGCCGTGCCCAGCGTCGACGTCGTTCATTGCGGAGTCGGAGTGGCCGCACAGCTCGAGCCCGGCAGCGGAAGGGTGCTGGTGGCTCCGAATCTCGGTTGGCGCGAGGTGCCCTTCGGGGCGCTGCTCGCTGCGAAGTTGAAGCAGAAAGTGCGGGTGGTCAACGACCTCACTGCCGCGGCCTGGGGTGAGCACCGCGCCGGTGCAGGCAAGGGCGTGGAAGATGTCTACGTGTTGTTCGTCGGCTCGGGCGTGGGCAGCGCGATCATCGCCGGGGGAAAGCTGCTTCATGGCGCCACCGGAGTGGCCGGCGAGCTCGGACACATCAAGGTGGTCCGCGACGGCCGCTTGTGTGGCTGCGGTGAGCATGGGTGTCTCGAGGCCTACGTCGGCGGCCACAACCTGATCGCCCAGATGAAGGAAGCGGTGAAGGAGGCCGGCTCGCGCGGACTGCTGATGGAACTGGCGGAAGGTGATCTCGAGAAGCTCAACCCGGCAATACTCGAACAGGCGGCGCTTGGTGAAGACCCGCTCGCGCGGCGCATCTACGATCAGGCCTGCCGGTTTCTGGGAATGGCAGCCGCGAACCAGGTGACGGTGCTCAACCCGGCCCGACTGATTCTCGGCGGCGGCGTGCTCAGTCACTGCCCGGGGATGGTGAAGCAAGTGAAGGAGTCCGTCTTCGCACTCGCTTCACAGGTCAGCCGGAAGCATGTCGAGGTCTGCGAGGCCGCGCTCGGCGACGACAGCGGGTTGATCGGCGCGGCGCTCCTGGCCACAGAGCAGCCGGGCTGATCGGTGCCGAGGCGTTTCCGGGGGAGGGTGCAGCAACAAGACCTGAACTCAACCTTGCTCAGGGTTTTAAAGTTGTGCGGAAGGGTTCGCCTGTGCGGAGCCCACAAGGCTTCCGTTCCCTTCCGGGGAGCGCTAAGCGGAAGGCTGACCCTGTTGCCTCACGAGGTGCCTGATGCTGCCGCATCGCTTGTTCTTTAGGTCGCTGCTTCCCGCGCTGCTGACGACCCTGGGGTTGGCTGGCTCCGTCCAGGCCGAGGCTCCGACCACGAAGAGCTCGCGCTGCACCGGCCCGGCTCGGCTGAAACCTTTCTTGCGCACTGCGATGCCAGGGAAGACCGACCTCGAGCGGCTCGATGCCTTCGTTGCCCGATGCGCCATGGAAGAGCTGGTGCCGCTGGCCTCGCAGTTGATCTCCTTTCCCACCGTGAGCGCCGAGGCTCCTTCGAGCACGAGCAAGCCGATTGCGGCGATGGGTGAGTTCCTCGCCCGCTGGGCCAAGGAGCACGGCTTCGGCTTCCGCACCATAGGGGAGCGAGACGTCTTCGAGATCAGCTGGGGCGAAGGTCCTGCTCGACTTGGATTGGTGCTTCACGGCGACGTGGTGCCTGCGCCGGCCGCAGAATGGACCCGCACTGCTCCGTTCACCCCCAAGGTTGAAGGAGGCCGCCTCTACGGTCGCGGCTCCGAGGACGACAAAGGTCCACTCGCCGCCGTGCTCACCACCCTCTCGATGGCACGCGAGCTCGGCTTCAAGCCCCGGGGAACCGTGAAGGTCATCATCGGCACCGGCGAAGAGAGCGCCTGGGCAGGCATGAAGGCCTATGCCGAGAAGGAACCCAGGCCTGAGAACGTCATCTCCGTCGATGCCAGCTACCCGGTGGTCGCCGCTCAGGCAGGCTTCGTCGACTGGGAGCTCGAGGCACCGGTGGGCGCCGTGTCTGCGAAAGATCCAGGCGACTTCGAGCTGACCGAGGCGTCGGCCGGTGACTTTCTCACCCAGGTACCGGGGACGGCTTCGATGACGCTGATCGCGCGGTATCCCAAGGGCATTCCCGCTGCGGCCGGCCGGCTGGGATTGCTGAGCGTGGCGCAAGGTCGGGTTTCGGCGGTCCTCACCGCATTGACCAAATCCCGTCCCCACTTCAAAGCCGAGGTGGTGCAAGAGGGCAACGGACTTCGGGTCACCACCCATGGCAAGGCAGTGCATTCCTCGACGGCGGACGAAGGTCACAATGCGCTCTGGGACCTCAGCGCGGTCGCATTCGCCTTGCCCCTTTCGGCCAATGGCATCTC